>JAPYNO010000110.1 GCA_028283025.1 Pseudomonadales bacterium | reverse complement strand
GGCGGAAACTCTCGCCGAGGAGCAGATCGCCTTTCTCAACGCCAACCTTGCAACGAAATCTGACATCGCAAGGATCGAGGCGGGCATGGAAGCCCTGCGACAAGAAACAAAGGCCGAGATTGACGCCCTGCGGCAAGAAACACAGGGCGGCATGGAAGCCCTGCGACAAGAAACAAAGGCCGAGATTGACGCCCTGCGGCAAGAAACACAGGGCGGCATGGAAGCCTTGCGACAAGAAACAAAGGCCGAGATTGACGCCCTGCGGCAAGAAACACAGGGCGGCATGGAAGCTCTGCGGCAAGAAACAAAGAGCGGGATTGAAGCCTTGAGACTCGAAACCATGGCGAAAATTGAAGAAGCCAAAGGCACGCTCATCAAGTGGGTGCTTGGCGCGATGGTCGCTCAGACCACCATCATTCTTGCCGTCGTATCGATGCTTATGAGCCCGCCTGCTTAACAGCGGGCGGAAGAGGCAGGAGTCGAACCCACCAAGCGCGATGACGCGCCTCAACGGCTTTGAAGGCCGCGCGCCTCACCGGAGGCGTTGCTCTTCCGGAGGCAAGTCTATCTCAGAAATCTCGCCGCTGGCACGTCTTCCTTACCCAAGTTTTCAAGATACGGCAAGCCTGACGCTCTTGATCAGCGCGAACACTTCCATGCCAGGCGTGAGCGCGAGTTCTTCCACCGCCGCTTGGGTGAGCCGCGCGCTGACTTCCATACCGCGCAAGCGAACTCTCGCATCGACTTGACCGAGGCCGCCAGCCGGATGTAATTCCATGAGCGTGCCCGCAAGCACATTGCGGATGCTGATAGCATGAGGACGAACGGTCGCCAAGGCCACATCTCGCGTGCGAATCCGAAGGCGTACAAGCGTCCCTTCTTGCAGATGCGCCGCACGCGGTATGGTCAGCGCATCACCCCCAATATCCACGCGGGTCACTTGCAAACGCTCGTCATGGTCAGCGATGCGTCCTTCGACCAACACACCCGCATCCGGGTCGCTGTCAGACATGGCAAGGTCGAGATGCTCAAACACATCGAACGCCGCGCCGCGCATCGTCACCTTGCCGTCCACAAGCACGAGTACCTGGTCGGCGATGTGGGCGACCTCGTCAATATCGTGGCTCACATACAGGGTCGGTAGCGAGAAGTGCGCCTGGGCACGATCAAGATAAGGCAGGATCTCGGCCTTGCGCGCTCGGTCAAGGGCCGAGAGCGGCTCATCGAGCAGCAAAAGCTTCGGCCGCGTCAGCAGTGTACGCACGAGCGCCACTCGCTGCCGCTCGCCACCGGAAAGCGTATCGACTCGGCGATTGAGGAGCACTGCAAGATCGAAAATATCAATGAGTTCGCCAGTCTCAAAGTTGACTGCAGCGCCGCGGCTGCGGCGCTCAGCAAAAGCGAGATTGCCCGCAACGTCAAGATGCGAGAAAAGGCGTGCGTCTTGAAACAGGAACCCGACCGGGCGCGTGTGAGCAGGTACAAATACGCCCCGTTCTTGGTCGTGCCACGTCTCGCGACCGAGGCTGATGCGGCCAGCTTTCAATGCTTGAAAGCCAGCAATTGCGCGTAGCAAGGTGCTCTTGCCGCTGCCGCTCGGCCCGAAAACCGCCGTCACACCGACTGCGGAAATCTCTTCGTCCACGAACAGCGAGAAGTCGCCAAGCGCGAGCTCGATTGTGAGCCGCAATAGATCAGCCGACATGCACCGAACTCCGGCGATTGACAGTGTAGACGGCCGCAAGGACGACGAAAGCGAAGATCAGCAAACCTGCCGAGAGCACATGGGCATCGGCATACTGAAGGGTCTCTACATGCTCATAAATGGCGATCGACACCACGCGCGTTTGCCCGGGAATATTGCCGCCGACCATCAGCACCACGCCGAATTCGCCAAGCGTGTGCGTGAAAGTCAACACCATGGCCGTAACAAAGCCGCGTGCCGACAGTGGCACAGCAACGCGAAAAAAAGCATCGAGCGGCGATGCTCGAAGACTTGCCGCCGCCTCCATGAAGCTGCGGCCATTCGCCGCAAACGCGCTTGTGAGCGGCTGCACCATGAAGGGCAACGAATAGATCACCGAGGCAAGCACGAGGCCTGTGAACGAAAAGGTCAGCGTCTCGCCAGTCACTTCTAGCCAGAAGCCACCAAATGAGGACGCCGGGCTGAAGAGTATGAGCAGGTAGAAGCCGAGCACCGTGGGCGGCAGCACCAACGGCAGCGCGGTCACCGCTTCGACCAATGGCCGAATGCGTGATCGCGTCTGTGAAAGCCACCACGCAAGCGGCGTGCCAAGAATGAGCAGCAGGATAGTGGTGATCGCGGCGAGTGCGACCGAGAGCCAGACAGGAGACAGGTCAGGCATGGCGGCTAGGGAAGGTTGTACCCTATTTCGACAATTGTCTGCTGCGCGCCGGTGCTCTGCAAGTAGGCAAGAAACTCGTTGGCCGCAGGATTGTTTCGGGCGCGGGCGAGCAGCACGGCATCTTGCGATATGGGTTCATGCAGCGCCGCGGGCACTTCCCAGAAGCCTCCCGCCATCGCCGCGACCTGCACGCCTGAAAGCGCGACAAGACCATACTCAGCGCTGCCGGAAACGACGAAAGCGAGCGCCTGCCCGACATTCTCACCGCGTACTAACTTGCGCTCAACCACATCGTCGAGTTCAAGTGCTTGCAATGCTTGCAAGGCGGCGACGCCATAAGGCGCAGTGTTCGGATTGGCAATGGCAAAGTGACGAAATTCCGTCAATCTCAGGACTTCCACAAGAGATTCATCAGACGCGCGCACATCTCGGCTGCAAAGCGCCAGCCGACCGTTCGCATAGGTGAAGCGGGAGCCGTTCACTGCATGACCGGACGCTTCGAGCAGGCGAGGACGAGTTTGATCGGCCGCAAGAAACACATCAAAGGGTGCGCCTTGAACGATCTGCGCATAGAGCTTGCCCGTGGAGCCAGCAGCAGTGCGCAGCTTGTGTCCACTCGCGCGCTCGAATTCAATTGTCAGCGTCGCAAGCGCAGGTGCGAAATTGCTTGCCACGGCTACAAGAACACTGTCCGCGAGCAAGTGAGATGGCACCAGCCAAGCACACGCGCAGAGCGCAACACGACGCATCAGAGCGGAAACTTTGGAGACTCCGTCATGCAATCCTTCATAATAGTGCACGAACAGGCGTTCGATGCCCGCTGACCAATGTGTTCGATGCGTCCGATGATAGAAGCCTCGACATATCCAGATGCGCGCAAGGCTGCGATCAACGGTTCGCTGCTCGCCGCGCTAATTCCAAAAAGCATGCCGCCTGATGTTTGCGGGTCCATCAGTAGACGTAACGCCGGATCAGCGAGATCAACCCCGCGCAGCTCAACATCTTCAAGCACGCTTTCATTAGCCGATTGCAAGCTGCTTTCAACACCTTCACTCATCAGACGATACGCACCGTCAAGCAGGGGCACCTGATCGAGATGAAGTTCCGCCGCTGCGCTTGAAGCGCGCAGCATCTCAAGCAGATGACCAAGCAGTCCGAAGCCGGTGACATCGGTGCAACTGTTCCCACCGTGATCGAGCAGGGCCTTGACTGCGCCAGCATTCGACTGATCCATGACGGCAAGCGCCGCCTCAAGATGGCGACCAGGCGTGCGCATTCGCATATCCCCGGCGAGCAGGACACCGAGGCCTATCGGCTTCGTCAGAATAAGCAGATCCCCTTTGGCCAAGCCCGACTTCATCAGCGGTGGGCCTGGCAGCTCGCCGAACACCGTGCAGCCAAGCTGAGTCGTCTCGCTCTCTGTTGAATGACCGCCGACCAAGGTGACTCCACATGCTCGGAACACATCGCCCGCGCCTTTGAGCGCGAGATAGGCTGCTTCCTCCATGAGCCTCGGCGCCATGAGCTTGACGCTCAGATTGACGAGGGCGTAGCGCGGCCTTGCGCCCATGGCAAAGAGATCATTCAAGCCATGATGCGCGGCGATGCGCCCAAAGAGGTAGGTGTCGCTGACCATTTGCGGAAAGTGGTCGGTGGAGACGCACAAGGTGTGTGTCCCATTTTGAATGATGGCGGCATCTTCGCCGATGCCTTGCAGCACCTGCTCGCTAGGGTGTATGTCGAGACGCTTGAGCACGCGGCGCAAAATGTCTGCCGGCAGCTTTGAACCGCAGCCAGCGCAGCGCATAGCAGACTCTTCGCCAGTCGAATCATCAGGGTCTTCGGTCATCGGCGGCGGTACGAAACGGGCCATGAAGCGACGGTCGATACGCTCTTTGAGCCAGCATATCGGCTTGCCGGCAGCAAAGAATTGCCCTCGCGAAGCCGCCGCCGCGCCTCGGGCATTTGCGATGATAGCAAGTGCCTGCTTTTGCGCACGGTAGGGTTTGAGCACCACGCCTTGTGAGAAGCGAAGCAGATTCTCGGCAAGCACCGGGCCTGCGCGCACCGCATAGACACCAGACTTTGGCCTCGGCTGCTCTGCAAGGTCTGCGATATCGCCTGCGGCAAAGACCCAAGGATGACTTAATGACTGGAGGTGTTTGTTGACACTGACAAAGCCCAACGCATCGACTTGAAGCCCACTATCTTGTGGGTACGAAGGCGCTGCTACACCAGTTGTCCACAAGGTGTGATCAGCGCAGACGGTCTTGCCCGCGCTGTCAACGAGTCCTTCAGAATCGATTTTAGCAACTTGAAATCCCTTCAAGATGCGCACGCCAGCAGCCTTGAGCTCGGCTTCCGCCCAGCGTCTGACTTGCCTGTGATGGGCAGGCAGAATCGTCTCTTCGGCCTCAATAAGCGTCAAGTTCAAGGCAGTGTGTTCGAACAATCTGCTGATAGCGAGTATGAGTTCGATACCCCCAGGACCGGCGCCCACTACCGCGAGGCTGCGCCCCTGCCCTGCCCGCAAGGCCGATTCAAAGGTGCTGCGCAGCTGAGACCAGGCCGTCAAGAATTGACCGATTGGCTTGACCGGCGTCACCAGACCGCCAATCTCAACACCTTGAATGCCGGGCACCGCACCGGCATTGAGCGACAGCACATCACAGCACATCGGCGGATGTGATCGCGTGGCCACCTGTTTCGATTCGAGGTCGATCGCCACGACTTCGTCGATCACAAGCTCAGCATCCGCAGCCCGGCACAGCTTCGCAAGATCAATATGCATCTCATCATGGGCATAGCGGCCAGCAACATGCCCTGGCAGCATGCCTGAATAGGGCGTGTGCACCTCTCTTGCAACGAGCGTCACGGCAAGATGCGTACCCTCGATAGGCCGCATCATGCGCCGCCTCAACACTTGGATATGACTATGGCCGCCGCCGACAAGGAGCAGCCTGCGTTGCTTCGAGTTGCGTGCGTTCAGGGGTGTCGAGGGCCTCATTCGGAGCCAATTTCAAGCAAGCTCCGAACGATGTTACCGACTCTGATGGCTAAAAGTCGTCTATATCAAAATCGATGGCGTCCAAATCGCGCGCGATACGCTTCTTCTCACGCTCAGCTTCGATCGCACGGCGTACCGCCAGACGATTCAAAGTACCGTTGCGAGCCGCACGATCATCCACCTGCCCGTTCGCATCAAGCGATTCTCCCGCGTCCTCTGGGTATCCGACCAAGCTATCGTCCATCTCAAATACATCTTCAAGTTCCGGCATTTGCTCCTCTCCTTGCATCCCGTGTGAAGTGCTTTTGAAACTTGTTTGCACAGTCATGTGACTGTGCGAGCACTCTGCGCAAGGCCAGATGATCGAGTCAAGGCAACAACTTGAAGCCTTTTCAACAGCCACTCATCGCCTCAGTGACCTAGAATGTGTGCCTTCGCACTGATGTGAAGTCGATGTCAAACCAAACTTGGGTGTTTCCGAAAAGCATGCGCGAGTACCTGCACACCTTTGGTGTGCGTGAATCGCCCGCAGCGGCAGCGCTGCGTTCGCGCACCGCAGAACTTGGTCGTATTTCCGCCATGCAAATCTGCCCAGAGCAAGGCGCCCTGATGGCGTTGCTCGCGCACAGCATTCAGGCTCAAAGGGCGCTTGAGATCGGCACGTTCACCGGCTACAGCGCGCTCGTTGTCGCAGAAGCCCTGCCGCCGGATGGACAGCTCCTGACCTGCGATGTGTCTGAGGACTGGACGGCGATTGCCAAAGCGCACTGGCAAAAGGCAGGGGTCGCAGATCGAATCGAACTTCGCTTGGGGCCAGCCGTTGACACTTTGCATGAACTCGTGCATTCAGGCCAAGGGCGAAGCTTCGACTTTGCGTTCATTGACGCGGACAAGGAGAATTACGAAAAATACTACGAGTCAGCCTATCGCCTAGTGCGCCCAAGCGGGCTCATATGCATCGACAATGTCTTCTGGGGCGGCTCGGTCGCTGATCAGAGCCAGAGCGATGCGTCAGTTGAGGCGATTCGCCGAGTCACACGCCAAGTACACAGCGACGAGCGCGTGGATGCCGTCATCGTGCCCGTGGGCGATGGTCTTATGATCGCCCGAAAACGACACTAACGCCTACTGAAAACGCATGACAACTACTTCGCACAGAGTCAAAACCCGCGACTACCACGTTGTTCGCTTCGCTGGCGATTCCGGCGACGGCATGCAACTGAGCGGTCATCATTTCACCAATTCGGTCGGTTATGCGGGCTTTGACCTCGGCACCTTGCAAGACTTTCCGGCGGAGATTCGCGCGCCCGCAGGTTCCACCTACGGCGTGTCAGCGTTTCAAGTGCAATTTGGCGCAGCGGACGTTCATACGCCCGGAGACAGCCCTGATGTGCTCGTGGCCTTCAACCCGGCGGCACTCAAAGTCAGCTTGCCACTCATTGAGCCTGGCGCACTGATCATCGTGGACGAAGCCACCTTCAACGACCGCCAGCTCAAAAAAGCAGGGTTCGACGACAACCCGCTGCACGGAAAGGCACTCGCCGGCTTCGATGTCTATCCAATTGACATCACAGGGCAGACCTTGCAAGCGCTCAAGCCTTTCGAGATGAAGCGGCCGGATGCCATCCGCTCGCGCAACTTCTTCGTCCTCGGCTTCCTCCTGTGGACCTTTGGTTTGCCGAGAGAACCTTTGGCTGATTGGATTCGTGATCGCTTCAAATCCCGTCCGCAGATACTCAAAGCCAATACTGCCGCCGTCAATGCCGGCCATGCGTTCGCGGACACTGCGGAAGTCGCGCATGTGTTCGAGCGTCAGACAATCGCCGAAATGCCGCTTGAAGCCGCCGAATACCGAACAATTCGTGGCGCTGAGGCGGTCGCGCTTGGGCTGTCCGCGGTGAGCAGGCTCGCCAATATCGACCTATTGTTCTGTTCATACCCCATCACGCCCGCATCGGCCATCTTGCATGAGCTTGCGAATACCAAAGACCCTCAAGTCGGCGTGTTCCAAGCCGAAGATGAGATCGCCTCGTGCTGCGCTGCTATCGGCGCATCCTATGCGGGCACGCTTGGCGTGACATCAAGTTCCGGCCCTGGCATTGCCCTCAAAACCGAGGCCATGGGCCTCGGCATCGCAAGCGAACTGCCGCTGCTTATCATCGATTCGCAGCGAGCCGGCCCGTCGACTGGCCTGCCCACAAAGACCGAGCAGTCAGACCTGCTGCAGGCCGTGCACGGGCGAAACGGAGACACACCGCTGCCGGTGGTGGCCGCGCGTTCGCCTGCTGACTGTTTTCACGCCGTCATCGATGCGAGCCGCATCGCACTTCGCCATATGACGCCAGTGATACTGCTCATCGATGGCTATCTGGCGAGCGCCGCGGAGTTTTCACGCCTGCCAGAGATTGACAATCTACCGCCAATCTGGACAAGCAAGCGCCTCGCGGACGCCCTGCCCGACCGTGCTGAGCAAGACAAGATTTTCAAGCGGGATGCGGACTCGCTCGCACGTCCTTGGGCCATTCCCGGTACGCACAAGCTCATGTATCGCATCGGTGGGCTCGAAACCGATATCGACTCCGGCCACATTAGCTACGATGCGGCCAACCACCAAGCCAAGACAATGCTGCGCCATGACAAAATTCAGCGCGTTACCGACTTCCTGCCAACCGAGGCGCTCGTCCAGGGCGAGTCCGATTCGCAGCTGCTCGTGCTCGGATGGGGGTCAACCTATGGCGCGATTTTTGAGGCCGTGCGGGCGGAGATCAACTCTGGGCGCTCAGTCGCGCAAGCGCATCTTCGCTTCTTGCATCCATTCGCGCCCGAGACTGAAGACTTGCTTGCCAATTTTGAGCGCATCTTGATTGCCGAGATCAACGTAGGCCAGCTGGCAACGCTCGTGCGCAGCGAATCTCCGTGCGTTGCGAGCCGTATCGCACAATACAACAAGGTGTCCGGGCTGCCATTCAAAGTGCAAGAGATTCGCGATGCCATCGGAGACATGTTCGCCAATGAATAAGCCAGACTACAAGACCTTTGCCACTGACCGCGAAGTGCGCTGGTGCCCCGGCTGCGGCGACTACTCCATCCTGAAATCCGTCTTGCAGACGCTCGCAGAAACAGGCTCAACGCCTGAAAACACCGTGTTCGTATCGGGCATCGGCTGCGCATCGCGCATGCCTTACTACGTCGAGACCTATGGATTTCATACCATTCATGGGCGTGCGCCAGCCGTTGCCACAGGTGTCAAGCTCGCCAATCCCGCTCTCGAAGTCTGGGTGGTCACAGGCGACGGCGACGGAATGTCGATTGGCGGCAATCACCTGCTGCACCTTCTGAGGCGCAATATCGATCTCAATGTGCTGTTGCTCAACAACGAGACCTACGGCTTGACCAAGGGCCAAGTCTCGCCGACTTCACGCACCGGCACGCGCTCCCCGAGCACGCCGGACGGGTCGCTTGCGAACCCTGCAGCGCCTTGCATATTTGCACTTGGCAGCGGCGCCACGTTCGTCGCACGCGGCATCGATGTTGACCAGAAAGGCCTGCCTTCGCTCTTGCAGGAAGCGAAAGCGCACAGTGGCACGAGCTTCGTCGAGATTCTGCAAAACTGCATCGTCTACAACAAGGATGTGTTCGCGCCCGTCACCGACAAACGATCAGCGCAAGAGCAGCAGATTCGCATCGAGCATGGTAAGCCGCTCTTGTTCGGCGCCGAACTGAAGAAAGGGCTTCGCCTGAACCCGCAAACGCTCGCACTCGAAGTCACCGACAATCTTGAAGACGTGCTTGTACACGACGAGACGAACGCGACACTTGCTGCCCTGCTCGCTCGCCTGTCACCGCCAATGCCAATGGCCTTTGGCATCATTCATCGACGTCGCGAAGCAACGTTCGATGGAGCGTTCCATGCTCGCCAGAAGGCTCGCGAAGCACCAAGCCTCGACTCGCTCGCACGGCGCGCGATTATTCACGATCATCGTCAAGCATCCGATGGTGAGTCCACATGAAGCGCCGAAGCCCTGCGGGATTCACCTTGCCAGAGCTGCTCGTCACCTTGACGCTGCTCGCGATTGCTTTCGCCTTTGCGGCGCCGCGATTCGACTCGCTGCTCGCTGAGCACAGATCGCAGGCAATTATCCTTGAGCTTGCGTCACGGATTGAAGCGGCTCGCAAGCAGGCACTCGCGCACGGCCAAACATTGACGCTGTGCCCCGGTGCCGATACTTGCGGCGAACAAGGCGATTGGATTGAGGGCGCGACGCTGTCCACCGATCAAGGCAGGGCCGTGCATCGCTTTCCTCCACTCGCCGCATCAGGCAAGATCGATTGGCGCTCCTTTGGCAATCGAAATTGGATTCAGTTCGCACCAAATGGGCTCACGCCCAATCAAAGCGGCCGCCTCACCTACTGTCCTGAAGACAAGGATATCCGCTTGGCAAAGCAACTCATTCTCAACGCATCGGGCCGTGCGCGCCTAGCGATCGATGCAGATGGCGATGGCATCGTCGAGTCGAGCGACGGCACGCCTGTGGAATGCTAGCGATTTCTAAACAACCCTGAAAGCGTGATACAGTGCGTAGGGTGGAGGTAGGGGGAATCGAACCCCCGCGCGGTAGTGACAATCCGGCGCGCCTACACCAAGTAGTACCCCCTCTTCGCGCCCGGCCATGTGCCGGGTGCGTCATTTTTATGATGATGAGATTCGCACGAGCGCATCAAAAGGCTCACCAAACTCTGCGCCACGACAATCGGCCGAGTCGCACGCCTGTCGGCAAGTCGTCTCCATCAAAGACGCCCGCAGGCTCAAAGATGCCGAAGGTTGTTTCCATGAATGCTCGGCCATGCGCGCAGGCTCGCACGCCATAGATTCGGTAACGCGCACTGATGCGCTCGTTGGCGGCGTTGAATCGACTCACCGTGCGTTCATGGAGCACTTGGGTTTGAACGCTCAATTCCGGAGTGCCACGACAGTCGAAACTGCTGCTCGCCACCAGATTGAGCGCTTCAGCTTGATTCAGGGCCTGATGCGCTGCGATTGCCAGCGACTGTTGCTGATCGAGCAGTCGTGCGCCTGCGCTCATCAGCGATGCTGAGCGCACAAGAGCCAAGCTCGATACGGATAGCACCGCCACCACATACAGGCAGGTCACGAGCACATAGCCGCCACATCTGTTCACGAATGCTCCATCAGATTGATATTCTCGAACGCGAAGTGCCGCACATAGGCGCGCTCAACAGGTTGGCCGCGCACTTCGGAGTCACTGCGCGCGACAAAACTCACCTTGAGGCCAAGGACATGACCGTCGCTGTCTTTGATTTCGCTTGCTTTCAGGTCGCCAATGCCAGCAATGATCTCAAGCGGACGCCGCTGCGTGTCCTTGCGCCAGAGGGCGCTTGTATCAGGCGCACCGCCACTCGTTGCGATATAGAAGAACTCAGTTTCCACCTTGTGCAATCGTGGACGGCTGACAGGCGAGACTCGAAACGTCCGGCGAGAGGCGAGCTGGCTCGCCTGGTTGTCGTGACGTCCCAAACCGGCAGCGCGCCTGAGCAGGCTGTAGTCGCGGCGGTCTGAAACACTCGTGATGCGAAAAACCTCCACATGCTCGCAATCGGTGATAGCAACGAAATCGCCCGAGCCAACGTCTCGCCGCGAGGTCACTTCAATACCTTCCCCATTGTCAGTCTGCGCACGAAGCGGCAGTGCTTGGTAGCCGAGTCCACGCACAACCAAAATGTCGTTGCCGGGCACGAGGCGGCTGACATTGATGCCAAATCGGGAATCGATGGCACTCGATGAGACCGGCAGTTCGACGGCGTTCGACAATTGGGTGCTCATGCCGAAATGATGGACGGCGTAGGGTTGCGATAATTTGAGTTCTGGAGTCGAAGACAATTCCGAGCGCAGCAGACCATGGACTGTTGTGCTGCGACCACCGCAGCCAAGGTGGCCAGCGCGTGCGACCGATTGCTCGAAGATCAGCATGGCGTGCGATGCCTTGTCGTTCAGGTTCGACCAAGCCGCCAAGTCAACGCTGCTGCCAATGCTCGTCCCTACAAGCTGCATCGCAGCAAGAAAAGTCATAGAACTTAATGAAATGGACACTAAAAGCTCTACAAAAGTTAGGCCAGACTCGTGCCCAGATTTGCGCACTACCCTTGTGCCTCAAGCGTCAGGCGTAAATCTTCGAGTGAACAGTCGTTTTCAAGGCACTCGATGATCTCCGCACCTCTTTCTGGGGTTGATAGCGAAGGATGCGCTCGCTCGAACGCCCGCTGCAGGGCTTGTCCATCAGCGCTCGCATCACGCTGTTGCATCTCGGTCATGGCATCTCGGCTCAGGTGAATGGCTTGATTGCCAGCAGCCAGCAAGGCGTAGGCGCCCATCGATAACACGAGCAGCGCAATCAGCACTTCAATCAAAGTCAGTCCAGACGCTCCGGCGCACCAAGCAGGACTTCGCATAGGACATTGCATGGCACCAGTCTTGCATAGAACGTAGGATAGGCATGGTGCGATATGTCAGCGATTTCTTGTGCGATATCCGCCCTACCAGATCATCTCGTCTGGATCGTCAAAATCGCCATCGCCATTCTGGTCAATAAAAGTACTGCCGTAGGCATCATAGCCGAGCAACGGCAAGTCCGAATCAGCCTCTGGCACAGCATGAAGCAGATAGAAGTCGCCCTCTGCATGAATGACTTGCACTTGATAGTCGGATGCAGTCGTCACGCAGACATCGCGCGCGATCGCACCAGTGGTCGCATCTCCCGAGCCATCTCCGTCACTATCCGAGATACCGATGAGCGAGCCGCCATCGAGGAGTCTGCGCTCTAGGCTCGCGCCGCAACGCAAGAGGTCACCTTCGCCTGCCGTTTGCGCGGCGCGATCAGTGAACCCAACATAGGTCGGCACGGTAATGAATACAAGCACTGCCAAGATCAGCAGCACAACCATCACCTCGGCAAGACTAAACGCCGAACTTGACGACTTCGATTCCTTGAAGATCGACCACATCCACGCGCCGACTCCAAACGTGATGCAGACATCAGCGACGTTGTACGCCGGAAAGCCCCAGTCGAATGCATGCATGAGCACGAAATCAACAACATGACCGAGGCTTAACCGATCAATTAAATTGCCAATCGCGCCCGCGAGCACCAAGGCATAGCCGATCGCACGCCACGCATCTGGCGTGCGCCGCAGCCAAATTTCACGCATCAGATAAGCCGATACCAGCACGGCGACCAGCGTGATGATCAGCAGCTGCACTCCGCCTGGAACATTGAACAGGCCGAACGCCATGCCGCTGTTGTGCAGGCGAACAAGGCTCAGCACCGGCAGGAGTTCGATGCGCTCATACAGTTCAAGGCCATGGCGCACGAGCGCTTTCGTGACCTGGTCGGCGAGAATAAGCAGGCCACTGAGCGCAAACAAATTGCGGCGCGAGATGAGCGTGTCTGCGATTGCCAGTTTAGTCATTGTCATGAAGAAGCTTGCGCGCATCAATGATGTCACGCTGAATCTGACGCTTGAGCGCATCGAGCGAATCGAACTTGTGCTCTTCGCGCACTCTCTTGAGAAAGGTCACCTGAAGACGCGCACCATAGATGTTCTCGTCAAAATCAAACAGATGCACCTCGAGCGAATGCTGCTCGCCATCGACCGTTGGGCGTGTGCCGATATTCGCGATGCCTTGCAGGTGTGTGTCACCGTATTGGACAGCGACCGCATACACGCCGCGCAAAGCCGCGCCTGATCGTCTCAGGGCAATGTTGGCGGTTGGGAATCCGAGTTCGCGACCGAGCTGCCTGCCTAGCACCACGCGGCCGATGATGAAATAGGGATGCCCCATCAGCTGTTCGGCAGCGGCGAGTTCGCCAGCGCGCAAAAACTCGCGGACGCGCGTGCTGCTGACGCGCGTGCCGTCGAGTTCAAGCGTCCCAAAATTCGACACATCGAATCCGTGCCGCTCGCCGAACGTGCGCAGCAGCCGATAGTCACCCTTGGCGGCATGTCCAAAGCGGGCATCGTCGCCGACCACGACATGGCGTACTCCGAGTGATTCGACAAGGAAGCGTTCAATGACTTCCTCGGCGGTCACCCCTGCAATATGTGCATTGAATGGAATGAGCAGCACCCGATCGATGCCCGCCATGCGCACCAGATGCATCTTCTCGCGCAGGCTCGTTAGACGCGCTTGCGTCGCAGTGCCGCCAAAAAATTCGCCCGGCTGCGGCTCGAAGGTGATGAGCAGCGAAGGCACTCCATGCTCTGCCGCCTTGTCCACAAGATAGCGAAGAATCATCTGATGACCGTGATGCACGCCGTCAAAGTTGCCGAGCGTCGCCACGCAACCCCTGTGCTGAGGCCGAAGGTTATGGGCGCCACGAACAATTTCCATGGTGCGCGATTATACAGGGTGCTTAATTCCCAACCGCCTTGTCAGCCTCTCCTCGTAGATGTTTGATACGAAATCCAAATGCGAACAGCGCCGCGAAGTAGACAGCCGCAGCACCAAACACCAAGGCCGCAAGATACGCCGCACGGCCCGCCACACCTGCCTCAAACCAGAACGCGGGTTGAGGCTGCAGCCAATACAGGAAGAGCAGCATCAGGAGCGCCGCAATGCCGAGCTTGCAGGTGTAGACAATCAATCGCTTGGCTTCTGGCAGCAGTCCTTGCGCACCGAGTCCGCGCAGCAGCAGCCATGCGTGCAACACAGCCGCAAGGCTCGTCGCCAGCGCAAGACCGACATGCGCGAGATGACCAATGAGCAGCAGGTTCAAGACGATATTCGCCGCCACCGCAATCAGCGCGTAGCGCAGCGGCGTCTTGGTGTCGAGGCGGGCAAACCAAGCGGGAGCGCAGACCTTGACTAGCATCAGCGCGACGAGCCCGAGCGAATAGGCTTCAAGGCTCAAGGCTGCCATGCGCACATCGTGCGCGGTCAACGCACCATGCCCGAAAATGGTCGCAATCAAGGGTTCGGAGAGCATGAACAAGCCAGCCGCCGCTGGCAGGCCAAACAGCAGCGCAAGTCGCATCCCTTGCGCGAGTGTGCGCGTGAATCCCGATTGGTCGTCTTCGCCAGCAAGTCGCGACAGACTTGGCAACAGCGCCGTGCTTAAGCCTACGGCAATGATGCCGAGCGGCAATTCGAACAAGCGATCCGAGTAGTAGAGCCAAGAAACACTGCCGACCACTAGGAACGAGGCCAGCATGGCATCGATCAAGGAATTCAATTGGCCAGCGGAGGCGGAAAGCATGGCGGGCCCCATGAGCCGGACGACGCTGCGACTGCCCTCATGCGAAAAGTCAACGCGAGGCCGAGTCAGCAGCCCAAGGCGGCCGACGGCGAGCATTTGCACGCCAAGCTGCAAGAGGCCGGCTATCAGCACTGCATAGGCGAGTGCCATGACAGCGGGATTCACGCTTGAGACAAAGAACAGCGCGGCTGCAATCAAGCACAGGTTCAATAGCACAGGTGCGAGCGCTGGCACAGCGAATCGTGAGTGACAATTCAAGATGGCAGCGCAATAGGCTGAAAGCGCCATGAAGCCAAGATAAGGGAAGGTGATGCGAAGCACATCGATTGATAGCGAGCGCCTGGGGTCGTCCACACCAAAGCCGGGTGCGAACAGCGCCATCAGCCAAGGTGCGAGCAGCACGCCGAGGACGCACACAGGCACAAGCACCATGAGGAAATTGCCCTGAATGACTGACACGAAGCGCAGCAAAGTTGCGCGCGGCCCTTTCAGAAAGCTGGCGAGCACAGGCACAAAGCCTTGCGAGAAGGCGCCTTCGGCGAGCATCCTGCGAAAAAAGTTCGGTACTCTGAAAGCGAGAAAGAAAGCATCCGCCGCCGCGCTCGCTCCAAATATGTTGGCGAGCACGACATCGCGCAGAAAGCCTGTCATGCGCGAGAGCAGTGTGCCAGTGGCAACCACCGACCCGCGCTTCAAAAGCGCTTCGTCCTCTGATGATGTCTGCTGCGGCGAAGCCATGCCGCGGACGACGCTGCTAATCCTGCACCCACTTCGAAAGCAGGTGGTGGAAGTGGCGAATCTTCGTTTCTTGATAGCGCGCGAGCACCACCTCGTCGTACTGCGCCGCCTCAAGCCCTTTTTGCACCTTCGGCAAATTGAAGGTGTCTTGCGTGAACACCTTGGCGAGCAGGCCGAGTTCCGGCGCGTTCGTCCAGGGCTCGTCTTCGTCCAGCAAATGCAGGGGCGCCGGGTCGGGGCGCTCGCCCTTGAATGGACTCATGTAGTAGCACTCCATCAAGGACTTGTCGTGGCGATCGCCCCACGGGCGGAAGCGATAGGTGATGCGATTGAATCCGCCCCACGGATGGAAGTTTGGAAAGAGCGTGTAGTAGATACTGTCCAAGAGGTCAGCGTCTGGCATGTACGCATCGTCACCAACCACCTGACGCATGGCGCCGCGTGCGAGATTGGCCATGAAATTCCGCGCGCTCATGCCATCTGGAATGCGCGGCCCCGGCGCGTCATCAAGGTAGCGCATATTGGTGGAATCGAACATCTCGGCTTCACTCGGACGGTAGCGCAGATGCGGACTCGGCGTGCCGTTCGGCGTGATCGCACGCGAGAAATTCTCCCACGCATCGTACTGCGAATTCTCATCGCCAATGCCCGCGAGGATCTGCGGATGCGTAGCGACCACATGAAGTGCCTCCATAAAGGCTTCCTGACACACCTTCCAGTTACAACTCATGATCTTGCCGACATGCGCTTCGATGTAGCGCTGCGCCGGCTTCCAGACATCGAAGTGATGAGGAAAGCTGCCCAGGAACGAGGCGAGCGGCTCAGCGCTCGCATCTGTATGCATGTTGATGAATACCCATCCGCCCCAAGTCGCGCAGGCGACAGGCGTGAGCGTGAGCGTCGGCTGATCAACGTACGGGAAATCCCACTCGGAGGTCACGCTGCGCAGGCTGCCGTCGAGATTCCAGCTAAAGCCGTGAAACGGACAGATAAAGCTCGATGCGTTGCCCGCATGATCAACGAGGCGGCGGCCACGATGACGGCAGACATTGTGATGCGCGCGAATACCTTGCTTTGTGCGCACCACAAGAATCGAAAAGCGCCCGATTTCGTAGGTGAGGTGATCGCCCACCTGCGGAATTTCCTCTTCGCGGCAGGCCACCTGCCAGACCCGCGGCCACAGCCGCTGCATTTCGAGATCGTGAAACGCGCGTGAGGTGTAGCGGCTGACCGGCACCGAGACGAGCGCAATGTCCGGGTTGTTTTGCAGGCGCAAGGTCTCATGCGGCGCCACAATGTCGCCATCCAAGAGTTGCTGATAACTGATGCCTTCAGAACGTGCATCGAACAAAGGTGCGGCACTTGCCATGATGATCCCTCCTGATATGGTTAGTTGTCGTCGCTCGCCGTTGACGGCCGATTGCGACGCACATCGCTGCCTGTAGGCAATTGCGGCCCGGCCAGCCAGACGAGCATATGCGGGTCGGCATGGGTGAGTTCGCCGCCCATGTGGCGACCGTCAAACGCAAAGGCGCCAACGCGCCCATTGTTTTCAACGTCCACCAAGCCATCGTCGCGCAAACGATAGATAGCGCCCGTTAAGGGATGTTTGAGAACTGGCATGCCTATCCTCTAGCAAAGCTCATCAGTGCGCGAGTGTCATGACGACAGGTATTTTGCAATGGTACGTCTCGCGACCACCCAGCGGTGTACTTCCGATGGCCCTTCGTAGATGCGCATGGTGCGAACTTCGCTCGCCATGAGCTGCAAGGGCGTCTCTTTGGTCATGCCAAACGCGCCCAAAGCCTGCATACCATGATCGATCACATCAGCGGCAAGCTCGGTGCCAAAGACCTTGATCATGCTTGCCTCCACGCGCACATCAATGCCGAGATCCTGCTTCCACGCCGCTTCCTGCACCATGAGCCTGAGCGCGTGAATGCGCGTTGCCGCATCCGAAACCCACCATTGAATCGACTGTCGATCGGCTAAGCGCTCGCCGAAGGTGACGCGAGTATCGGCGTGCCTGCAGAGGATTTGCAATGCGCGCTCGGCCATGCCGATGCACCAAGCGCCCATCTGCAGACGGCGCACAGTGAGCCGCAGCTGCATCGGCGCAAACCCCTCGCCTTCATTGCCGAGGCGCTGCGCATCAGGGATGCGCATGTCCTCAAGCACCAGCTCATAGGTGCGCGCACCGCCGATCATGGCGATTTCGCGCTCAATGATGAAGCCCGGCGTGTCCCGCTCCACAATGAAGGCAGTGATGCCGCCGCGCGAACCCTTTTCCGCATCAGTCACCGCCATGAGGATGGTGAAGGCTGACTCGGGCACACGACTCACCCAGATCTTGCGGCCATTGATGACCCAGTCATCGCCGTCGCGAACCGCACGCGTCGCCATATGCGCCGGGTCCGCGCCGGCGCCGGGCTCGGAGATGCCGATGGCCGACACGATCTCGCCGCGCGCGTATGGCTCAAGATACTTGTGCTTTTGCTCTTCATTCGCGGTGGTCAGTAGCATGTGCAGGTTTGGCGAATCGGGCGGAAAGGTGAACGGCGTCACTGTGCGCCCCACCGCCTCGTTGACAAAGGTCATGGCGAGCGCGGGCAGCTCAGCACCGCCAACTTCTTCCGGCACATCGAGTCCCCAAAGACCGAGTTCGCGGCAGGTATCGTGAAGCGGGGCGAGCTCTTCCGCCGTGAGGCGCGCACCTTCGCCGCGAGCTTCGCGCGCAAGCACCGCGGGCTCCAAGGGAATCAGATGGTCATTCACAAAGCGATCAACGGTCTGCTTCAGCAGCCTGTGCTCTTCTTCGATTTGAAAATCCATATGCAGAATATGTAAGCATCAACAGATAAGAGTACACCATGCAAAGACGCACCGGAGGGCTGTTGAAACTTACAACACCTTTTGGACGGCTGCAAGCAGAAAGCTCATGGTGGCAACGCTGCTGTTCGTTCTTCCATCATGTGATGCGATCATCACCTCGCTTGTGCGGTAACTAGGTTCTACGCCGCGAGGCCATCGATTTTCCGGCGAAGGTCGGACTCGGCCTCAAGAGAAGCAACGGCAGTACCAGCCACGTTGGTCAATCGGGCGACATCCAAGCGCGGAATTTCCTGTTGATTCTCAAACACGATAATCGATTCAAAGGAGAGGTTGTTCAATAAAAAATGCGACAGCGTAATGGTGGTCAGTCGCGCCTTATCCCGATTCGGCACCCCATAGATAAACACTGAAGACCCATCCCGACCTGCGAGTCTGTAGTCCACGGGATAGTTGTTTGCATTGGGCACATCTAGCGGCACATAATCCACTTCAATTTTCTCCTCGCCAACAATCCCGAAGAGGACGGACTTCATATCCTCATAAAACGTTGACACAACGCGGTCTCTGCTGAGAAATGTCAGGTCATAGATTTTGGTGAGTGCTTGACCAAACCCGAATATAGAATTCGCGAGTTGATCTGGGGATGATTCCACCAAAAACACGCCATTGTCTTCGCGAATGCCATGCTCAAGAACGATCTGTTCGCGCAGAGATGCCCTCACTCCGTCGTAAAGCGTATCAATATCATGCTCGTAGCTGATGTGCATGAGGATATGTCCTCGATCACTTAACACGATTCCGCCGGTGCGGGATTCGGAGAGATACATCGGAAAATGGTCGCCGTCCGGAAAGGTAAAGGGCGTGTCGAGCATGAGCACACCGTCATCGCGCTTGTGCAAGCGGACCGTCGTACATAATCGATCACAGAGAACAGCCTCTAAACGTGCAGCATCAAGGCTCATCAAACAGCTCCGGTTGGTCAAATTTAGCGGTCAAGCCTTGCACATTGCAGTCTTCGATCAAGCAGGCCAATGCGCCCTCCAAGGTTCTGTATCTGTGCGTTTCTTGCGCATGACTATCTATCTTCTTACCTGCCATTAGCGCCTCCGCTGTTGCACGATGAATGTGGCAGCGATAGTGGATATTTCCATGTAGGTGGTTTGCGCCATTGTAACGGACAAGACTGACCGGCTTTCCGCCTTTCTGAAGTAATGCAAGACCACACGAGAAATCGCTCTTGTCATTGAGGTTGTCTCGCAGATACAGCCGGTACCGATGGCTATTGTCGTCGGATACTGCGGTGTGATTTCGTTGCCTGATACCAGCACGCTTCTCGCTCCATCGCGCTTTAGGATCTGTCACCTTTTTCGCAACAGATCGAAGCGCGTCGAGCTCATCATTTGTAAATAGCTGGCTCAAAGTAATTTCACTCAAAGCCTACGGACAGCGAGGTGGCGGATTGGTCTCGCGCTTTCATAATGAAACCTCCGCGTCTAGGTTGCCCGCTGAAGTGGCAATACTTTACCAGCACTGTCTACATAATCCATGTCGCGGGCGAAAGGTGCCATATCGTGGGCTGTGTAGGTGGGTTCCAAGATGGCTTTTCTCAAAATCTCTGCTGTTGATTTCGTAGATAATGAATCTACCACAAGCTGCAGGCCATCAGAGTTCTACTGTGACAAACCGCGATGGTGCCGAATTGGCGCAACCATGAAGACCTCTCGCGCCCCATCCAAAACTGATGCGGTACACCAAGCATTGCTCGCCACACTCGAATCTGTCAAGGCGCAAACTCAATTGCTTGAGCGAATACAACCCATTCTTGGCGATGTCGAGCAATTGGGAAGCGAAGATCCTCGTTTTGATATGAAACGCTATACAGATGAGATGTGGGGTGACGGATAGCGTGCCTCTAGCCAAGCCCCGGATCAATGCTCACGCCTGTCGAAGCTTGTGCAAAACTGTGTGAAAGAGATTCGCGAAGAACGAAAACGCTCCGCGCCCGCTTATTGACCGAGCAGCGAAGCGCCTTCGCAAACGCCACGCCACTCGGCTCTTGCCCGGTCTTCAAGTGACGCCTCGTTAGAAGCGAACATCCCCTTCGATGCCGATGCCGTGCTCGCGCTCGCCAGTGATACCGAGGCGGCGAATGGCTTTCAAGCTGACGTTCAGGCCGAGCGCCTTGTCGTCATCCAAGGGCGCTAAGCGCCAGCCCAGTGTCTGTAGTTCGGCGCGGTCTTGCGCGCCGTGCAGCAGGAAGGGCGTCGCCACGAAGCGATTGCCGAACACCGGCAAGCCCCATCCGATCTCTGTGTCAAGCCGCTGACCGCCCGACCCAAACCCGAAGCGGCCCATGTCGCGCGCGGCGAACAGCTGATCGATGCCGCTTGCGGTGGACACGCCCCAGTGCTGGCGCACCGACAGAGACAGGCCGAGTTCAGAAGATGGCTGCGGATCCCAAGCAAAATAGGCAGAAGCGCCAGTTTGACTGAAATCGTCGTCCTCGTGCGTCACCAGGCTGCGGCCTTCAAGCTCGAAGGTGAGTCCGCCCTGCGTCCACGAGAGGCCAGCCGACACTTCACCGCCAAGTCCTTCCTCGGCATCGCCGCTGTCCTGGCGAACGCCGCCTTCAAGCCGCGCCGAGAACTGGCCGCCGCCCGCCATACGCCGGCTCCACGCGGCTTCGAGCGCGGCCCGAACTCGGCTCACATCGGCTTCGGCTTGCGGCATCCCGTCCGCTGCATCTGAGCTTGATTGCATGGCGAATGCATCTGACAAGACCGATACGCTGAAGCCGTTACCAAGCTGCAGCAACTCGCTGCGCAAGCCAACGGCGCCGAGTTCCATCTCCACGTCTGTTTCAACGGTGGTGCCTTGTTCGGGTTCAAGCATCATGTCGCCGCGGCCTGCGCTCAATGCGCCCCACACGGAGAAGCGGTCACTGCCGACGCTGATGTACGGCGTGAATGCGCTCATGGTCGATTCGAGCTCGCCGTTGCCGTCCACCCACGCATAATCGCCGTCACCTTGGCTGTAGGACATGCTGAGGCCGAGCAGCCACAGGCCCGTTGCCCAGTCCGCGCCGAACTGCGCTGTGACGACATCGCCGTCGAGCGAAACGCCAGCGCCCGAGCGGCCTTCCAAAGTCGTGACCGAGCCGCGTCCCCAAAGACCCCACTGCGAGCCGTCCGCACGCTCGCCTTCAAGATTGAAGGAAGTACCGGACAACGCCCGGTGCAGGAAGTACTTGATCGACTGCTCCTCACTGTAGGGCGATGATGCAGGCATGGACGCATCCGATGAAGGCAACTGCGCGTCGAGGGACGTGCCTCCACCCGCACGACCAATGTCTCCAAACTGCGGTGTTTGCAACGGATTCATGCCTTGCTGCGGATGGCCGAAGCCTTCGAGCGCACTGAAGCCGAGCGGCTCGCGAGCCGCCTCAAAACCATCGCTGCCCAAGTGCTGTCCTGCGAACATGGCCGTGAAGCTGACGCCCTCTTCGCCACTGCCGCTCTCCGGCGTCAAGGCGTCCAACCTGCGCTTCGATGCCACACGGTCGCCGATGCCTTCGAGTATCTGCTCGGAGACAGTGCGTCCAAAGCGCGCGAGCCAAGCGGTCGATGGCACAGAAAGGTCAGCTTGATCATTGTCCGCGACCGTCACCGCGACTTCCGCGTTCGCGCCGTCATAGCCGCCGCCAGACGCCGAGTGACCGAGCGCACCTAGCTCATCATCCATATTGTCGTCCTCAAGCGCTGTCACCGTCACGCGCTGCGCCGTGTTCCAAGCGTTGGCGCTGAAGGTCAGGCTGGTCGCAGAAAGTTGAAGTCCCGCCTCGCCCGTGACAGTGATCGCTACCGTGACTTCGCCGAGCGGGCGCACACCGAGCGCGACCGTGTAGGTGCCTTGACCGCCTTCGGTGAGCGCGAGCGATGTCTCGGAAACGATAAGTGACGGATTGACAGCGGTGGTCGGCTCTTCAATGGTGGTCGTGGTCGTGGTCACGCCAGCGCCGGTCGCGCCGCCTGAAAGCCCGCTACCGGACGTGGCTTCAAGGGTGCCCAAGGCCACCGAAATGGTTTCATCTCCGCTCTCCATTTCAAGATCAGGAATCGCCGTGACGTTCAGCGTTGCGCTGTCCGATGCGCCAGAACCGCCGGTGAAAGTGATCACCGGCGCGCTGTCAAGGCCGCTGTAGGCGACGCCTGACGGTGCCGGGATCGGCGCGGACAGATTGTAATCGACGCCGAGCGTTGCACTACCGCTGAACACCAAGGACACAGGCAGGGATTCGCCTTCAACGAGGGCGCGTCCAAGGCTGACGGTGAGCATCGATGAGCCGTCCGGTTCATTGATGCTACCGGTCGGCAGCTCGAGTGTGACGCGAGTGGCGTCGTCGTCCGTCACGGACACGCTCGCCGAATTGCCGGGCGAAGCGGCCAGCGTATAGCCGCTACCGGCGCTAAGCGTCGCGGTGACCGCGCCGTCAGGCTCGTCCACTGCATCGTCTTCGGTGGCAACGCGCAAGGTCGCGGATGTCTCGCCAGCCGCAATCGTGACTTCGGCGTCGGTATTCACCGCTGCGTCAAGGAAGCCGCCCTCACTGCTAAGCGCGAGGCGCACCACCAGGTCGTTCTCTGGCGCCGGGCTTGCGGACAGCGTGAACAAGGCTTCGCCGCCTTCGCTGACCGGCGCGTTCGCCATCAGCGAAACTTCCGGCCCGGTCATCGGGTCAACGGTATCCGTTGGTTCTTGCGGCTCAACGATGTCGATCATTGTATCTTCGCCACTAGTCACACCACCGCCTAAAGTAACGTTCGAGGTCGGCTCGACGGAGACAGTGATGCGCTCGCCCGCGCCTTCGTCTTCATTGTCCGCAATGGGCACGATTATGATCGGCGCCGATAGCGCCGCGCTCGAACCGCCGGTGAAGACCACCCGCGGCGAGGCGTCGAGCGACTTGTATTCGACGCCAGCAGGGATCACGTCCGGCGCCTGCAGGATGTAGTCCACACCAAGCTCTGCTTCACCGCCGAGATCAAGTTCAACTTCGAGCGTTTCGAACGCTGCGAGCGCACGGCCAATCCTCACAGTGATCGTGGCGCGTTGATTTTCAGCCACATTCTCGCTTGAGGTGGAGACTCTGACAAGAGTCGCGTCGTCGTCGGACACCTTGAGCGATGCGGCGGCATCGGTCTGCGACAGCAGATAGCCATCGCCGGTTGTAAGCATCACAGACACCTCGCCGTCGGCTTCGTCGACTTCATCGTTGATGGTCGCGATGGAAAGGCTCATCGATAGCTGCGATGCGGACAGCGTAATGAACCGCGCGCCGACATCCGAGGCAGCTACGAACGAGCCGCTGTCAGTCACGGTTAATCCCACGCGGATATCGCCACTCGGCGCTGGGCTGACAGCAACAGAGAATACGGCTTCGCCGCCTTCGACTACCGGCGGCCCGGCGCTCACCGACACGACCGGCAGCACGACGGGATCGTCGTCGTCAAGGATTTCGATGCTGACGCTGCCGGCGCCGCTCGCACCGCCACCGAG
>JAPYNO010000011.1 GCA_028283025.1 Pseudomonadales bacterium | reverse complement strand
GCGCCTGACGGGGGACTTCACTGCCGAAGGCGCGTGCAATTTGTTCGGGCTGGCCGTCCGACTCCGCCAAAATTCCTCTTTTTCAACAGGCTGCTAGGTAGCCCTGTAGCCGAGTGCCTCTGAGAGATGCGGTGCGGCGATGTCCTCCGCGCCTTCTAGATCGGCGATGGTTCTCGCTACCTTGAGAGTCTTATGGCAGGCGCGGGCCGACAGTTCGAGCTTCTCCGCCGCGTTCGTAAAGAACGCTGTATCCGCCTCTGAAAGTGCGCAGTCGCGACTCACCTCCTTGTTCGTCAAATCTCGGTTAAGCTTGCCTGCGCGGGCGTGCTGCCGTTCAATGGCATGTGAGACGCGCTTCGCCACGGCATCGTCATCGTGCTCATCAGGCTTCGTATCAAAGAGATCGGACGGAGGCAGGCGCTCCACGCGCACATAGATGTCTATGCGGTCCATCAGCGGGCCTGAGATGCGGTTGCGATAGCGAGTTTTCTCGCCCGGCGAACATCGGCAGGCATGGTCATTGTTGCAGTCGCGACCGGCCGGGCAGGGGTTCATGGCGGCGACTAACTGCACTTCAGCTGGATAGCGCACCGAGCCATGCGCGCGGGCAATCTCGACTTCTCTGCTCTCAAGAGGCTCACGCAGTGCCTCAAGCACCGAGCGGTTGAACTCTGGTAGCTCATCCAAGAACAGCACACCCTTGTGTGCGAGAGAGATCTCGCCAGGTCGAATGGGCTTGCCGCCACCGATGATCGCCACCGCGCTCGATGTATGGTGCGGACTGCGAAACGGACACCTGTCAAGAAGGTCTGTCACGTTTGAACTGCCAGCGACGGAATGGATTTGCACTGATTCAAGGGCATCGGCGCGCGCTGGCGACGGCCTGAGTCCGACCAGGCGTTTCGCGAGCATGGTCTTGCCTGTGCCCGGCGGCCCTTCCATGAGTAGATGATGCCCGCCCGCTGCCGCAATGATGAGTGCTCGCTTGGCGAACGCTTGTCCGCGCACATCCTGCAAAGACAAGGCCTGCTTTGAATCCGCACTCTTTTGGTGCGCAAGATGCGTGCTTGTCTGTGCGGATGTTGATTGTTCAACCTGCGCGTCATTGCCTAACAATATCTCCCGGATGTCCATCAGTTGGCGCACGCCGTAGACACCTTTTGCATCGGACAAGCTCGCTTCTGCAAGGTTGTCCATGGGCACGATGAGCTGTCGCGCTTCAGGCAGGGCGAGCGCTGCCGGTAGCACGCCCCGAACCGGTCGAACAAGTCCAGTCAGACCGAGCTCGCCCAAGAACTCGTACCGGCTCAATTCGTCCGCTGGCAGGTGCCCGCTCGCTGCGAGCAGTCCGACGGCAATGCCAAGATCAAATCGGCTGCCTTCCTTTGGCAGGTCTGCAGGCGCGAGATTCACTGTGACAAACCCATCCGGGAAGCTATAGCCCGCGTGCTCAATGGCGCCTTTGACGCGGCTGCGCGATTCCCGCACCGAAGCTTTTGGCAGGCCGACAATGTGCATTTGCGCAAGCCCGCTTGTCAGGCGAACTTCAATAGTGACAAGCACGGCATGCAATCCGAGCTGGGCGCGACTGTAGATGCGTGCGGTTGACATGGCGGGGAGTATGCAACGAGCGAGGTACGCACGCACTATTGCCTTGTAGGAAGTGGCCCCGATGCCTTGTAGGTAAGGGCTGTGTTGTTCTTGGCACGCAATATGCTTGCTCAATCCGGCAAGAGGAAGAATCCTCGAATGATCGAAACTTTCAAGCACACACTTTGGAGCACATGATGAAATACCTTTTGAGATATGCGTTGGGTCTCGTTGCCTTGACCGCTTGCGGCATCGCAAGCGCGAACGAATTTTCGGCCAATGTCGCCTTATCGTCGGATTACAGGTTTCGAGGCATTTCACAAATTGACAATTCTCCAGCGATATCCGGTGGGTTCGACTACAGCCTTGAGTCAGGTGTGTATGTCGGCACATGGGCTTCCAACGTGGGCACCTGGTCAGAAGGTGCCATCGAAATCGACTACTACGGCGGCTACGGATTCGACATCACCGATGATGTCGGTGCCGATATCGGCATCCTCTATTACAACTACCCAGCAAACAATGCCGACACTGAACTTGACTATATCGAGGCATACGGCAGCATTGCCTTTTCTGGCGCCACCCTCGGCGTCAACTATTCGCCCGATTACTTCGGCGAGACCGATGAATTTTGGTATGTCTACGGTGGCTATGAGTTTGCCATCAACGATGCCTTGTCCGTTGGCGTGCATGTGGGCTACAACGCCTTTGCCGATGAAGATACCTTCGGCTCCTTCATGGCAGCAGACGACGATTCCGACGAGGACGGCTATCTTGACTATTCGGTCAGCTTGAACGCCGCCTTGTCATTGGTCGATTTTTCACTAGCGGTGATTGGTACCGACGTCGACGATAAATATTGCGAAGACACCTGCGAGGCGTCATTGGTCGCGAGCATTTCGAAATCTCTCTAGATTCCTCGTTGCGTCATCGCCACTTGTACTATCATTCTCCACACATCACGGAGGCCAAACGATGAAACTCGTTACTGCAATCATCAAGCCATTCAAGCTCGAGGACGTCAGGGAAGCGCTGCAAAAAACCAACGTTCATGGCATGACTGTGACCGAAGTCAAGGGCTTTGGTCGGCAAAAAGGTCACACTGAGCTCTATCGGGGGGCTGAATATGTGGTGGACTTCCTACCAAAGGTCAAGCTCGAAATCGCAGTGTCTGACGACCTGCTCGAACAGTGCATTGATGCGATCGTCAGTTCCGCGAGCACCGGCAAGGTGGGTGATGGCAAGATCTGGGTGAGCGACCTTCAGGAAGTTGTGCGCATCCGCACTGGCGAGACCGGTGCGGAAGCCGTCTAAACAGCTAGAGACTCTAGAGACCGCTGATGAAGACGTACACAAGCGCCATCCCCATCACCGACAACGAGCACAAAAGTGCCTTGTGCGCCGATCAAGCGTGGATAGTTAGCACCTGGACTGCGACTCATCCCATAGGCATGGAGTAGGCGGCAGACAAGCAATAAACTCCCCAAGATATGTACGGCGAGCGTGCTCTTGATCGCAAGCTCGATGGCGAACAGTAGGATGAGCGCAAGCGGTACGTTCTCAGCGAAGTTGGCTTGCACGCGAAGCGTGGTGTGCGCCTTCCAATCCGCGCTGTCCTGCCGAACCCGCGCACGCAGCACTTGATTGGCGAGCAGCACACTCAAGAGACCAAGAAGGCCAGCGTAGAGAAACGTCGCGTACATCATCTATATCAATTGTGCGGCACCGAACACCAAGGCCGAATAGACCGAGCGCGCTTAAAGTCATGCCAATCCACGCATACTGATCGAGCCAAAAGAGTTGAAACGCCATGTTCGACCCAGGTTCAGCCTGCGCAGTTTCGCCTCTTCGTAGCGCTCGCGGCAATCCGCCAACCCACAGGATTTGCCAGCCGTGCCAAAGAGCGCCAGCGGCAACAACAGGGATCCACTCCAATACGCTCATCATGTTTCCGCGCTCAAGAAAAGAGCGCGCATCAGTGTACACTCTCCTATGTACATTGAAGAACGAGATGCAAAGGCATGGAAATGAAAGCGATTCACTTGAGGCAACGCATTTCAGAATAAGGACTGGCGGTCATGCGCTATGTGAGTACGCGCACCAATACAAGCCCAATGGATTTTGGCGAGGCCGTGTTGACGGGGCTCGCACCTGACGGCGGCCTGCTATTGCCGCGCTCCGTGCCTCACATTGGTTCTAGGCTGCCCGATCTTCAATCACTGGACTATCTTGAGTTTTGCACACAAGTGCTTGCTGACTTCGGCTTTGCAGGAGAAGATGCCAGCTTGCTCATTCGCCGAGCGTATGCAAGTTTCGATTGCAAGGACGTGGTGCGCTTCGAATCGCTCAGCCACGCCTATCTCATGGAGCTCTTTCACGGGCCGACGCTTGCCTTCAAGGACATCGCCCTGCAATTTCTCGGACATGTGTTCGAATGGCTGCTCGCGCGCACCGGCGGTGTGCTCAATATCTTAGGCGCCACGAGTGGCGATACTGGCAGCGCGGCGATTCATGCCGTCAAGAGTCGTGCGCGTATGCGCATCTTCATGCTCTACCCGAAAGGCCGGGTAAGCCGTTTGCAAGAGCGGCAAATGATCTCGGTGGATGCCGCGAATGTCTCCTGCCTGTCTGTGGATGGCAGCTTTGACGACTGTCAAGCCTTGGTCAAGACCTTGTTTGCCGACCTGACCTTCAAGGCGGCGCACCAGTTGGGCGCGGTGAATTCTGTCAATTGGGCGCGCATCCTCGCGCAAACCGTCTACTATGGCTATGCGGCCCTCAATCTGGGGAGAAGCAACAGCATCGTGCCAGTGGTGCCGACCGGCAATTTTGGCAATATTTTCTCCGGCTACCTTGCGATGCGCATGGGCTTTCCAATTTCAAGACTGGTGCTCGCCACCAACGAGAATGACATCCTGGCGCGTTTTTTCGAGACGGGCGTGTACAAGCGAGGCACTGTGCAATACACCGAAAGCCCTTCCATGGACATTCAATCGGCGAGCAATCTGGAGCGTTTCCTTTACTACCTGTTTGCCGAAGACGGCGAGCGTGTCACTCGCTTTATGAAGCGCTTTTATGAATGCGGCGAGGCGCGACTCGAACCCGCCGAGCGCGACCATTTGAACGATGCCATTCGCGGCGTGCGTATCAATCGCGAAGAGATGCACGCCACCATCAAGGCGGTGCATGAGCAATCTGGCTATGTGCTCGATCCGCATAGCGCGATTGGCGTGGCGGCGGCTCGCAAGATTGGGCGCGAGCTTGGGCACGCAACCCCTGTCTGCCTGGCGACTGCGCATCCAGCCAAGTTTCCTGAGACTCTTCATAAGATCATTGGCGAATGGCCTCGGCATCCGAGGCTTGATGCGCTTGTCGACGGACGCGCTCAGGTGACTGAAATCCCGGCCGAACTCGGCGCTCTGAAGGCTCATATCGAAGGCTATCCGTCGCTCAGCGACGCCTGACAATCTTCTCGATACAGGGTTCGAGATCGGCGACCTGCCTTGCTTCGTACTTCACTGCTTGATCGAGCGGCCTGTCTTGACAACCGAAGTTCGCCCAAATGGTGTGCATGCCGAGCGCTTCGGCTGGCGCGATGTCGAGCGGTAGGCTGTCGCCAATGTGGATAGCCTCTGCGGGGCGCACGCGCGCTGATTCGAGCGCAGCGAGAAACATGTCTGGATGCGGCTTGCCGCGCTCGACTGTTTCCGCGCTAAAGAAGAACGCGAACAAGTGCTTGATGCCGACTCGCTCAATGCTGGCATTGCCGTTGGTGAGTGCGCCGAGCGTGAAGCGAGCGGAAAGGCGCTCAAGGACATCTTCCATGCCGGGAAACAGCGTGAAGGCGAAGCGATGGCGTCTCGGCGAACACCTGCTCTCGAATCTCGCGAATGCCACCGGAAGTCAAGAATGCCTCATACGCTGGAACGCGCTTGACGAGATATTCGCTCGACGCTTGCTCCGCCTTCGAGAGCGTTGGTTGCAGCGGCCAAAGCGTCTCATCGAGATCGAAGGTGATAAGTCGTATATCGGCCACGCTATTCCGATGTCCTTGATCGGCGCGCGCGCGGGTGGGCTGAGTCATAGACCTCGGCGAGGTGCTGAAAATCAAGATGCGTGTAGATCTGCGTCGTGGCGATGTCAGCATGGCCGAGCATTTCCTGCACGGCCCTGAGATCGCCCGAAGATTCAAGCACATGGCTTGCGAAGCTGTGTCTTAGCATGTGCGGGTGCAGCGCACTGCTACCGAGCTGTTCAATCCCGTAGCGCTTGAGGCGTGCCTGTATTGAGCGCACACTCAAGCGCTGCCCGCTTCGTCCGACAAACAGCGGCGCGCTCGCAAATGCATCTGCCCTGTCCCGCAGCATGGCGCGAATGGCCGCTCGCGCTCTGCCCCCTACGGGTACGAGCCGCTCCTTGTTGCCCTTGCCGAGCACGCGCACAAGGCCGCCCTCAATATCAATGTCCTCGCAGTTGAGATGGGCAAGCTCAGAGATGCGAAGGCCGCTGCTGTAGAGCAGTTCCATGATGGCGAGATCGCGTCGCTCAATTGCGCTCCCAGGCTCAAAATTGAGCAATGCTTGCGCCTGATCGACATCAAGCACCTTGGGCAGCTTGCGAGCCGACTTCGGTGTCTGAAAGCCACGCGCAGGGTTGTGGCTGACGCGCGTCCCTAGCCAATCGAAAAATGCTCGGATGGATGAGAGCTTGCGCGCAATCGTCTTGCTCGCCGCGCCGTTTCGGTGTAGCTGCGCAACAAATGCTGTGAGATGATGATTGCGGCATTCAGACCACGCATTCAGCTCGGTGTGTGCGAGAAACTGCCGAAGGTCACGCTCATAGGCGGCGACCGTGTGGCTCGAATAGCGTTTGGCGTGGACGAGCTCGCGAAGATACGCTGCGAGCAACGCCTCTAATTGCTTGTCGCTTGCATCACTCACAGTCGCAGACTGCCGCGAAAGGAGACTTCTGCGGGGCCGCGCAGCTGGATCATTGTGCCTTGCCCTTGCCATTCGACCTGCACATTTCCGCCTCGCATCTCAAGACTGACAATCGCGTCTGTTTTGCCTAGGATGCGTGCGGCCGCGGCAGCCGCGCATGCGCCGGAGCCGCAAGCGAGCGTCTCACCGACACCTCGCTCGAACACGCGCAGCTTCAAGTGCCCACGATCAACCACTTGGCAGAATCCGACGTTGACACCTTCGATGCCATCGACCAAAGTTGCGCCCACATCCGCAACCATGACCACTGCATGTGGATTTCCGAGGTGAACTGGCGTGAATTCAAGGGCATCTCTTGCAAAGAGAAATGCTCCTATCTGCCGAGCATCTGTTCGCAGCGCCGAAGGCATAGTATCGATTGAAAAGCTTGGCACGCCTACTTCCACTTCAAAATCGGTTTCACTGAGGCGCTTAGTGACAAAGCATCCTGCGGACGCATCAGGTGCCAAAATATCCCAGGTGAGGATTGGCTTGTGAGAGAAGTTCTGGTCGAACACAAAGCGTGCCACGCACCTCGCACCGTTGCCGCAGTGCCCTGCTGCTAACCCGTCGCTGTTGTAGATGGCGAGTGCGAAATCAGAAGTCGGACGTAGCGGCGGCTCAATCAATAAGAGCTGATCAAATCCAACGCCGAAATGACGGTCGGCAAGTCGCTGAATCTCCCCGGCTTCTAGATTTATGGGACGACTCAGGGCTTCGCAGACAAGGAAGTCGTTGCCGCAGCCGTGCATTTTCGAAAAATGGAGTTGCACTCGTCTATGCCAAGTACGGAGTTTCGAGCGCGAGCTGGTCATTGAGGCATTCGCGGCGGCGGATCAATCGAGCCGAGTCGCCATCGACAAGCACTTCCGCCACGCGATTGCGCGCGTTGTAGTTTGAGCTTAAGACCGAGACGTAGGCGCCGCAGGAATCGATGCACAGAAGATCGTCTTTGGCGATGGCAAGCTCGCGTCCGCTTGCGAGCGTATCAGCGGTCTCGCAAATCGGGCCGACAATCTCCCAAGGTCCCTCGCTCGCCTCATCACTTGGCAGCGAAGCACGCGAGACACGATGCCACGCCTGATAGAGGCTTGGGCGGATTAGGTCATTCATGGCGGCGTCCACAATCGCGAAGCGCTGAGCATCATTCGTCTTGGTGCGGATGATACGGGTGAGCAGAATGCCGGCATTGGCAATCAGGAAACGCCCTGGCTCGGTCACGAGCTTCAGTCCGCGCCCCTCGATCTGACCTAAGATTGCGCGAGCATACCCGCCAAGCTCGAATTCACGCTCGTTGTTGTAGCGAACGCCAAATCCGCCGCCAAGGTCAATGAATTCAAGTTCTACGCCTCGCGTCTGTAGCTCGTCAACCACACTGAGAAGAAGTGAACAGGCACGCAACAAAGGTTCGGCATCAGTCATTTGTGAACCGAGATGACAGGCGAGGCCGACAGCGCGCGCGTGCTTTGAGGCATGTGCACGAAGCAAGAGTTGGGCGGCTTGCTCAGCGGACACGCCAAATTTCGTCGTCTTTTCGCCAGTGGCAATATAGGGATGTGTACTGACTCGGATATCAGGATTGATGCGCACACTCAAAGGCGCTTGAATACCTGCGAGCTTAGCGCGCTCTAGAGCCAGCTCGAATTCATCGCTGCTCTCGACATTGATGGATAGCACGCCTGAGCAAAGCGCGAAGTCGAGCTCGCCTGCGAGTTTTCCGACACCTGAAAACACCACCTTGGAAGCATCGCCCCTCGCGCGAAGTACGCGCTCGAGCTCGTTGCCGGAGACGACATCAAAGCCCATGCCGCGGGTTGCCATCAGGGAGAGAATAGAAAGGTTGTTATTCGCCTTGACAGCGAAGCAGGGCAGGTGATCGAGTGCGCCAAAAGCGCTCGCAAAGGCCGTTACGCGCGCATTGATCTCGGCGCGCGAGTAGATGAGTGTTGGCGTGCCGAAGCGCTCCGCAAGATCGCCGAGCCGCACGCCTTCAATTGTTGCCTCGCTGTCAGATTCGCGTATCAAGGACATGATGCGGGGCATCCAAGGCCGCGGATGTTGGCGGCTCGAGCGGTCCCTTTTGTCCACAGTTGGCGGCAACAAAGCTGAGGGCAATGATGAGAGTTAGGCGAATCATGTCAGTCTCCTTGTCGTTTGGAGTTCCAGTGTTTCATGGCTTGTTCGGCAGCGCGAGCGACTTGTGGCGGCGCTGTGCCACCGACATGGTCTCTCCCCTGCACAGAGCCTTCCGGTGTCAAGCGGGTCAATACATCGGCCTCAATGAGCTCGCTATGCGCACGCAGCAACTCGAGCGAGAACTCGGCAAGGCGAATCGCGCGCGAATTCGCTTCACGCACAATTGCGCCGACGATGCGGTGGGCATCGCGAAAAGGCATCCCCTTTTGTACAAGATACTCGGCGAGATCAGTCGCTTCGAGCAAGCCCTGACTGGCGTCTGTGCGCATGGCTTCGGTATTGAACTGCAAGTGCCCGCATATGCCTTGCATTGCGCAAAGGCATGCCTTGAGGGTGTCGATGGTGTCGAAGAGCGGCACCTTGTCTTCTTGATTATCGCGGTTGTAGGCGAGCGGCTGCGCCTTCATGATGGTCAGCAAGGATATAAGGTGCCCGTACACGCGCCCGGTCTTGCCGCGGATGAGTTCCGGCACGTCGGGATTTTTCTTCTGCGGCATGATGCTCGACCCGGTGGTGAATCGGTCAGCCAATTCGACAAACCCGAATTGTTCGGACGACCAAAGGATGAGCTCTTCACACCAGCGCGAAAGATGCATCATAAGGAGTGCGGCATTGGACGTAAATTCAATGACAAAGTCGCGATCACTAACGGCATCTAGCGAATTGTCGCATATGCCCTCAAAGCCGAGCAGCTTGGCGGTCAAGTTGCGGTCAATCGACACGCTCGTGCCAGCAAGTGCTGCGCTGCCCAAGGGCATTTGATTGACCCGCTTGCGCAGATCATTGAAACGGTCGGAATCGCGCTCAAGCATCGCTGCCCAAGCGAGCAGATGATGGCCGAGCGTAACGCACTGCGCAGGCTGTAGGTGCGTGAACCCCGGCATGATGTCGTCCGCATGGTCAAGCGCAAGCTTCGAGAGGTGTGCGCCGAGATTACTGATGAGTCCTTGGATGTCATCAATCTCGCTCCGTAAGTAAAGACGCATGGCTGTAGCCACTTGATCATTGCGCGAGCGCGCGGTATGCAGCTTCTTGCCTGCCTCGCCGATTTTGTCGGTGAGTGCGGATTCGATGTTCATGTGTACATCTTCGAGCGCCTGATCCCAAGCAAACATCTCTGCTTCTATTTCGGATTTGATCGTGCTGAGCCCGGCTTCGATGCTGGCCACTTCTTCGTCATTGAGCACGCCGGTTGCGCAGAGCATTTTGGCGTGTGCGATCGAACCTTCGATGTCAGCCGCATAGAGCCGCTGATCAAACGACACGGATTCAGTGAATGCCTCGACAAAGGCATCGGTCGGCTCAGAAAAGCGCCCGCCCCAAACCTTGTCCGACATAGGTACTCTCCGGGCAGTTGCCCCGAAACGCACAGTATAGCGATACGTGCGAAAACGATGAGGGGCGGAAGAATCCGCCCCTCACACGTCGAGTGATCGCGTGTGCGCTTTTAGAACTCAACTCCAAGGGTGACAAACATGTACCTGCCAAGCGCATCAAAGTACGCTGGTAAGGTGTTGCCATTGCCCGGCGCAGTGCCTGCATCGGATGACACCGGCGGGTCGACATCAAGCACATTGCTGACGCCAAAGGTCGCTGAGTAGTTGTCGAAAGGGCTCCACTGGGCGGTGAGATCCCAGTAGATCTCCGCGCCGAAATCAATCTCATTAGAACCAAGGTCTTGCGTTCCGCCAAGATAGCGCATACCAAGGCCGAGGCGAAGATCCCGCTCGGTCTGTAGGGTAGCCTTGTAGTTGCCACTCCATTCGGGCTGCGGATTCTTGCCGTTGGCGCAAGACGATCCCCACGCGCCAGCGCACTCAACTGCGGCCTCGCCGGGAAACTCGATCTTGTCAAATGTCAACAGGTATGTGGTGACACCCTCAAGTGTGAGCGGGCCAACGGGCGTATCCATATCGTAGGAGAAGATGAAGTCGATGCCTTCGATTGTTTCTTCGCTCAAGTTGGTGGTCTGTGCAGAAATATATCCGCCAGTCAGCCACAGCGAGCCATTGTCGGGGTTTCGGTTGATCAAGTCACAGAACGTGGACAGTCCGGTTTCGAGACACTTGTTGAGCGCCGTGGGTGCCGAAATATTGTCGATCCCGTCTTCAACGTGAATGTCGAAATAGTCCACAGTCAACACCAAGCCCGGCAGAAACGATGGTGTTAGGACAACGCCAATGGTAGTTGACTCAGCCTCTTCCGGTGAGGCCTGTTCGTTGCCGCCCTGCAATATGTTGTATTGGCCAGCGGGCGAAACGAGGTCCGTCCCGTAGAGATCAGCGGCGAGTCCGGTGTTGGCGCACTGCTCAGGTGTTGCAGCCATTGACTCACCGCACGGGTCATCCGGCAGGTCCACTAGGTTGAAACCCGTGGCGCGGAAGAGTTCAAACAGGTTCGCATGGCGTGTCGCGGACTGGAAGGATGCGCGCAGCGCCACATCAGGCAGTGCTTGCCAGAAGGCACCAAGCTTGTATGTGTCGGTCTCAGCGCCTGTGGAGTAGTCGGCATAGCGATAGCCGAGATCGAGACTCAGAGTGTCGAGCACAGGCACGCCGATTTCCGCGAAGAATTCGTCTACTTCGTACCCGCCAGAGAGCGGCAAGGTCGCGCCGCCAGAGCCAGCACGGTCGCCGGTGCGGCTTGGGCGGTCAGGTCGAAAGTCGGTCTTCAAATCCTTCGACTCATAGCCAACAGCGACCGAAATGCCACTTGGCGCACCCGGAATCGTAATGCCTGATTGTCCCGATACGACGGCTTGGAATATGCGCTGTTCGCCAGTGCCATTGACGAAGGTGGAATTGGCGATGTAGCGCTGTAGCTCTTCACCGCCGTCGATCACACCTTGAATGCCGCCATCGCCCGGCATGCCTCCGCTGAAGAGGTTGTAGGGAATGCAGCTCTCGTCGGCATCGGTGAGTACAGCCACACAGGTGGGGGTGCCACCAACGCTGATGACGTTGATAGCGCGGTTCATGGCAGTGACCGACAAGTCGTTTCGATACTCTTCCGAATACTCGACTTCGGAAAGCTGGTAGGAGACATCAAAGCTCCAGTCCTCCAGAAATTCACCGCGCACGCCGTAGACTTGCACGATGTTGTCAAAAGCGGTACGCAATTGACGAGGGCCGCCTTCGACGTTTCGCTTGAGTGAGGTGAGCGGTGCCTCATAGCCGATGATGTCGCCATCGCCGACGGCGATATCCAACGACGAAATATAGGCGAGCGCCTCCGCGTTCGTGTCAAAGTCGGGCGCATGTTCGCCGCCCATGCCAACCCAGTCACCGCACACAGTGTCGTATTGCTGCTTGGAGAGCAGTGGGTTGTAGCAGGGAATTGAAGTAATGTTGCCAAACGTGCCGGAGTAGGCGATCTGCGCATTGGACTCGGAGTTCATCGAGTGCACGCTGGCATAGGCTTCGATGTACTCATTGATGGCAAACTTGCCGTAGAAGCCAGCGTTCAAGCGCTCGTCAGGGCGCTGAAAGAAATTGGTCGGGTTGTAGTTGTAGACTTGCCCGGCGCGTGGCACGAACTCATCGCCGAGCGCCTTGAGATCCAATCCTTCGATGGTCGGATCCTTGTTCACGAATCCCATCCTCGCGTAAGCGCCAAAGTCAGCCCATCTGCCCGGAGGGATGGTCGAGGAGCCACCGCAAACGCTTTTGCCGCCGAACAGCGCACACGCCGAAATGTCGTAGTCGCCTTGCAAAATCGGCTTGGTATCGGTCTTTTCAATAAATCCGGTGATGTGTCCACGTCCATCAAACGCAGAACCGCCGAATGCCAACGAAATCTTGTCGGTTTCGCCTGTGGTCACATCGTTCGGTGCCAGATCAAAATTGAAGCTCTTCACGAGATCACGCAAACCTTCATTGTCGTTCTTGTGCTGATAGAGGCTATGCGAGTAGCTGGCCTTAAAGCCTTCGTATTCATCATCAAGGATGAAGTTGACGACTCCTGCCACGGCGTCCGAGCCATAGACTGACGAGGCGCCGCCGGTGAGCACTTCGACCCGCTCTAGGAGCAGGCTAGGAATAGTGTTCAAGTCGGCGCAGCTATCTCCGTTGGTGGTGCCTGGCGCGAGCCGCTGGCCGTTGATCAGCACGAGGGTGCGTTCGCAGCCAAGGTTGCGCAGGTTGACCGTGGCCGCGCCAGTTGCGCCGTTGGATGCGGTAATCGCTTGCCCCGGGGAGACCTGTGGCAGATCGTTGAGATAGTCCTCGACGCGGGTGATACCTCGATCAGCGAGGTCTTCAACGCTGACAGTCGTAATTTGCGATGAGCTAAAGACGTTTCTATCTCGAATTCGAGTACCGGTGACGACCACTTCTTCGATTTGCGAAGAAGCAGACCCCCCCCCCGTTTGTTCCTGCCCTTCTTCGGCATGCGCCGCTTGGAAAAATAGCACGCACAGCACCGAAAACGATGCCAATATGCGTAGCAGACCATGAAAGAATTTAATCATTATGATTGCGACCTCCAGAAATCGCGAGAAACATGATTGTGCTTTGTGTCGGTGTGTTGCAGACCGATACATTCAGCATAGCAGAAAAATGAAAGAAAGATGGATTTTGAATTCATTTTTAGTTTCGCGCCCAAAATTCCAATTCACGCTTTGTATCGCTGACTGATGGTTCGTGAAACATGCTATCTTGAAGATTCCAAATCTAGTTGTTTATTTCGCATTCCTTTGCCCTCGGAAGATTCACGCCAAGACACGCTCGACCCTTCCTCGAAGTTAGAGCAACTGCGTATCGACCGTTCTGCGCCGCGAGCGCCGCGAGCGCTGCGAAGACCCTTGCTCCTGCTCCTGCTTGCCGCAATATTCGGCGCTGCGGCGTTCGTGTACTTCTTCTTCGAACTTGGCGGTACGGATGCGTTTGAAGTCCGGCTCGCATCGGCACGGCTCGAAGCGGGCGCGCCGTCAGCGCCGAGTGTGCTCGATGCATCCGGTTATGTGGTCGCGCGCCGCATGGCGACCGTGAGCGCTGAGGTCACTGGCAAGGTCGTTGAGGTGTTGATTGAGGAAGGCATGGCAGTTAAGCAAGGCGACCTGCTCGCGCGGCTTGAGGATGACATTGCGCGCGCCCAGCTCGACCTTTTCAAGTCCCGCCTTGAATCTGGCAAGGCCGCTATCGCCGAGACCGACATCGATATTGAGCAGGGCAGACTCGATCTTGAGCGAACAGCCGCGCTCAGTGAGCAGCAGCTTGTGAGCGCTTCGGCGTTTGATCAAGCGCGATTGAGCTTGCAGGCATTGCGCGCGCGGCGGGCGAGCGTGCTCGAAGACATCAAAGTCGCCGAGCGCGAGCTCGAGATACAGCAGCGCTACTTGAACGATATGCTCATTCGCGCGCCCTTTGATGGTGTGGTGGTCGCGAAGACCGCGCAGCCGGGCGAAATCATTTCGCCGATGTCCGCAGGCGGCGGCTTCACGCGCACCGGCATCTGCACCATCGTCGATATGTCGTCCTTGGAGGTCGAGGTCGATGTCAATGAGGCGTATATCAACCGTGTCAAGGCTGGCCAGCCCGTGCAGGTGGTGTTGAATGCTTGGCCTGATGACCCCTACGCGGCGAACACCATTGCCATCGTGCCAACCGCGGATCGCAGCAAGGCGACGGTTCGCGTTCGCATCGGCTTTGTCAATCGCGATGATCGAGTATTGCCTGACATGGGTGTGAAGGTTGCTTTCTTGGAAGAGGAAGTGCGCACCGATACGGATGATCAGCCGTCCAAGGTCACAATCCCGTCAAGCGCTGTGCTGCGCGAAGGCGGCGAGACCTTTGTGCTCGTCTACAACAATGGCGTGGTGAATCGAATTGAAATCTCGCTTGGGGAGACGCGCGCAGCAAGAGCCGAAGTGCTCGCCGGACTACAGGGCGGCGAGCGGCTCGTGGTATCGCCTTCCGAAGCCTTGCAAATGGCTGCTCGAGAAGGCGGCGAAGTGGCCGTGACTGTGAACGCGGGGAGATAAACCCATGAAACACATCATCGATATCCGAGAGTTGCACAAGACCTATCAGCGAGGCGGTGAGCGCATCTCGGTGCTCGATCATATTGACCTCACTGTCGATGAGGGCGGCTACCTTGCGCTGATGGGCCCCTCGGGATCTGGCAAGACCACCCTGCTCAACATGATTGGCGGGCTCGACGTGCCAACCAAGGGCTCTGTGAACGTCTGTGGCGTGAACATTGCCCAGCTCAAAGGCCGTGCGCTGGCAAACTGGCGTGCGCAGAACATCGGCTTCGTCTTTCAGTTCTACAATCTCATGGATGTTTTAAGTGCGCAGCGAAACGTCGAGTTGCCGCTCCTGCTCACCAAGCTCTCGAAGAAGGAACGACAGAAGCGCGCATTGACCGCGCTCGATATTGTTGGCCTTGCGAATCGCGCCAAACACAAGCCATCGGAACTCTCAGGTGGGCAGTTGCAGCGCGTCGCCATTGCGCGCGCGCTCGTCGCCGATCAGCGCATTTTGGTCTGTGACGAGCCGACTGGCGATCTTGATCGTGCATCGGCCAATCAAATCCTCGACCTCATGGAGATACTCAACACCTCGCATCACAAGACCATCGTCATGGTTACCCACGACCCTGAGGCGGCGAGGCACGCTCACGAATGTCTGCACCTCGACAAAGGACGCTTGAGCGCAGAGGTGAACGCATGAGCTATCTCGGATTTCTCTTTGCCAATCTTGGGCGCAAGAAAGTGCGTACTTGGCTCACTTTCCTTTCCATCGTCGTGTGTTTCCTGCTTTTTGGGTTGCTGCGCACTGTTGGTGGTATGTTCTCAGGCCCGGTGAATCTTGCTGGCGTGGACCGGCTCGTGGTCTCCCCCAAGTATTCCATCATCGACCCCTTGCCGATCAGTCACATGAACGTGCTTCGCGGGCTGAGCGGTGTGCAATCAGCTGCACATGCAGACTGGTTCGGCGGCAATTATCTGGACTTCGGCCTTGCGTTTCCGACCATTCCGGTCAAGCCGCGAGAGTATTTCAACGTGTATTCAGAGCTTGAGATTACCCAGGCTGATCTGGATACCTTTGAAAACACGCGAACTGGCGCGGTGGCGAGCCGCTCCACCGCAGAGCGCTTTGGGTGGCAGATAGGCGACACCATCCCCATTATGGGCAATATTTATCCGCAGGAAGATGGCGCCCTGCTCTGGGAGTTTGAGTTGGTCGGCATCTATGATCGCCCCAACAGCAGCGGCGGAAATTTTGAAGACTTCTACATTCACTACGACTATTTTGAAGAGGCCAAGCAGCACAGCAAAGGGATGATCGGATGGATCTCGGTCAAAGTCGATCACCCAGATGAAGCAGCGCTGCTTGCAAGTGACATTGATGCGCTGTTTGAAAATTCGCGCAATCCGACGCGCACCATGACCGAAAACGAATACAACGCGCAATTCACCAAGCAGCTTGGCAATATCGGCATGATGATCAATATGATCCTGACGGCCGTGTTCTTCAGCATATTGCTGCTCGTTGCCAACACCATGATTCAGTCGTTCCGAGAGCGGCTGAGCGACCTCGGTGTGCTCAAAGCACTTGGTTTCAACGACGGTTGGGTGGCGCGAATGGTGCTCTACGAGTCTTTGCTGCTTAACGTCAGCGGCGCAGTCGTCGGCATCGGCCTCTCGTACTTGTCGTTGATCGGTCTCGAACCCATGCTGTCGAATTTCGGTGTGGTCGAGTTGACGAGCGCCAATCTCATCTTTGCAATGGCAATTGCCGCGCTGCTCGGGTTGGTGGTGGGCGCGATACCAGCGATTCGAGCGTCGTCGCTGCCGATTGTTGACGTGCTGAAGGCACGCGGATGATCGCGCAAACACTTGAGATTACCCGATTCAATCTGCTCGGACTTCAAAGCCGGCTGTACTCGTCCTTGGTGATCGTGGTTGGGATTGGCGCTGTCGTGAGCGTGCTCGTGTCGATTCTCGCCATGGGCAATGGCTTCCGCGCGAGCCTTGTGGATGCTGCGCGCCCTGACCGCGCCCTCGTGCTCCGTGCGGGCTCCGATGGCGAGATGAATTCGAGCGTGTCGATTGAACAGGCGGCAATTATTTCGCAGATGGAAGGTGTATTCGAGGCCAGCACAGAACTCTTTGCGGTGGCAGATGTGCCGAAGCGCGACAATGACGCGGCGGCTAACCTGCCGCTGCGCGGCGTGTCGGCCGAGGCCTTCTCGATTCGACCAGAAGTCAAGATCATTGCTGGCCGCGCCTTCGAATGGGGCACGAGCGAGGTCATTGCAGGCGTCAAGGCATCGGCGGAATTTCAAGGCGTGGACTTGGGTAGCGAACTTCCCATGCGCGACATGGAATTGTCCATTGTTGGCTTATTTGAATCCGATGGCGGCATCTACGAGACTGAGATTTGGGGAGATGTGCGCACGCTGCAAGGCGCTATGCGCCGGCCCGACTTCACGTCGCTGCGTGTTCGCTTTGATCCGTCAATGATCGATGCGCTCAATCAGCGGCTTGAGGACGACAAGCGCCTGCAGCATTCGTTCCTGCCGGAAACGGAGTTCTATGCGCAGCAGTCCGAATCGACAAGCGGCATCATTATTGTCTTTGGCTACATCGTGGCTGGCATCATGGCTGTCGGGGCGATTTTTGGCGCACTCAACACCATGTACAGCGCGGTGTCGGTGCGCGCGCGAGAAATCGCGACCTTGCGCGCGCTCGGATTCGCGGCGCTGCCTGTGGTGGTCTCTGTGATGATCGAGGCACTCGCGCTTGCTGTAGCTGGCGGCATTGTCGGCGCCGGTAGCGCGTATCTGCTCTTCAACGGCTATACGGCATCAACGCTCAATCAGTCATCATTTAGCCAAGTGGCATTCGATTTTGCTGTGACCCCTGAACTCATGACCTTGGGCGTGACCTGGGCGCTCGCTCTGGGCTTTATCGGCGGACTACTCCCAGCCTTGCAAGCGGCGCGTATGCCGATTGTTCAGGTGCTCAGGGGGGAGTGAAGGTGAAGCGGCTATCTTGTTGGAATCAGGATTGCTCCCACGGGTTGCGGATGTCGATACCCAAGAATTCGAAAGCCTTGACGTTTCGGGTTGCAAGACAGAGATCATTCGATACCGCGGTCGCAGCGATGAGCGCATCCGCACGGGAGATTCCACGGCCATTGCTGAGGGCGCGCACCCGAATCTTTCCAGACCATCGCGCTTCGCGCAAACCTACACTTAACAAGTTGTTCTCAAACTGCATGACGGTTGATTCCAGCCAGTCGACAAGGCGCTCGCGGCAGAGCTGTGGACGCTGCGCCGGTGCAGTACAGATGGAAAAAATTCGACCACGTCATGTCGGAGAGAGTGTAATCGGATCAATGAAACGATGTACTAGCTTGTACACCCTTGCTGCCGTGTTGTGAAAAAGGCATGACTTCTCATGCTCGGAGAATCCGCTCGACAGTCGCTTGAAGGCATTCCACAGGACATGATACGAGCAGCTTCGCTTATCGACGGGGAAGTTACTCTCGAACATGCAGCGCTCGACGCCGAAGCAGTCGATGGCGTGCAGATAGTAGTCCTTAGTGGCTTGCACGAGTTCAATTGATGTCGCGGGCCGCGCGCGCTTGTGGAAACCGAAGCCGTTCACTGGCATGACGAGGCCGCCGAGCTTGGCATGGACATTTGGGCACTCGGCGAGTTCGGCGATGGCCTCGCGCCAAAACGTGAAGACTTCGTCCCGTTTGCCTTCGTAGGGGCCAATGCCCAAAGGTCCGCCAAAATGATCGAGAATGCAGGTCACTTCAGGGTGCGCACGCGCCAGGTCAATGAACTCCGGTAGCTGCTCGTGGTAGAACCACGCATCAAAGGAGAGATTCAGCTTGCCAAGCTCGGCGAACCCTTGGCGGAAGCGTGCGTCCATCATCAAGCCCTTGCTTGGCAAGGTGTGGGAGTTGCGGATCGCATCGTGCTCATGCCAGCCTGTGGCGTGGCGTATGCCGCGAAACCGCATTGAAGCCGACATGTGTGCTTCAAGCACCTCTCGAACGCCCGTGCCGAGAGTCAAATCGGCGAAGCTGACAATCCCGGCGCAGGCGAGCGTTGCGCCGTAACCTCCGCTTGCGCTCATCGCGGCGACGCCACCCACGAACTCAGTTTCACCAACTGGCCTGAAGCGCTCGGCAGGCTCGTATTGCGTCGAGCGGTACATGGCGCCGCATTCAACGAACACGGTGGAAACGATATTGTGGCCGCTACCCGTGTCGGCGAGCAAATCGTCAAGCAGATAGCGGCTCGTTGGATAGTCCCAAAGATGGTGATGGGGGTCACAAATCGCACGTTCCGGGTCGAGTATCTCCTCGCTGACTTGTGCGAGCCAATCGGCGTGCTCAGCACTTTGGGTGCTGTCGCTGCCGCTCATGCGTCAAAGGTCACGACAGAGCGTATGGACTTGCCTTCATGCATAAGATCGAAAGCGGTGTTGATGTCTGCAAGTGGCATGACATGCGTAATAAGATCGTCGATGTTGATTTTGCCCTCCATGTACCAATCAACGATTTGCGGTACGTCGCTGCGTCCTTTGGCACCGCCGAATGCGGTGCCGCGCCAGACGCGGCCGGTGACAAGCTGAAACGGGCGCGTGGCGATTTCCTGCCCGGCACCGGCGACGCCGATGATGACGCTCTCGCCCCAGCCCTTGTGGCAGCACTCAAGGGCTTGCCGCATGACGCTGACATTGCCAATGCACTCGAAGGAATAATCGACGCCGCCGTCGGTCATATCGACAATCGCTTCGACGACATGGTCAGCGTTGCTCGCATCAATAAAGTCGGTCATGCCGAACTTTTCTGCAAGCGGCGCCTTGCCAGCATTGACATCAACACCGATGATGCGGTTCGCGTCGACTAGCCGCGCGCCTTGGATGACGTTGAGGCCGATGCCACCGAGCCCAAACACAGCCACGTTTGCGCCAGCCTCGACTTTGGCGGTATTGATCACGGCGCCGATGCCGGTAGTGACGCCGCAGCCGATGTAGCAGACCTTGTCGAACGGGGCATCCTCGCGAATTTTGGCGACGGCGATTTCCGGCAAGACGGTGATATTGGAGAAGGTCGAGGTGCCCATATAGTGAAAGAGCCGCTCCTTGCCAAGCGAGAAGCGGCTGCTGCCATCGGGCATCACGCCTTGTCCTTGCGTTGCGCGAATCGCGCCGCACAGATTGGTTTTGCCGGACAAGCAGAACTTGCATTCTCGGCATTCGGGCGTGTAGAGCGGAATGACATGATCGCCTGGTGCGACCGATGTCACGCCATCGCCGACGGCGAGCACCACGCCGGCGCCTTCATGTCCCATGATGGCTGGGAACAAGCCTTCGGGGTCGGCGCCTGAGAGCGTGAAGGCGTCCGTGTGGCAGATGCCGGTGGCTTTGATCTCGACCATCACCTCGCCAGCCTTGGGGTCATCAACTTGAACCCGCTCAATAGAGAGTGGCTTGCCAGCTTGCCATGCGACAGCGGCCATTGATTCCATGCGCATCCACCTGCAAATTGCGACTGTTGTGCAATCTATCAGAAAAATCGACGGGCTTGCTTCAACGACACTATAATTGGGAATTATGTACTATACTTACTTGCGTGTACTACAAGCTCTCATAGTACGAGTAGCCATAAGTTCTGAGTAAGTTCGGAG
>JAPYNO010000109.1 GCA_028283025.1 Pseudomonadales bacterium | reverse complement strand
TTCGTCAAATATAGCCCGATATTATCCTCAACCGACCGTCCAAACGAGCGGCGGGATCGAATTTTCGCTATCGTGACTTCCTACGGCGCAGGCTCCTAGAGGTCGTCAACGTACTCACAAGGAGTGCATGGCAGGGTGAGCTGAATCCAGAAGAAATGGAGCACTAGATTCAGAGTTGTTCCCAAGGATTGAGGATGTCGATCCCTAAAAAGTCGAAGTCTTGCAAAACGCCTTCGATTCTGGCGAAATTAGCGTTTCATCGAACGTTGCACTTGACGGTTGAATGTAGGCCCCTAACAAGAAGGTTTCCTTATCCATGCTCCCAGAGGACCCCAAAGACATCGATTTTGAAAGTGATGACTGGCGCTATGCGGATGAGCGCGATCCGGCGTTTCTTGCCTATCTCCTTCGACCAGATACCAGTTTCAGAACAACACGTGCTATGACACGCTTCCCCTATGATGAGGATGGCGATGCGTATATCTGTCATATTCAAGCAGGCTATGACAGACAGATCGAATCATCACATCTCCGCCAAGCCTTTCGAACAGGGAGCATTGGAGAAGATCTTGACCATGTGTTGATGGAAGTGCTTGGTGAACTGTCTCCAAACCAACTCAACGACCTCATTACGAAAAGCGGCGCGAGTCCTCGCGAAATCGCATGTTTTATTCGTGCGCAACCACATGAATACATCACGTTACCGATGTCTAGCGTCCTTAATGGCTATTCACGAGAAGGCCATCTCCCGTTGCCCTATGTCATCGACAAGCTCGTTCAGGTTGATTACGAGCAGGACATCGTAGGGAGGTAGATTGTGCAGATTGTTTCATTACAAAGCGACCAATTATTTGATGCCCTTCAGTTTGCAGTTGGTCAATTTGCTGAGTTTTCCATTGAGAATGGCATCAATGCGAAGACCTTGCGACTTGGTGGTGGCACAGCACTTGCCACACTTTGGGGACACCGCTACAGCACAGACCTTGATCTTGTGGTAGATCGAGATGTCTTTACGACGCATATGCCGCACGAATGCAAAGCCACTCTTACGAGACATTTGAAAGCGCATAAACAAGCATTCGGATTGTCAAAAATAGGGTTTCGTTCACACATGGTGTATTTGAAGCATCAAGGTGTTCCCGTTTCGCTTGTTCCATCTCGTCTTGATCTTGGTGAGTCAGCTTTCTCCAATATCGAAATTGAAGGTACAGGCGTTCGACTCGCTCGATCAGAAGCAATTCTTAGAGGGAAAATCGTCGGTCGTTTTCTTGAAAACAACACCATGACCGACCGTGATGGATACGACATTGCCTACGCGCTCACGCATTATCCATCTCTTGTTATGGACATCTTCAATACACTTGAATATGAAGACCGCACGACATTGTTAACACATATGAAGGATGCTGCTGGTTCGATTGGCAAGGGTCGTGCTATCCAAGACGCATCTGAGCCTCATATCGCACAAGATCCATGGACCATTGCGCACGAACTTATCCGTGCTCAACTCGCCCATGGGTCCTCATTGGACATCGGTCGATAATGCGAGGAGTCAAGTGCAGAATCAAAAAGACATAAACCTCGGATACGACGACCCAAGAGCGGACGAATCTACTTGGTACAGTACGCCAATCCCACGGACAGATCACCCACTCCCCCTGACTTCCGAACTAGATACGCTCGTACGACGCCGCGGCATCACGCAAGCCGAGGCAGGGTAGCTGCTCGGGCCAGATCAGTCCCCCTAAGCCCTCTGGTGATCGTTACAACACGTTCAGCAGTCATGGTATGACCTTCCCTTTACTCCCATTGCCTAGCCCTTTGCAGGCTCTCCCGGTAGCCCCTGATACCGACGAAGATCGCTATCGAAGCCGTTATGGAGCAGCAGGCAGTTGCCAGTGCCAGCGAGTAGCGCAGATCCGCCTGGCTCTGGAAATAATAGTCCGTCAGTAACGCTACAGAAGTGGGGCCAAGCCCGAGCCCCAAGAGATTGATGGTGAACAGATAGAGTGCTGATATCTGGCCCCGCATCTCGTTTGGAACAATCTGCTGAATGGCTGAAACCACAATGCCCATAGGGGCGCAAAACAGGACGATGCCCGGCAGCAGAACGAGAAATGCGGCGGTCGCAGTCGGCATTAACGGGGCGATAACCGAAGGCACAATCGGGATCGTTATGCACCAGAATATGATGGTCAAAATGGCGTTTTCCTTGCCTTTTGCCGACCAGAAATCGGCCAGCCACCCGGCGCCGAACACGCCTGCAATACCGGCGACCATCATCAGAAGACCGAATATTGTGCCTGCATCAGCAGCTTCCATGCCGTAGGTGCGACTGAAGAATGTGGGTATCCAAAGCAGCAGCGCCTGATGGATGGCCACAACGCAGCCGATGCCAAAGAACACTGACACAAATGCTCTTTTGTTAAGCACCAGAAAGCGGCCAAGCTCTGCAAGCGGAACACTTGAATTCTGTTCTTTCTTGCGCAGCCGCCCGCGCCGCACAGGCTCTTTTATCAGTTTCAGAATGAGTGGGAATAACAGACCGGGAAGACCAATCATGAAAAAAATCAGCTGCCAGGAGTAGATCCGGCCCAACACGGGCAGGTCATAATCAGGCAGCGTGTCCGCCGCGGTCACCAGTATGCCGCCTAAGACGAACGCCACCCCGATGCCAAGACTCGGGCCGGTCACATAGACGCTCAGTGCTTTGGAGCGCTTGTCTGGGGGAAAGTAATCGGTGATCAGCGAATACGCCGCAGGACTCAATGCTGCCTCGCCTATGCCAACACCGACGCGGGCCAGAAATAAATGGGTGAAGTTTTTCGCGACACCGCACAGTGCCGTCATGAAACTCCAGATGATGACGCCCCAGGTAATGATCCTGACCCGGTTGTAGCGATCAGCCATCCGGCCAAGCGGAAACCCCAGCAGCGTATAGAACAGCGCAAACGCCAGACCATGCAGCAGGCTGATCTGCGTGTCGCTTAACCCCATGTCCTCCTGAATCGGGCCGACTAGGAGTGTCAGGATGATTCGGTCAACAAAAGACAGAAGATAGGCAGCCATTAATATCGCAACGACGAGCCATGCGTAGCCGGGCTTTGGATAGTCCGGGAGTGAGTCGTCAGATAGCAGCATGGGCTACGCTCTTTTACAGCTTGGAGATCACAGCTTCAAGCTGATCTCCTAGCTTGCCTTTCATGACTTTCCCTGCGGGAGACAAAGGGAGCTCTTTTTCTGGCAGAAACACAATCCGTTTCGGAACCTTGTAGCTCGACAAGTGCTGTCGAAGTCGCTGCTTGAGGTGGGTTTCGTCCGGTGTCGCGTTCTTTGCTGGCACCACCGCTGCGACCAGGATTCTGGCGGCATCTTCACCGATGGCGACAACATAAGCATAAAGCACATCGTCCTCAGCCATCAGCTGCTGCTCGACTTCCACCGCAGATACGTTGACCCCGGATACCTTGACTATTTCATCCCTGCGGCCAGTAAAGTACAGGTGGCCGTCCTCGTACATATAGCCGAAGTCGCCAGTGTGAAAGAAACCGTCCTTGTCAAAACAGTCTTCACGCTCCAGCTTATAGTAGCCCTGCATGAGCAAATAACCGCGCACGCAGATTTCGCCCTCCTCGCCGAACGGCAATGCCTCTCCGCTCTCCGGGTTGACTATTTTTCTTTCGATACCTTCGCCGGTGCGCCCTGACGACCCTATGCGATGTTCCGGCAGGGGATTCTGCAATGCCTCCCAGCTATGCGCACTCACGGTTTCGGTCATGCCCAAGGGATTGACCATCCGGTATTGGTCTATGGGGTTGCCTTGGGAATCCGTTGCTCTACCGAGTCCGAGCTTGACGAACGAGTAGTCGTGATTCTTGAATTCCGGATGTTCTAGCAGCAGCGCAGCCTCAAACATCCATGCCGGGATAATATTGATTTTTTCTTCCCTTATCTGCCGCAGCCTGACTCCGATATCGTTGCTGCGTGCGCAGTGGAGCGCACACCCGCTGAGCAGACAGCCGAGTAGTCCGGCAGCCAGACCACCAATCCAGAACCATGGATACGAGCTGGCATAGCGGTCTCCCGGCCCCCTAGGAAACAAGTGGCGCATGGCGTACAGGTGCCTGATGACTGAGCCATGGGAGTGCATCACCGACTTGGGGCGGGATGTTGACCCGGAGGTATAAATCAAAATCAGCAGGTCTGACGGCTTGACCTCGCTTTCAATGGCATCGAGCACCGTTCGGTCGAGATGGGCAATCTGCTCTGCGTACAAGGATAGGTCCCGGCTTGCCCTCGCCCAGCTTGCGCCCTGTTCGCCGTATACAATGACTTGGCGCAGGTAGGGATGGGAAGCTATGAACAGGGCCTGCTTGTCCGCTCCGGCAATATCTGGAATAGCCTGTTCGAGGCATTCGATGTAGTTGTGCTTCAGGTATGAGTCCCGAGTCAGCAGCACGTTGACATCGGCATGACGCAGCATCCAGGCCAACTCGGCAGGTGTGCTGAATGTGCTCAGAGGGACTACGAGAGCACCGATTCTGCTTGCAGCGAGGAAGTTGATGGCGAACTGTGGGTCACTTGGGAAAAGGAGTCCGACACGGGTGCCCTTGCTGATGCCGACTGCTAGCAACTGCAACGCCACCTCAGCGGTTGTGCGCTCTAGTTCGCGATAACTGATGGTTGTGTCGCCATCAACCAGCGCAGCCGCATCGCCGTAATCCGTGCTTATTCTGTGCAGGAATGCAGGCATGGCCGGTTCGAAATCCGGCATTGGCCTCGGCGTGTCAAGACTGTTGGTTTGCATGGGTTTTCGTCCTAGTGTGTTGCTTGCTTGATCGGGTCTATTCGGAGATTGTGCGAATTTTGCTGAAAGCCATCATATTACTGTCGATCAGGAAGCAGGTAGCTGATCTCGGTGTTGTCATCCGAGATCACACACGGAAACCCGGGCGCAGTATCAGCGGAAGTCGCAGCAAATCATCTGCATCAGAAAGATACCGCCTGCAGAACAGGGGTTGCGCAACAAAGGGCTGTACGTTCTGCTCAGGGGTCTGGGCAGCTACTGCAATATCATCGCAAACTTCACGCCCCATAGGCGGGGCAGGCCATTGGTTCTGAACCCGAACGAGTTGAGAGTCGTTGGCGTTGACTGTAGAGCATATGTGACATACTCCTTGTCTCCGGCATTTTCGACAAATCCTGTGATTGAGTAGGTGTCGTCAGCCGAATTCCAGCTTAAACGTGCATTCCAAACGCCGTAAGCCTCCTGAAATTCATATGGATTATTGTCTGGGAACAGGAATGTATCATCCTGATGGCGACCATCTATCTGATACGTTAATCGTCCACCATTCCCCAAATCCTGGAAGAAGCGGACAACTACATTGAGATTGTAATCTGGGGCACCCAGCTCTCCACCATCAAGAAGACCAGAGTGAGAATTGATATCAGACTCAAGTGTAGCGGCGCCAAAGCTGATTTCCATCCATTCAGATGGCAGATACAATAATTCTAATTCAACGCCGTGAATCGCCACCTCGCCCGCGTTACTAAAAACCTGACTCAGCTCGTCAGTAGAGATGGTCTGTTGTATATCTTCAAAGTCCTGATAGAAGATGGCGGCGTTCAGGCGCAAGCGGTTGTCCAGCCATTCAGTTTTCGCACCCAGTTCGTAGTTGATCACAGTTTCTGAATCAGCCGGGCCGGTGTTTAGAACACCCTGAAGGGCGGGACTTATGGAAGAATTATAGGAGCCACTTTTGAATCCTCTGGAAATCTGAGCGTAGTACAGATGATCATCTGCCAGCTGATACTCAGCGGCGGCTCTCCAAGTGAACTCTGTTTCGTCGACATCGTCGATGAGGTCGAATTCGTCTATTGGTTCAAATTGGCCGCCGCCACCGCCGTCGTACCGAGTTAACTCTCGCTCTTCCGAAGTCACTCTGCCTCCGGCTATGAGCCGTATGGAATCAGTGAGGGCGAAGTCGATTTCTCCAAACAATGCATAGGAATCGGTTTCAGTAGCGGTTCTGTAGCCTAGAGAATTGGGGGCATCGGGGGAGAAGACGAAGTCCACGCCGATAGCCTTTTTATCGCTGTAATAGAAGAAGCCAGCTAGCCAGTCAAACGAATCAGTGCTCCCGTCAAGACGGAACTCCTGCGTGACCTGCTCGTGTTCAATATCAAAAGGAGCGGTGCGGCGAACCGATGTCACTTCAATGATATTGTAGTCCTGAACAGACAGGCTATCGAAAGTTTCATATGCGGTGGTCGATACAAAATTAGCAAAGCCCAAATCACCAGTGAACCTCAAGTAACCGCCGTGTGCATCGTATGTGTTATCAAGGCCGTCAAATACCGAGTATGTCTCTTTGGGATCAGGGTGAAAGTCACTGCCCCCGGCACCGTTAAAACAGCGGTCATTGAGAAAGTCACGAACGCTGCAGGGCACACCGACCTGAATAGATTCGTCGAAAAGCCCTGCGAAACGATAGCTTTGCATTGTGGAGTTGGAATCCGCCCAGTGCGCACTGACTTCCGCCATCCATTCATCGCCGATATCGAACTGCAGCGTGCCGCGCGCCGAGCGTACGTCAGTGACGCCAGCTCTCGCATTGCTGAACGCGGGGTTGGTGTTCTTCTGGAGGCCATCGTCACGATTCTGCTTGTACGCTATTCGTCCGCGTACCCCTTCAGTGAGTGTGTTGCTCACCGCTGCTTCAACAATCACCTGCTTGTTTTCACCTAGCTGCACCGATACATAGCCATCCAACTCTTCTGTCGGCTTGCGCGACACATAGTGAACGAGTCCGGCTGTCGTGTTGCGGCCAAAGAGTGTGCCTTGAGGGCCGCGAAGCACTTCAACACGGTCAACGTCAAATAACTGGCCTGTGACCGCAGAAATACTGCCCTGATACACGTCATCGATATAGGTGGCGACTGCTGTCTCGTTGACTACAGTAAAGGCTACGGTTGAAATGCCCCGAATATTCATGAATGGCGGCCCCGAAGGCCCGAACAGGGATTGCACGGTAAAGTTGGGCACCTGATCGCTGATGTCCAGACCGTTATCAAATCCCAGCGAGCGAATGTCATCGCTGCTGAATGCGGTCACAGAAGTGGACACATCCTGTAGGCTTTCCTCACGCTTGCTTGCCGTCACGACGATCTCTTCCAAGTAAGGTGCGGTGGATACATCGCTTTGAGACTGTGCAAAAGTACCTGCGCCAAATGCACTGGCTACAAATGCTGCAAGCGCTGGAAACAGCCGCTTCCTGCTTGCGCCTAGGTGATTTCCCGTCTCTTTTTTCATGGCATTCCCCTCATTCATCAACTGGCCATTCGCTGAAATGCTCAGCACGGTTGTGTTGCTGAACATCGGGGTCAACCCGGTGCCTGCAAGCAGGATGTCTACACCCTGTTGCAGCGTGTGCCTGCCGGTCAAGGCGTTGGCGGACTTGTCACGGACGACATCATCCGGGAACACCAGCGTCAAGTCGGCCTGTTCAGCAAACTCCATGAGTGCACTGTGAACCGGCTGCTGCGGCACATTGAAGTCGAACTTCACCTCCGCCGTACTAGCCGACCCAGCCGAGCCAAAACCCACAATCAGCAAGCACAGCAAAAAGCCTGGGCTTCCAGCCTGACTGCCAGCAGCGAGTCTTGTTTGCACTCGCTTAGATGACGATTCGGGACAACTTTTCCCTGACAGCCAGTGAAAAGGATTTCCTCTCCATTGTCGGGAGGCCTGATTCGTTCGCTCAGATACTGCTGAGGAGCACGCGACTTTCGCCATCGAACTCATGTGCGATATTGAAGTTAACGCGCAGTGACGAGAGCAGTGCTTCAACATCACCGATGCGAAAGCGACCGGAAAGGGCGCTGGTTTTCAGCGACTCGTCAAGGAAAACAAATTCGACTGTCGTGTAGCGCTCGACCTCCTTCAGTGCTTGTTCGAGCGGCTCAGAGCGAAAGATCAGACGACCGTCTCGCCATGATAGTTTGACCGCAATCTCGTCGGTCGAAACCGTTTTTTTGACTGGCTCGGCGCTGCCTAGGCTCACCAACTCACCCGCCGCCACGAAGTTGTCGTCTAGTTTCCTAAGCAAGGGTGGTAAGGGCAGGCTGCTCAATGCATCAATCTCACCGTCGCTGTCGCTGGCATGAGGCGACCTCAGCATCGCTGGTTGCTGACCGATGACTACCTTGCCTTCGGTTACCATGAGTTCGACACGGTGGCCATCGGTCATTGCCACCACGAATTCTGTGCCAACCGCTTGAATGATTCGATTGCCGGCAAGCACGGACAGTGGTCTGCTGTGGTCTTCGGCGACGCGCACGAGAATCTCGCCTTGCGCCAGGCGCAGCAATCGTTGCTCCGGTGTGAAGGTCACTGCCAGTTGGCTGTTGGTATTGAGCACCACTTCGCTGCTATCGGGAAGCAACAGGGTTTTCTGCTCGCCTATCGCCGTTGCGTACTCGGCTGATGTCGTTGGTGGCGCTTGATGACCACTGAAAGTCGGCAGCGAGAGTCCGATGGTGACCAACACCGCTAAAGCGCCGGCAACGGTCAGACCTTGGGCCCATGGCCGATCAGCAGTACCGCGCCTGACCTGATCATGCTCAGACCTGTGTGGAAACAGCTCGGACAGGCGTGCCAGCGCATCGGCTCTATCCCATACCGAGGCAACTTCCATGAGCAATGCTCGATGTTCGGCGCTCTCGTCTAGCCAAGCGCCAAGGGCTGCCTCGTCGCTTGCACTCAACTCTCCCGCATCCATTTTAAGCACCCAGCGACTCGCGGCTTCGAGCAATTCGTCATCCCGCGAGATCGATACGACGTTTTTCATGCGCCCTCTCTTCGTCGTCTCATAGACGAATTAGGATTCGTATTCCCTGAAGCCTGTCCGATGGCTGGTTGCCGGGCTTCTTGGCGCTTGCGCATGTACTGCACACAGCGCTTGGTGCCGTTGGTGATATGCGTCTCGACGGTGGCCTGAGCGAGCCCCATCTCGGCCATGATTTCCTGCAGCGTGTAGCCGTAGACTTTTTTGAGTACGAAGGTGCGCCGACACTGTCTTGGTAGGGAGCGCACCGCTTCGCAAAAAAGCGCAAACTCTTCGTCGGACGCGGCCTGCCGATAGGTGGGGTCTGCCTCCGAGGGCATCGGCATCTCTTCCAACGGCAATTCGTCAATATCGGCACCGGCGGTCAGGCGCGACTCCGAACGCTTCACATGGTCAAGGGCAAGGTTGCGCGCCGTGCGGAACAGATAGGAACGCGGCTCCCGGATGAGCTCCTGATCGTCAACGCGGCATATGCGGACATAGGTTTCTTGGACGATATCCTCGATTTCTCTCGGCGGGACAATGCGCATCACCAACCGCGCGAGCTGCCCGCGCAGTTCAAGGTACGCCTCGATCAAACGATTCTGTCCAGCCAAAAATCCTCGCCTAGGCTACTCTAGTGCGCCTATCTTACCAAGCCGCTTGGAGCGGGAAACCGGGTTCGAACCGGCGACCTCAACCTTGGCAAGGTTGCGCTCTACCAACTGAGCTATTCCCGCACGCAAGCGCCATTGTGCGAGAGTTAGTTGCGGGTTGCAAGTCGTTGTGCTTCTTCGGCGGACATGGCTGAGCGGCTCATCCTTGAACGAGACCAGTCAGTCCCTCCAAGGCTCCGGGAGTCTCACATGTATCTGAACGAGGACATGCCACGCAAGCGCTCCGTAGTACAGATTGAACCCATCAATGTAGGCGTGAATTTCCACTGTCCAGACAAATAAAAAGGGCCTCCGAGTCGCCCCAGTGGCCCTTGGGTCCTGCAGGCAAAGCGGCAGGCGAGGTTGAGCGCCAATTGTCCCAATGCAACCGGAAAAAGTCAAATCGATTCAATCTCAGCATTGTGCAGGTTCAGGCGCCGCAGTTTGCGCTTCGCGATCGAATCCGCGCCAGCATCCATCAGTTTGCGCCAGCGAGAAGAGGGCAGTCGTTTCAAGTGCTGGTGTCCGTCTGTAGCAACTCGACCCAGTTGCCGTCCGGATCCTCAATCATAGCGATGCGGATGCCCGGCCTGACCTCTCGAATCGATACTGGCACAGGACAGTCCTGCCTCTCGCAGTGCGCAACGGCATCCTCGAGATTATCAACATGGATGGTGAAGTAACGGATGCCTGTACCGCCAATGATTCCGTGCGGTGGATTGCTGGGTTGCGGTACATTTTCGGGGTGCACGAGCTTGATAATCGTCGTGCCGCACTGAAGGCGAGTCATGGTCGCTCCACCAGGCATGTCGAGCACGGCTTCGAGTTCGAGTCCCAAAATGTCTTGGTAGAACGCGGTCATCGCGTCAATGTTGTTGGTGACCAGACCTAGGTCGATGGATTCCTTGGCAATGACGATTGGCATAATTGTGCTCCTCGCAAAAGTCTATGAGATATGCGCGTTTGGGGGGCTATTCTGACATGGCGATTGCGTGAACATTCGGTGACAGGCGTGCGCTTCAAGCTTGCAGTCGCAGCAATTCGATGCCCATCGCCTCAGCGACTTGATTCATTCTGTTGTCATAACTCGCCAGCCTAATCTTCTGATCTCGTATCTTGAGGTGGTGGATGCTGGCGAGATGCAACGCATCGAGCGTGCGTACCGGCAATGGAAAGGGCTCAAGGGCGCGAGCGAGCACATGCGGCGCGAGCTCCACCAATGCTAAGCCGTCTATCAGTTGGCGGGTTGCATCGCCGTGTGAGGATTCAAGCTTTCTTGCGTGCAGACGAGTCCAAACTTCGTATTCGAGTAGCCAGCTCGCAATCAGTGGCTGGCTCCATAGGGAATGCGCAGGCCTCATATCTTCGGCGAGGATTTGCGCAAGCACAACCGACGTGTCGATAAATATCATCGATCACCACGGTCAGCATCAAGTTCCGAGAGAATGCTAGCGAGTGAATCAACGCCTGGTGGTGAAGGCGATTTGCCATTGAGACTTACCAGAGGTGCCCGCACCCAACCTGCTCGCACCGCCTCGGCGAGCATTGCGTCGGCAACAACGTCGCCTCGATGCGGCTGTGGCGGTGAAATCTCTGCGACAACCTTTTCCCGATCTGTCACCAAGACTGTCTCGCCCTGCGAAGCAATGCGCAAGAATTCGCTCAAGCGACTATTCAAAGTTTTGATGCCAACGGCTCTCATGCGCGCAAAGTAGCAACTAGTAGCTACTTAATCAAATCATGTGTTGGTAACTGTTGGGAACAAATAACTCAGGCATGGTCGATGGTTTCTGGCGGTGCATTGAGGACGTGTTGACAGCGCACGCGCATTGAAACAGGAAGAAGTGAAGAGAGTATGACGATTGCGTGAACCTTCGGTGACAGGCGCATGTCGATTGAGCCACAAACCAGCCATATATACGTCGCTATATGAATGAAATTGCGTACTTAGTTTGCCGAACCTCCACTATTCACGATCATGTTCTTATTGGACAATGCTGTCGTTTCAAGCGCTGGCTGCCGAGATCTCGCAGAGGTAGTGCCAACACACCTTTGAGTCAAGCTATGGCATCATCCTTTTTCACAGTGAACATTGCGACCAATGCAATTTGATTCAGAGCGTATCCTCACCACGCATGTCGGCAGCCTCCCGAGAACTGCCGAGGTCACGGACGTTGTATTCGCCCGCGAGCAGGGTGAAAGCCCGCCCCAAGGCGACAAAGTCATTGCCACCGCCGTTGACGCAGTCGTTTCCCGCCAAAAGCGCGTCGGTATAGACATTGTGAGCGATGGCGAGATGAGTAAAATTAGCTACGCCACCTACATTAAGGACCGCGTGACTGGCTTTGACGGCGACAGTGAACGCGACCCGCCGCAAGACCTTGAGGACTACCCGAGCTTCCTGACGCGCCTCGCTCAGTCCGGTGGCACGCCTGCCTATCGACGGCCGTGCTGCGTCGGTGAAATATCCGTCAAGGACACGGCGCCTCTACAGCGCGACATCGAGAATTTGCAGGCCGCGATAGCGGCACACCAGCCGACCGGCGCCTTCATGAATGCAGCGTCACCGGGAGTGATCGCGCTTTTTCAGCCGAATCGCCATTATTCGAGTCACGAGCGCTATCTCGAAGCCATCGCCGCTGCCATGTCCTTCGAATATCAGGCGATTGTCGAGGCTGGCCTCGCGCTACAGATCGACTCGCCCGACCTCGGTCTTGGCAGGCACATGATGTTTAAGGGCAAGAGTGACCGAGAATATGCGGTGCTCGCCGAGCTACATGTAGAGATTCTCAATAAAGCACTCGCAGGACTGCCAAAAGAGCAGATTCGACTGCATGTATGCTGGGGCAATTATGAAGGGCCGCACCACCACGACGCGCCGATGGAACTGGTGCTCCCGATTGTACTCAAAGCCAATGTTGGAGCGCTCTTGTTTGAATCCGCCAATCCACGCCATGCGCATGAATGGAAGGTGTTTCAAGCCACCACCTTGCCCGATGAGCTGCGTCTCATACCGGGCGTCATCGACTCAACGACCAATTTTGTCGAGCATCCTGAGCTTGTCGCCGAGCGCATCGAACGATTTGCGCGCATCGCCGGTCGCGAACGCATCTTAGCTGGTACGGACTGCGGCTTCTCCACGTTCGCTGGCTTCGGTGCGGTGGACGCAGAAATCACTTATGCGAAGCTCGCCAGTCTTGCTGAAGGCGCGAGGATTGCCAGCAAGCGTCTTTGGTAAGGCGTTCTAAGAATCGATCATTTGCGCAAGCACTGCGAGTCCATCAAACACCGTCCACTCGCGCAGTACTCTTGCCCCGAGCAATTGCCAATGGCTAATGCCGAGAATGAACAAGGTCCTGCCCGTCGCCTCCTCGCCGAGGTATGGCGCTGAATGGACGCAACGTATGGCCCAACGCGCAGATAACGCCATACCTTGATCATCAAATGGCCGAGCGGCCACATGATCAAGCGAGACCTGCCGGTCGCGAAAGGCGCGGTTCGCCTCTGCGTAGTGCGCGAACACGGCACAGCGGCCAGAGTAATACTCGATCGGCGAGCGGTGCATGACCGCATAGGGCGCGTAATTCTTTTTGATAAATGCCTCAAGGCCTGCCTCGTCTGATTGCCACAGCCCGGCTAAGAGGTGTGCGGCAATTGATTCTGCGTCGCTACTGCCTTCTACTTGAATGCCAGTGCTTGACTCGAGCCTTGCAAGCTCGCTTGCTCGCCACTCGCTGCTTCTCGCATCGCGTGACTGACCATGGTGGCGAGCAGCTTCTTTGACAGCGTCGATGCCGAGCTGATTAACCATCGCAAGATTGTCTCGCACCAGCCACTCCTGAACGATTTTTCCTTCGCGCACCAAGCAATCGGCAATAATCATCATTTCAATTCGTTTGCCAGTCGCAGGACCGAAGCGTGATTCGCCAGTATTTGTCATGGGGCTGAGGATTCGATGCGAAGAGAGCAGGGCTCCGCCCTCCTCCTCGGACCAAATCACGGCTTCCCCAAACAAGCGCCTGTCTGGAAACGCGGCAAGCACCGCCTTGGAGGTTTGCACTACGGCCTCGGCACCGCAAGTCACCCCTTCAAGACTGTAGACCTCCACATCGGAATCGTAATAATCAAGGATGAGATCCATGCCACCACCTTCCCAGATATCGTAGGTGATGCCGAGGATGTAATCCACGAGATGATGGTTCGCGCCATAGCGTGGCTGATGTCTTGGGCTTGCTATCATTGAGTGCTCCTTTATGTCTTGCTTGTGTCCTGCTTGCATACGAAGTACATTTTGCCTTTATTGGAACCCTTCTAGCGAACTGCTCGTGCCACCAAAGAGTCTTGCTGAAAGAATTGTGCGCTATTCTGAGCTGCGACCTTGTACGACAGCATTCATTGATACGCGCACGCCTGGCAGTGACCAAAAAGAGAATTTCACGATTATTGGATCGGGGGTCTCGGAGAGCCCTGACCAGCATGTACATATCGACATCCCACATGGATTCAACCTTGGCGCTGCGCGTCAGCCACCAGGATGCGTCAATTCACAGCACAGCCACGATACTGCCGAGGTATTCATCGTACATTCGGGCAAATGGGCTTTCCGTACGGGACACATGGCACAGGATGCGGAAGTGGTACTCGGTGTCGGCGACACCATTTCCATTCCCACGCAAGTCTTTCGTGGATTCCAAAACATCGGTGACGATACAGGGTTTATGTTCGCAATCCTCGGCGAGGACGACCCGGGCCGCGTGACCTGGGCGCCAAGTGTCTTCGAAGCAGCCGAAGCGCATGGTTTGGTGCTGCTTGAGAATGGACAACTCGTTGATCGTACCAAAGGCGGGATTGTGCCCGACGATGTTAAGCCGATGCCTACCACCAGTGCTCAGCAAGTGGCTTCAATGCGCCGCCTCGACCAGCCTACACTAGCGAAGTGCGTGGTGCGCTTTGCCCAATTGCATGGTGCGCCCGAACGGCAAGTCATCGAATGCCCAATCATCGGCGATAATCCTATGTGCGGCCCGCTCGCATGGCCACACGGCTTTAGCTTGCGTTCTCTGTGCCTTCCCTCAAAGATGAGCGTCGGACCGTTTCGAAGATGCGAAGAACAGATCATGATCGTGCATCGAGGCGAGCTTGGCATTGCTATGCACGATGGCGAATGCACGCTCGCTGAAGGCGATATCGCAACGATTCCGATCGATCATCCGCTTCGTATCTTCAACCCGGGGCATCAGCCTGCATACGGGTTTCTCATTTTCCGGGGCGATCAGGCCCCACCACTAGAGTCTCATCCACATGCCAAGCTCACGCCTGTCGCTCAATGATAAAGCCAGTCTATTGTCAGCTTTCAAATCGCTCGCCCGCACCCGTGGACAGGCTCTTGACGACGCATTGAACGCCATGTACCACCCTCATGCCGATTGGTATGGCTCGCATCCAATCAACGAACTTCAAGGGCTTGATGCCATACGAGAAGTCTGGCGAGGCCTGCAGGCGTCTTTCCCTGATATTGAGCGACGAGATCAGATATTCCTCAGCGGAGAATCGCATGACAAGCAGTTTGTCGCGGCCATTGGCATCTACCAAGCGAACTTCGCACACAACTGGCTCGGTGTGCCAGCCACCAACGGCGTTGCACATCTGCGCTACGGTGAAGTGCACCATCTCGAAGATGGTCGCATCAGAACCACTTACGCGCTCTGGGATGTGCTCGACCTACTGCGGCAAGTTCGCATTTGGCCAATCGTGCCGAGCCTTGGTGCCGAGCTCGCTTGGCCAGGGCCGGCAACAGGAGACGGCCTCAGGCTTGGCGAGGAAGAGAGGCAGGAAAGCCAGCGCAGCATCGATCTCGTGCACGCCATGCACCAAGGCCTGTTTCTCTACGATGGCAAAGATTTGGAGAGTATGCAGCAATACAAGTACTGGACAAAGGACTTTCTCTGGTACGGCCCCGCGGGTATCGGCACCGTGCGCGGCATGCACGCTTACCGCGCTTATCATCAAGGCCCTTTCTTAAAGGCGTTCCCGGACCGCTACGGACCTGGGCATTACATCGACATGGGGTGCGGTCCGTACGCGGTCACCGGTGGCTGGCCAAGTGTCGCCGCCACACACACTGGCCCTGACTGGCTTGGACTTGCCGCGACCGGTAAACCGGTTGCCATGCGGGTGATGGATTTCTATCGTTTGGAAAACGACCTCGTTGCCGAGAATTGGGTGCCGCTCGACATCATCGATGCACTCTTGCAGCTTGGTACAGATGTGCTTGGCAGGGTCGCCGAGCTGCGGGGCACACAGTGACGCAAGAAATCAACCCACCTGTTCGCAAGCAGGCCACCTCCTATGATGTGGCACGCCTCGCTGGCGTCTCCCAGTCTGCTGTTTCCCGCGTCTTCAAGTCAGGCGCAAGTGCGTCAGCGAAGATGCGCAAGCGCGTGCTCGCCGCCGCCACCGAAATCGGCTACCGGCCGAACGCCATCGCTCGCGGGCTCATTACGCAACGCTCGAACATGGTTGGCGTTGTGATCTCACGCATGACCAATCTCTACTATCCAGAACTCCTCGTGCAGCTCACACAGGCCTTCTCCGAGCGCGGTATCCGAGTGTTGTTGTTCACTTTGGAACACGAGAGCGAAATTAATGTCGTGCTTGAACAGACGCTGCAATATCAAGTTGACGGTATCGTCACTGCAGCCATATTGACCCCAGCGCAGATCGACATGCTCAGCGCTGCAGGCATCCCTGTCGTGCTTTATAACAGGCAAGCCAAGCACGGACAGGCGGCAGCGGTGCGGTGCGACCAGGAAACGGGCGAGGCGTGGCTCGTCGCGCAGTTGATCGCCTCTGACCACAAGCGCTTCGCCATTATTTCAGGGCCACAGGATTCGACGGTCAGCATGGAGCGAACAGGCGGGGCGTTGCGACACTTGTCGGATCTTGGTATTGGTGATGTCACGGTTGTCGCTGGAGACTACAGCTACGAATCGGGGCACCAAGGACTTCTCGAAGTCCATCGGCGACTCGGCGCGCTACCCGATGCGATCATCGCTGCCAACGATGCCATGGCCATCGGTTGTATCGACGCTGCGCGCCATCGGCTCGGTGTGGACGTGCCGGAGTCGTTGTCGGTGGTTGGCTTTGATGGCATCGGCGCGTCTCGCTACGCTGCCTACCGATTGACAACAGTACAGCAGCCAGTGGCACGCATGACCCAAGCCACGGTGGAGATGCTGCTTCAGCGCATTGCTCAGCCCGACTTCGGCCATGAGCAGCGCGTCTTTCAAGGCACGCCGGTGCGCGGACACTCGGCGCGTCTGTCCTGATCTACTGGAGAAACGAATGATCCGATTCCTGAAAAAGGGCATTAGCGAGACCCTCAAGAGCGAACACGCCGAGCAAGTTGAGCGTGACGTCAGCGCCATCCTCAAAGAAATTGAACGCGATGGTGACGACGCTGTGCGGGCGCTGTCTGAGAAATTCGATGATTGGACGCCTGAGCGATTTCGTCTCACCGAACCCGAAATCGAAGCCTGCGTGCAGCGCGTGCCAGCGCAATCAATCGACGACATACTGTTTGCGCAAACGCAGATCCGCGAGTTTGCAACCTTGCAACGCGACGCGCTTCAGGAGGTCGAGGCCGAGACCTATCCGGGGGTCACGCTCGGCCACAAGAATATTCCGGTCGGCAGTGTCGGCTGCTATGTGCCAGGCGGCGCCTATCCTATGGTGGCATCGGTGCATATGAGCGTGGTGACCGCCAAGGTAGCTGGCGTGAAACGCATTATCGCGTGCGCACCGCCACACAAAGGCGCCCCTTCCGATGCGATTGTCGCTGCCATGCATCTTGCCGGCGCGGATGAGATCTATGTGCTCGGCGGCGTGCAGGCTGTCGGCACAATGGCGCTCGGTACGCAATCAATCGAGCCAGTGGATATGCTGGTGGGCCCCGGCAACGTCTATGTCGCCGAAGCCAAGCGGCAGATCTTCGGACGAGTCGGTATCGACCTTCTTGCGGGCCCGACCGAAACGCTGATCATCGCCGATGAAACCTGCGATGGCGAAATGGCGGCCACTGATCTTCTCGGTCAAGCAGAACACGGACCGACATCGCCGGCGATTCTACTCACGACCTCAGAGGCACTCGCCCAGGAGACCGAACGAAAAATTGAGGCGCAGCTTAAGACCTTGCCGACCGCACGAATTGCCGGCCAAGCATGGCGCGATTACGGGCAGATCATTCTGTGCGACACGCGCGAAGAGCTGCTTGTTGAAGCCAACCGCATCGCGAGCGAGCATGTGCAAGTGATCACGAAAGAACCTGACTACTTTCTCGAACACATGACGAACTACGGCGCATTATTTCTCGGCCCCGAGACCAACGTTGCCTTCGGTGACAAGGTGATTGGCACCAACCATACGCTACCGACCCGACTTGCTGCCCGTTACACAGGTGGCCTCTGGGTCGGCAAGTTCATCAAGACCTGCACCTACCAGCGCGTGACGCCGGAAGCGAGCGCCATCATGGGCGAGTACTGCTCGCGCCTGTGCGCACTCGAAGGCTTCGCAGGCCATCAGGCACAAGCAGACTTGCGGGTGGCTCGCTACGCAAACGACTAACCGCTGCTTGCATTCGCAGTCAAAATAGGTTTTCATGTCTTGTGTATCGTGTTGTGCAGTGCATCAACAACACATAAGGCGCAATACACAGTTGGATTTTGGAGGGACCGCAGATGAAAAAACTCATCACAGCTTTGCTGACGCTCGCTTTTTTAGGCATCGGCGCACCTTATTCCGCATTCGGACAAGTCATTGAAGAAGTCGTCGTCACCGCACAAAAGCGTAGCGAGAGCATTCAGGACGTGTCGGTCGCTGTCACCGCTGTGAGTGGCGATGAACTCTTGAACCTCGGCATCACCGATGCTTTTAGCCTCGACAAGCTCGCACCCGGCCTGCAACTTGGCCTTTCCGGCAACGACCCGAGGCCAGCGCTTCGCGGCGCAAGGACGCAACAAGTTGAAGCCAACGATGTGGCGGTGTCTTTCTACTCAGACGGACTCTATCGGCCTCGCCACGGCCAAGCGCTCGCGGGCTTTGTCGATGTTGGTCGGGTAGAGGTCTTGCGCGGGCCGCAGGGCACACTCTTTGGCCGCAACTCGTTCGGCGGGCTCATCCATGTGATCAGCAACAAGCCCGATTTTAATGAAAACGACTACGGATTCGCGTTTACGCTCGGTGATTATGAGCGTGTGCGCGCCGAAGGGTTCGCGAACTTCGCGCTCAGCGACACGCTCGCCGTTCGCATCGCCGGCGTCAGCGAAACGCGCGATCCCTACGTTGAGAACATCACCATCGGCGATTCCGGCGGCTTGAAAGATGCCGACACCGGCTATCTGCGCGGCCAACTCGCGTTCGCGCCCAACGACCTTTTTGATCTGAATGTGCGCATCGAACTGTGGGAAGACGACTCACTCGGCAATGGCAGTTTTGGCTACTACGCCGAAGGCGTGCCTGTGAACCTTGAAACCGGCCTCACCAATGGTGTCAGTGGCGTCATGCGCCAGCGCATCGGTCGCTCCAACGAGTGTGCCGGCACCTGCGGGCGCGCGCTCGCCGGATTCGACGACAAGGATACGTCGGGGCTTGATACGTCGGCACCTGTGCTCGGCAACCCCTACAAAATCCAAGACGATGTCGAGCCGGTGCGCGACCTTGAAGAACTCACCATCGGCTTCGACGCCACCTACTCCTTCGCACTCGCCGATCTCAAAGTGACCGTCGCTGAGATGGAGTACGACGAATTCCGCTGGGCGGACTGTGACTTTTCGGCCTATTCCGGCACAGCCTGCGGCAACCTCATCACCTCAGACACCTCGCAGCAAGAGTTTCAACTGACATCGACCGGAGACGGTCCGGTTGAGTGGGTCGCTGGCCTCTTCTTCCTGCAAGAGGACTTGAGCAACGCATTTCTCTGGCTTGACTTCGCTTCGGGCGTGAACAACGTGCCGGTGGTGCCCGCCGATACAAATGCCTTCGCATCCTGGGCCAATCAGATTCAAGTGGAAACCACTTCGCAAGCCGCCTACGGACAAGCGGCCTATGCAGTGCAGGACAACCTTCGCTTCATCGCCGGAGCCCGCTACACGGACGATGAGCGCGAATGGAAGATCTACGGCCAGAACCCCGACAACCCGCGCCAGCTCGATTTCAGCATTCTCGAAGTCGATGACGGCGAAGGCAGTTGGGACCGCTTCACCTGGAAACTCGGCGCGGAATACGATATTGGCACAGACTCAATGCTGTACTTCACGGTCTCCACCGGCTTCCTCGCCGGCAATCAGCAGGGCGCGTTCAACGGCACCGATTTTTACGACGAACAAACCGTGATCGCCTACGAGATCGGTAGCAAGAACCTGCTGCAGAGCGGCACCCTGCGCGTCAATGCATCCTTGTATGCCAATATGTATGAGGACCTGTTGGCCACGCGGTTTGTCGATACCGGCGTGACGACGCTCGCCTTCACCGACAATGCAGGCGAAATTGAGTCGGTTGGCCTTGAGCTCGAGATTGACTGGTTGCCAAGCGAAGCACTCATGCTCGGTGCCCGCATTACGCTGCAAGATGCGAGTTACGGCGATTTCGTGCTGCCGAATGTCTACCAAGAAGGTGGTGAGACGATCAACGGCACCGACAACTTGTTCCAGCTTGATGGCCTGCAAGTACAGCATTCACCGGACTACACCATCACGCTCATCGGCAGCTACAGCTTCGATCTTGGCGCTAACGGACGTGTCGAGCCGGGCATCACGCTATTCGCCAGTGACGAATACCGCGCCGACGACTCGCTTTGGTTCTACGGCAATCAAGACGCCTATACCAAGACCGACCTGAGCCTGACGTGGACCTCGAGTGACGAGGAGTGGAATATCCGCGCCTTCGTCAACAACATTGAAGACGAGGCCGTACTGATGAAGGCGACCCGCTTCGGTGGCGACCTCGCGTTCACCGACTGGGGCGTGCCCCGCACCTACGGCGTGACAGTGCGGCGCCGCTATTGAGTTGCTGAAGCATAAACTCCGCCTCGACATGAACGCACATGTAGAGGCGGATTCGCCATGAGCGAGTTCGGCACGCTCAACTGGGCGATTCTTATCGCTTACATCATCGGCACCTTGGTGCTCGGCTTTTTCTTGAGTAAGCGTATCGAGACAGCCGAGCACTACTACTTGGGACGGCGCACCACACCTTGGTGGGCGATCGGCATTTCGGTGGTGGCCACCTATTTCGGTGCCCTGACCTTTCTTGGCGGTCCGGCCTGGTCGTATGTCGAAGGCTTTTCCGTCATCTTCATCCACATCAACTACCCGATCGCCGTCTTCGTCGTGATCACGGTGTTCCTGCCGTTTTTCTATATGAGCGGTGTGGCATCGATCTTCGACTACCTCGAAAAACGCTTCGGCATCGCCTCGCGCACGCTCATGTCGGCGGTCTTTCTGCTCGGCAACATCGCTTACTCAGGCATCATGCTCTACACGACAGCACTCGTGCTTGAGTTCGTCACTGGCATCTTGGTCGTCGATGCGATTCTTATCGTCGCCGTGGTCGCAGTCACCTACACGATGCTCGGTGGCATTTCCGCGGTCATATGGACCGACGTGATTCAAGCGGGCATCCTACTGCTCGGTGCGGGTATCACAGCGTTTCTGCTGATCTCGGAATTGCCCGACGGCTTCATCGGCACACTGACCAGCCTGAAAGCGCAAGGCATCACCGATCCATTCGAATATTCCTTCGACCCGGCCAAGGTTGGCACCATCTGGACTGGCGTCATCGCTATGTCGGTCTATCACATCGTAGTCTACGGCGTGAATCAGATGATGATTCAACGCACACTCGCAGCGCGCACCATCGGCGATGCTAAGAAGGCCTATATCAGCATGGGCTATGCGGCCTTTCTTGGCTATGTGGTATTTTTTGGCCTCGGCATCCTGTTCTACGCCCACTATCAAGGCCGTCACTTCGAGCAAGAGAACCTGATCGTCCTTGAGTTTGTTGCGCAAGTTGGCGTGCCCGGTCTCATGGGCATCATCACAGCCGCCATTCTCGCCGCCGCCATGTCGAGCCTCGATTCGAGCCTCAATTCCATGGCGACCGTCACGACCTTGGACTTCTATGAGAAATTCGTGTCCAAGGAGCGTTCGCCGGAACACTACCTCAAGGCATCGCGCTGGTTCACATTATTCTGGGCGGTGCTGATGGTCGTGCCAGCGATCATGTTCACCAAGAGCGACGGTTCGGTGCTTGAGATCTTGAGCAAGGTCGGTTCATTCTTTGTCGGTGCCAAGCTCGCCATGTTCGGCCTCGGCTTCTTCTCCAAGCACGCTTCAGAGCGCGGCCTCATGGTCGGTGTGGCAGCCGGATTCTTCACGCTTGCCTACATCGAATACTTCCAAGACATTGCTTGGCCATGGTACTGCGTCATTGGAGGCGTTGTCAGTACAGGCGTCGGCTGGATGTTTAGCCTGATCTTGGATGGCCGTCAAAGCGAAGAATCGGAATACACCGTGCGCGGCCAGCAGGCAAAGTTCGCGCGCGAAAATCTCGCCGAACAGCAGGAAGGTTGGTATGTGGTGCCGGGCAAAGTGGATCGTGCAAGCTACTATCTGCTCGCCTACTTTCTCGTCTGTGTCGCGGCCTTGTGGCTTGCGCAGACGCTCCTATAGACTGCGAATTGCCTGGTTGCGCGCAAGGATATCGAGTCCAAGCAGCTTCAGGTAATGCAACATATCGATGAATATCCAATTTTCTGCGAGCTTTTCTCCCTCTCGCCGGTAGATATCTACGACACGCATCTCCGTCATTTGCTCTGAAGCCGGCATTCCGACAAATCCCCTGCCCTGCCGAATCTTCAGATTCGGCCAGCCGAACCAGCCGCCATAGGCGCCTTCCGCGTGCTCAAGCACATGACCATTGAAGTCGATCTGATCGAGTCCTTTGCGAAACGGCTCCTGATGCTGCAACTGATAGCGCGGAATCGTATAGGTCGCGCCAATCCCAGCGGGGCCAAACCACAGCATCGTCTCGTGCCATGTGTCCGCGAGTGAAGAATTGGGCGATTGAAATCCGTCCTTGTCCACAAGGTCTGAGCACATGCGCATGATGAGATCGAGGGTTGCTTGGGACTCGTTCGGATCTTGCGGCGCGAATAGGAGTCCATCCTGCGTCTTCGGACCCGGATTCAAGATCGCTGCACCGGTTTGCATGGGTAGCGGGTGCAACCCGACCTGCTGCATGAGGCTGATGAGATCGCAGAAGAAGGCTGATTCGACGATCTTCTCGCCTTCAACCTTGTGGAATTCACAGTAGGGAAGCATCACGAGCTTGCGATGCGCCGGAATACCGAGCAGCGGCTCGTCGAACAGGCCGAGCAGCTTGCCCATGCTCGTCACCCACAGTCCGCCATCAATGAGATTAGGCGCCGCCATAAGCACTTCCTGACGGCGCTCTACCGGACGAATCGATCGCCATATTGGCGCGATCAGGTGCTCCGCACAGGCGCTCGCGCCATCGATCTCGTTGAAGGGGTGCACCGCCCGCACAAAGTAGTCCTTGGCTGTGAAGCGCTCGACCACATCGGCAAGGGTGCCGAACTCGGCGTTCTCGAGCGCATCAAAGTAGCGAAGCACCAATGACTTCGCAGATTGAACATCATTCATGGATGGATCCTCGCTATTTGCATCATCAAATCGAGTTCATTGAAGAGCATCCATTCTCGTCGTATGCGTCCATTCACAATTTCGTGCTGGGTGATGCCCCAGATTTGCACACCTGCACCGCACAGCAGCGCATCGACACTCCACCTCAAGGATGTCAGGTAGCCCTCCTGCTCGTTCCCCATCCAATACACCTCATCGACTTGCGGTTCAAAACTCGAAAACGGCATGCGCAGCGTGCGCACCTGCGCGAGCAGAGCGCTCGCGCCCACGAAATGTCGATCAGTCGTTCCCCAGCATTTGCAGTCTGGCGCGTAGTAGGCGTCCAATCGAACATCGTGCGACCCGCACCAGGTCGCCTCGAAGACTTCGCGCTCAAAGCGATCTACATCGAACCCGTCAAAAGGCGCTTGCTCTGAAATTGGGCGCGCAGGCTTCGTCGCGTTGCGCAGCGCTTGCCAAACAGCATCGCTTCGCGGCCAGCCTGCTGGCGCATCGGCAGCGAGCAGTCTCGCCATCTCATGCACCGAGTAACCGAGCTGCCCGAGCATCGAAGAGTTGTTGTAGAGGACGTGCTCAAGGAAAATCTCGTTCTCGCGCGCCACACAGTTGGCAATCACTAAGACATCGATCAAGCGGCCTGTCGCAGGCCCATATCGGCTCGCACCGTCGTTGGTGCCGCGAATGAGAGTGCGGTGCGAGGTGTGAAAGCCGACCTCATCGTCGCCTGCCCACACAATCTCATCGGCGAGCAGCACAATGTCTGAAAACGCGCCGGTGGTGTGATAGGTGTCGGCGACAATCTTGGCCGCGCCGGTTTGCAGGCCGTAGTCATCGAACACGAGCGAATCGTCGGAGTAGGTGCGTCGGATGTATTCAACGTCCCGGTCTTCCCAAATGCGGAAAGTAATGCGCACGATGTAGTCAATGATATTGCGGTAGGTTTCCTCAAAGCCGCGCATTGAATGCCCGGGGCCGAAGTCGTCTGGAATACGGACTTCTTCGCCGCTTCCGCGGTGTGTATATTGGGCGAGCGAAACCTCGTAGTCGCTAGGCATGTGCCGACGCTCTAATGGTGCGGTGATTGGCATATCCATATGTCGTCGGCATGAGAAGAACAATCTCACACTGTAGCAAACTCACTTTCTGAGCGTTTCTGCGCATCTTCGTTAAAATTGGTGTGTTCCTTGTTGTGGTGGCTTTTCGATGAGCGAATTTGCTTGGTTGTGCGTGCTGGCGCTGCTGTTTGTCCTGCAGCATCTCGGAATCACAAGTTCTGGGCTTCGCAAGGCGCTTGTGGGCAGCATGGGCGAAAAGGCGTATCTGGGCATCTACTCGCTGCTTTCGCTCGTCATCTTGGTGCTGTTCGTGCGGGTCTATAACGACAGCGTGCCGAGTGTCGTGTTCTGGCCGACTTTCGAATGGATGCGTGTTCTCGCGCTTTTTCTGATGCCCGTCGCGCTGTTCCTGTTGATTGGTGGACTCGTACATCGCAATCCATCTACGGTCGGCGTCGTGCTCGATCAAGGCGAAGAAGTGCCTGTTGTCGGTGTGATGCGCATCACCCGCCATCCGGTGCAATCCGCAATACTTATCTGGGCGCTCACCCACATGTTGGTCAACGGCGACCCGCCGTCACTCATCTTCTTTGGCGCGATCGCGCTCGTTTCGGGCTACGGCATGAGGCTCATTGATCGGCGCAAGCAGGCGGTGTTCGGTGCTTCATGGCAAGCCTTCAGCGAAGCCACTTCAGTCGTTCCGTTTGCCGCCATTGCCAGAGGGAGGCAGTCCTTGCGAGTCAAAGAGTTCGGCATTTTTGCGCCCATCTTGACGCTCATCGCCTATCTTGCCCTCTGGTGGGGACACGCATTCGTGTCGGGCGTGGCGATCTGGTAAAAACCTCATCCATCACAGCAGTAGATGCCTGACGGCATCACGCTCTTCGATGAGCTCGGCTTGCGTGCGCATCATGCGCTTGCGGCTTTCTTCTCCGATTGACCAGGACTGCTCGATCTGCCACTTGCCGTCCGCCGTGTGGCAAGGAAACGAATAGATGAGTCCGGGATCAGTCTCGAAGCTGCCGTCCGAACACACACCCATGCTCACCACGTCCTTGCCGCCGCTGCCTTTGAGCCAGTCGCGCATGTGCTCGATGGCGGCGTTGGCGGCAGATGCCGCAGAGGAAGCGCCGCGCGCTTTGATAATCGCGGCGCCGCGCTGCTGAACCGATGGAATGAACGTATCTGAAACCCACGCGGCATTGACGAGCTCGGTGGCAGGGCGTCCATCAACCTTCGCGTTGGTGATGTCCGGGTACTGCGTGGCGGAGTGATTGCCCCAGATGCAGAGTCGCTCGATGCGGCTGACATGCGCACCGACCTGCTCTGCAAGCTGCGCTTTGGCGCGATTATGGTCGAGCCTTGTCATGGCGCTGAACTGCGCGGCGTCAAGGCCGGGCGCGTTGTGCTGCGCGATCAGGCAGTTGGTGTTGGCTGGGTTGCCGACGACAAGCACGCGCACGTCACGGGAAGCGACCGCATCGAGCGCGCGCCCTTGCACTGAAAAGATGGCTGCATTGGCTTCGAGAAGATCCTTGCGCTCCATGCCCGCTGTGCGCGGCCTAGAGCCGACGAGAAGCGCGGCATCTGTGTCTGCGAATGCGACCTCTGGGTTGTCGCTCGCTTGCACGTCCTCAAGCAAGTCAAAGGCGCAGTCGTGAAGTTCCATGATCGCGCCGCTGAGCGCATCGAGCGCTGGCGTGATTTCAAGGAGCTTGAGAATGACTGGCTGGTGCGGCCCCAAGAGTTGCCCGGAGGCGATGCGAAAGAGCAGCGCATAGCCGATTTGACCAGCGGCACCAGTGACGGAAACGACGACAGGAGATTTCATAGCAGGCGTGAATCGAGTGCAAATCAACGAAAATTGTATCAATCCACGCCGAGTAGCTTCTTGACCGCATTGGCTGCCCGCATCAAATCTGTATTCTCGTAGGGCGTGCAGCTCGGCAATTGCGTGAGTCCTTCAACGAGCCAACTCGCATGGCCGGATTCGACGAGCCGCTCTTGAAGCCGCCCAATATCGCGTTGTATCCTGCGCGGCGCAAGGCGCATGGCTGCTCTGTGCGCGAGGGCGTTCAAGCGATAGTTCGCCGCGTGCCGCCACCAATCGGCATCGGAGAAGTCAAAGAGCAGAACCGGCTTTCTTGATGCCAGCGCATCGCTCAGCATTGATGCGCTGTCGCAGGTCACGATCACGGCATCGGCGCTTGCGAGATAGTCCGCGTATGGGTTGTCGGCTTGTCCCCAGCACCAGAGATGGTGAGGCAGTTGGATATTTTTCAGATGCGCTGTGACAAGCGCAGGCGTTCGCGCACTCGTTGAGATGAGCAAGCTTCCCGATAGCGACTCGGCGAGCTCGGTCGTGAGGCGAGTGAGGCGTTTGGTATGCCTCGATGCAAGCGTCAAAGCACCACTGTTGCCGCCGATCAGGAGCGCGATGTGTGGCCTCGGCAAGTGACTGAAACGCGAAGTCGTTGTTTGAGTGTGTGTTGGGGATTGCAATGCAAGCTCTAGTTCCACAAGCCCTTCTCCCGCTTCAAGCAGGTACTGCGGCGTGAACAATACGAGGTCAAAGTTGCTTGGATGGTGCCACGGCCTGCCGAGATGCACGATTTTCGTTCCGCCCCCAGACGCTTTGCCGATATAGCGCGCCGCCGCTTCGTTGCGCCGCCCGGCGGTGAGCACGAGCGCCGGCCAAGGCGGCTTAATCAGTCGCCTCGATTGCGCTTCGATGCCTGCAAGGCTTGGCCTTCCGGTGAGCGTCACCATGAGTTCGATGCGTGAATAACGCATGGCAATCTCGCGAGCCTCAAAGTCGAGCGCACTAGCGAGGGCGCGCATCTGCGCATTGTCGCCAGCCTTGTGGCCGGTCAGCAGCCAAACTTCCGGCATGGGATGCGATACCAACAGGAGAAACGAACCTTACATGAGAACATGAAAGTTCCGCACATGAACGCCTGATAAGATGCCAAGACCTCATGGCTGTTCAGCATTTCACTCTTGATTGCCGCACGCTACCTGCATCATTCGACCTTAAAGCCGATCGCATTGTCGCTCGCGCTCCTCTTGGCGCTCTTTTTATTCTTCGCAGCGGCGGATCTGTTGAACGATGCCGTCAGTCGCTTGCTCAGCGCTACGTCCCTGCCGCGTCTGCTACTTCTGCAAACCTTGATTGCCTGCGAGGTGCTGATCCCGTCGGCGCTCTATTTTGGCATCGTGGACGGGCTTGGCCGAATGTACCGGAGTTCCGAACTGGTGGTGTTCTATGCGACTGGCTGGAGCGAGGCGCGCACATCGCTCACCCTCGCCCAAGTGCTGATTCCTGCGGCGATTCTAGTCGCGGTGCTGTCCATGTTCGTGCGCCCAATCGCCTATGAACTCAGCTATGCGCTTGAGGCCGAGTCCGCCGCCCGCTTCGAACCCGAGAGCCTAGTGCCTGGTCGCTTCTATCCCTTGGCGGACGAGGAAATGACCTTGAGCGTGGGCGGCGTTGACGGTGAGGTCATGCTCGATGTGTTCGTGCAAACGGAAGGCGAAGACGGCTCGCGGGTGATTCGAGCGCGCGAGGGGCGCCTGCTTGACTGGCGCGCCGATGCCGGTGGCGAGCGTGTGATCGAGCTTACCGATGGCTACGCCTACCGGCTCGGCGCTGGCACTGATCACGAATATACTTACGAGCGCTTGCAATTAAAGCTCGCAGCGCCGTCACAGGCGAGCGAAGTGCGCAATCGCCGGGCGCAGCCGACCGCTGCGCTCTTTGGCTCTGACAATCCGAAGGAAGTGGCCGAGTTGCAATGGCGCCTGTCACTGCCTTTCACTGCGCTGCTGCTAGGGCTGTTGGCAGTGCCGCTGGCGCGCAGCGTCCCTCGTCAAAGTCGTTTTCGACAAATGCTGTTCGCGATACTTGCCTATGCGGTAGCCTTCAACCTTGCCATCATCGCCAAGGGCTGGGTCGAAAGCGGCGTGATCGGCGCGCTGCCCGGCATCTGGTGGTTCCATGGATTGCTACTGCTCATGCTCGTGCTCCTGATGAGACGGCCGGCACTCGGCTGATGCGCCTGCTCACTCGATATCTTCTGATTGAGCTTGGCAAGGGCTATCTGCTTGCCGCGCTTGCGCTTGTCACGCTCTTTTTCATATTCGGACTTGTTCGCGAAATCGATAATCTTGGTGAGGGCAGCTATCGGCTGCATCACGCTGCTTGGTACGTGGGCATGACAAGTTTCAACACGCTGCTTGATCTACTGCCGTTCGTGGCGTTCCTTGGCGGATTACTTGCGCTTTCCAATCTTGCGAGGCGTCAAGAGATGCTCGTGATGAGCACGGCGGGCCTGTCGATTTTGCATGGCGTGCGCGCATCCGCATTGGCTTCGGGCAGCCTCGCGCTCTTCGCGCTCATTCTCGGTCAGTGGCTAGCACCGCCGCTCTACAAGGAGGCGGCGCTGCAGCGGATGCTCTTGAAGTCCGGCAGCGCCGAACTCCTACAAGGCGGCGGCTTCTGGGTGCGAGGCGATCAGTGGTATCTGAAAGCTGAGCGACTCGGCGCCGGCAAGGATCCCGAGTCCATTCTGATCTTGGAATTTACGCCGCAAGGCCCGCTTGCGCGCTACTACCGCGCCGCGAGCGCCGAAATACTGCCGTCCGGCAACTGGGCGCTGAGAGAGGTGGAAAGCCGCGTGTTCGATGCTGGTGACTCAGCCTTGACAAAGACCCCCTTGCAGGAATGGGCGCCGCCATCGAGCGCGACTCGGCTCACTGGTGGCGCGCCTGATTCGGTGCGCGCCGATGCCCCTGGCCGCATTCAGCCGCTGCCGCTCGCATCCTTGAGCCTCTCGCAATTGAGTGCGCGGGTGTCCGCCTTGCGCGCCGATCGCTTGCCAGCCGATGACGCCGAGCTCCTGCTTTGGCAGCGGCTTTTGGCGCCCTTTGCGGTCGTTGCCATGGGATTGCTGATCATGCCGCTTGTGTTCGGCGATCTTCGCTCGGCGAGCTTCGGACTGCGACTTGCGATCGGCTCTGGCGTCGGCATCGGTATGTGGGTCTTAGGCGACCTCACGGCGTCGGTTGCGCTTTTGATCAGTGCGCCAACGTTCCTGTCCGCTGTCTTGCCAATCCTGCTCATCGGCTGCGCGTCCTGGGCGAGCATCCGCTATTTCGGGCGGCGGGTTTAGTTGCAGCGCCGCTGATGCGTCTCCTCATCGCCTTCATACGCGCCTATCCGCTACAGACGCTCATTGTGCTGCCAGCGCTCTTGCTTGCGAGCCTCGCCGAAGGGTTGAGTGCAGCGCTGGTGCTGCCGATATTGAATCTTGCGAGCGCTGAGGCGAGCACCGCCGATTCGGGTATGGGCGAGGCGGGCGATGCGTTCGCAGCCAAGCTCACAGGTTGGCTGAACCGGGTTGGTCTTGATGCTGACCTGCAGACCATGCTCGCGCTGGTCGTGCTCGGCATCCTCGCGAAAAGTCTTCTTGTGCTGATTGCGAATCAGCGCATCGGCTATATCGCGGCGCGGTTGACGACGGATCTCCGCCTTGAGCTTCTGCAAGCGGTGCTGGCGTCGAGATGGCGCTACTTCGTTGCCCAGCCCATCGGCAGCCTCGCCAATGCCATGGCCACCGAAGCCATGCGTGCGGCAACTGGCTATATCTACGGCATGACCACCTTGTCGCTGCTGCTGATGGCTTCGGTCTATATCGGCGCCGCGCTGCTCGTCTCTTGGATGGCGACCTTGTATGCGGTGATCGGCAGCCTTTTGATCGCTGTTGCCATGCACGGCCTCGTGCGCATGGCGCGGCGCGCTGGCAAGAGCCAGACGAAGCTCTACACCACGCTCATTGCGCGCCTGACCGACACGATGCAGGCCGTCAAGCTCTTCAAGGTTTCAGCGCGCGAATCGCTCGCTGGCTCGGTGCTCATTGCATCCACCGAAGGGCTGAATCGAGCACTACGCCGAGAAGTATGGAGCAACGCCGCCCTCACCGCCGCGCAAGAGCCTTTGTACACGCTTGTGATCGCGCTTGGGCTGTTCGTCGCATTTAGCTACTTTGGCATGTCCACTGCCGCCGTGACCACGCTCACGATCATGCTGCTGCGCGTCATGGTCAGCCTCGGCAAGGCGCAAAAGCAGTATCAGAAGATGATGGCGTGTGATAGCGCCTATTGGTCGTTGCAGCAAAGCATCAAGGCCGCGCGCGAGCAAGCGGAAGTCTCTGCGGGCAGCAAGATGCCGACGCTGAGCGAAGGCGTAGAACTCAAAGACATCGATCTCTCGTTCGAAGATTCGATGGTGCTTGAAGCTGCGAGCATGGAGATGCCGGTGGGCGCCATTACCACCCTCACGGGCGCCTCTGGTTCAGGCAAAAGCAGCATTGTCAATTGCATCTCTGGGCTGCTGAAGCCAGACGCTGGCGAAGTGTTGATCGATGGCATGCCGCTCGATGAGATTGATCTGGCCGCTTGGCGCTCGCAGATCGGCTATGTGCCGCAGGAGCATTTGATTCTCAATGACTCTATTCGCAACAACGTTACGCTTGGCGAGGATGGCGTCGGCATTGATCGCATTGAAACCGCACTTGCCGCCGCCGGCCTCATGGACTTGGTGCGAGACATGCCGCAAGGCTTGGATTCGCCGGTCGGCGAGCGCGGCGCGCGCCTCTCCGGCGGACAGCGCCAGCGATTGATGATCGCGCGCGCGCTCCTGCACAAGCCTTGGCTGCTGATCTTGGACGAAGCGACAAGCGGGATCGATGCGAAGAGCGAGCGCGATATCGGACGGACGCTCGCAGTCTTGAAGAAAGACATGGCGATACTCGCAGTGTTTCATCAAAGCGAACTCGGCCGCGTGGCCGATCAAGCCTATTCGATAGAAGATGGGCGATTGAAGCGTGCGGACGGCTGATTTTCCTGTTCATCCAAATACAATTCGACATTGCTTGCCATGACCCGCCTGTCTTGCGGCGGGCAGCAACTCTGCAATCGCCTCGGCTGGCACCTTGCCTAATTCGCGAGGCTCTAGCTTGTGCAGTCCGCCGCCGTAGACGCGGCCTTCACTGAGCATGTCTGACGGTTTGATCTCACTCAAGGCTTGCCACACTTGTCGATTCAGTTCCGGCTGCTCGCGCAGCATTCTCTCGATCAGGCTTGTCGGGTACAGCATGAGGTAAACGTTTGCGGCGACCGCCATTGAATGGTTCAGGATGAAGCGAAACGGCCTGCGCGCAGCCTTGTCGCTACGTCCGAGATACGTGCACACAAAGACCGCCGGAGCACGGCTTTCCTGCCTGTACCAAGGCTTGCGATGCCGACAAATGTAGCCGCGAGCGACGCCGTTCGCTTTGCCTTCTTCGAGATACGCCCAGAGTTCGCGCTCGCTGCGCTGAATCTGATCTTCCGGCCACGGCGGGTCGAGCAGGAACAGCCGCTTCTCCAGTATCGGATTACCTTGTTTGTCGCTTTGCACTTCGTCTGTGCGCAAGTGACGAGGACTTGGCAAAATCGGCTTGAATGCCTCGATAGGCAAGCCTCGTCGATCAATTTCTTCAGCAGTCAAGATAAAGTAGCGATTGCCGCCGGTCGCAACGCCGCGTTTGATTTTGAAGAAGTCGCCGAGCGTCGCGCTAGCTTTCGCCCGTCTTGGCTTTGAAGGGATGTGCGTCCATTTCTGCGCACTGCCCAATTGCTCAATCGGCACCATTCGTTCAAGCTGTGGGCACTCCAATGAACCGCCGTAGCTGAATCGGACTTGCATGTTCGGCGTTGGCGGGCTCTTGCGGAACCATACGACCGCTGAAGACACAAGCGCATCATTGAACTGCACCTCATTCGGATCAAAGCGATGAATATGCAGCAGTGTGACATGCCGCAGAAGGTAGCGTTTGACCGCAACACCATAGTTGACATCCATGAATTCGCTCGGAATCAACCAGCCTGCAAGGCCGCCGCCACGCATCCATGGGTGACTTAAGCCGAGAAAGTGGCAATAGAGTCCTGCCAGACCGCTGAAGTCGATGCCACAAGCGTTGAACACCCGTCGCCGCAATCGCTGTTTTTCATCAGCGCCTATGTGATGGTGGCGCACATAGGGCGGATTGCAGACAATGAGATTGAATTTTTCTTCTTCTCTTTGCGGACATTCAGCCCGTGTGAAGTCATCAACAAGGATTTCAAGCTTCGTTTCGCGCCATAGCTTTCTCGCCGGGATGCCGTAGTGCGAGTCGATTTCATAGCCGACTGCTGCATCAATGCGAGCCTGCGGAAGGGCGTTGAGCATTGCGGAAAAGAACGACCCGGTACCTATTGCTGGATCAATAAATCGTACCTTCTCGCTGATTTCAAGGCGGGCCGCAGCGTAGCGTTGAATGTTGATCGCGAGGCTCGTAGGCGTCGCGAACTGCCCCATCCTGTTTCGCGCCTTGAGGTCGCGCTCGGCGTCTAGTTGTTCCTGCAGGACGAGTCGCTCGGCTTCAAAATCTGCTGCATTGGAGTTTGTCATTTACAGGCCGAACTCCGCGAGGTCCGAGATGCGATGTTCCCATACCCAATCAATGCCTTCGGCTGCCTCGTAACCTAGATAACCGGAGTCGAAGTAGCCGCAGAGAAACAAAATAAATCGCACATCCTCGCCGTAGGTACGGCGCAACTGACTTATCTTCGTGGCCTCTTCTTTTCTTCGCTTGTTGACGTTGGCGTAGTCTCCGGCCGACTTGGCCTCGATCAGCAGCGGTCGCCCGTCTGAGTTAGATGCGTTCGGTATAACGACTGCATCCACGGGAATATTCACTTCTCGGCTAGTTGCATCTTGTTTGACGAGCACATTGTGCCTGAAAGCGTAAGTGCCACTCGGCATCTCGCCAAACTTGACACGCTCGCTCGACGGCAGATGCTGGTAGCCACGGGCGCTGAGCCAGTCTTGTATCGCCGCAAGCTGTCGTTGTTCTTGGGCGTTTCGAATGATCGGATTGGCAACGGCACCACACAGGCGATCTGCGACGATTGTTGCGGCGCGGTGCAATTCATGTTGATTGGGATTGTCGCCACGTTCCAGCCACACGAAAATATCTGGGTCGGCCATTCTCTTAATGGTGCTAGCGATTCGTCGAAGATCATTTTCCAAGTCAGGTTTCGGCATCTGTGGTGGTACTCTGTGGCGCTTCTCCATCGACTTCACTAAGTTTTTGGACACCCCAGCTAATCCGATCAGCCGGTCAAGCGCTAAGGGAGGGCAGGCTGACATTCTCAAGGTTGGCAGCACAGAAGGCGTCTCCGTCAAGAGTTCGACTCCGATTTTGGACAGGTTTTTGGTGGCTTTAAGCGTTGATTCGACATCGCGTGTGGTTTGTATGCGCGTGTTACGAAAAGCCTCTGGAGCAAAGCGAACGAACCACTTGTTGTACATGTCTACCGACTTGACAATGTCTTCTTTCCAGCGATCAGGTTTGTCTCTGTTTACCGCCATGTCTGCTTGTGCTCAGTCAATGCAAGGATTCTTCTGTAGCGAGCCGCTCTTGTCAAACATCTATCGCGAATAGAGGGCACATTACCTACAAAGCTAGTCCAAGTGCGCCATGATGGAGCGGTTAAAATGACTTGCAGGTAGATTTGCTCATAGAGGCGAAACGATGGGGAATTGCGTAGCAAAATCAGCAGGGTCCAAGACATCCGCTGCAACCTTGTAGGAAATCGAAGGGACTTATTAGATAATGCCGGAACTGACAAAGATCACGCCTTAAAGAATCAAGTAAAACACACAGATGAAATACGCCCAACGATCAATTCGTTACAGACTGCTACCAATTACCTCGGCGAAGCATCAGAAGTTGATGCAGGTGACCGGGGCGTGTATCTGGGTGTGGAACCGGATGTTGGCGTGGAACGAGCAGGAATACTTCTTTCATGAACGATTGCCTTGGATGGTTGATGCGCCGTCCACGATGTTCTTTTCGCTTGGGAAGCAGTTCACGAAACTCCGAAGCGAAACGGACTGGTTACGGGAACTCCCGTTTTCGGCGGTTCGCTACACGCTCAAGCATCAGGCCGAAGCATGGCGAAAGTTCTTCAAGAAACAAGGGGGTCGTCCGAAGTTCAAGTCGAAATATGGGGCACGAACAGTCACGTTCCCAGAACCAACCCTGTTCCATATTCGGGGCAACAACCTTCGTTTGCAAAAACTCGGGTGGTTCCGAATCGCGAGGCGAGGCGGTGATCCGTATCGGAAGTACGAAGCCCGGTCAGTCACTATCAAACGTGAATGCGGAAAGTGGCATGCGGTTGTCCTGTACAAGGTGCCTGTCCATGCGGTGACTTCTCCCGATAACGGGAAAGCCATCGGCGTTGACATGAACGTCGGACAAGCCGCGACAAGCGACGGCGACATCATTCGTCTCGACACAGACCGAATCGCACGCCTTGAAGCGAGAAAGCGGCGGTATCAACGCCGTCTCGCACGTCAAGTGAAAGGCTCGAACCGGAGACATCTCACGAAGCAGCGGCTCTCAAAGGTGTGCCGAAATATCCGGTGTTACCGAGGGAACTGGCATCACCACGTCTCCAAACAACTTGCGTCATCCGCAGGGACCATCGTGACTGAAGCGCTCAATACGAAAGGGATGGCCGCTTCAGCGAAAGGGACGGAAGACGCACCGGGGAAGAACGTGAAGGCGAAGTCCGGTCTCAACAGGGAAATACTGAACACGGGGTGGCACGCCCTCGAGCAGAAGATCGGCTACAAAGCGGCTCGACACATTCAGGTCGATCCGAAATACACCTCGCAGACCTGTTCGCATTGCGGATATGTCGATGCGAAGAACCGCACGACTCAAGCGCACTTCGAGTGTCTTGCGTGTGGATATACAGACAATGCCGATGTGAATGCGGCGTTGAATATACTGGCGTTCGGGATTGGCGCTGCTGGGCGTGGAGGTGGCGACATTGGTCGGCCTGTGAAACGTCAAAGAATGGGCAAAATCAGCATTGCTGATTTTGCTACATAATTCCC
>JAPYNO010000108.1 GCA_028283025.1 Pseudomonadales bacterium | reverse complement strand
CGCGGTACATGTTGATCATTCAGGAAGATGATCGCTTCCTGTCAATCCGCCGCTGCTTCAAGACCAGCGGCACCTTCTCGAATGCCGAGCAGAACGTCACCGCCGACGGCATGCTCAATTTCCCCGCCTCCGGCGGGAGCCGCCACGGCTGCTTTGCAGTCACCCGCACCCCCCAGGACTTCAAAGAGTGCATGTGCTGGGGCACGCGGGGCGGAACCCGCTTCAGTACCACCACCGCGACAAGGACGGCCCTAGGGTGCCAGGACAGCAGCTGAACTAGCCGGAGTGCTGTCTGCAAAACTGAATAAGTCTATTTGTTGCCAACACACTGCACTACCTCACAGTGCGGGCAACTCACCCCGCAGTATCATTGCGGCCAACTCCGGTTTTTTGATCTTCTGGCTCGGCGTCCGGGGCATATCCATGCTGTCGACGGCGTAGAACTCGTGGGGCGTTTTGTAGGACGATAAGGCCGCTCTCAACTCTGAACGCAGCCGTTGTTCACTGAGAGTAGCTGACTGAGCAGGTGCTATCACAGCGATCACTTTCTCACCGATTTCTGCATCTGGCAGGCCAAAAACTGCGGCCTCAAGCACTCCATCGATATCGAGCAGGGCTGATTCCACTTCAAGCGGCGACACATTGGCACCTCGAGTCTTTATCATGGAGCCAATTCTCGAGTGAAAAAACAGGAACCCCTGATCATCCAAAGAGCACTCATCCCCAGTGTGATAGAAACCGTCCTCATCGAAGGCTTCCTTTCGAAGGCGCTTATAGAAACCCTCCATCAGCCACTTGCCGCGCACACAAAGCTCTCCGGGGAGCCCAGTATCTAACGAATCGCCAGTTTCCGTATCGACAATCTTTGTCTCCATCCCGGGCAAAGCCTTGCCCATGCAATTTTCCGCATAGCCGAGATAGCCTTCTCGAGTGGTCGTTCCCGTATGCGGACCGAAAGTCTCAGTCATAGCAAGTCCAGCAGATCTGATATGGGCATACTCGGGGTCGAAGAAGGCCAGTTGCAAGGCGTTTTGGGGCTTGAGCGCGTCGAGGTCGCCCGCCCGATACTCAGGGCAGTTGATGATCGCCCTCACCAGGCTCATATTTCCGCTGACGCTATCTACGTCACCGCGCTGTATGGTGCGCAAGCATCCCGCCGCAGACAAATCCTCCTGGCATACGACTGTCGCACCATTTTGAATACTCGCCACCAGTGTAATCAGGCCGCCAACCCAAAAATACGGGTTCGTAATCAACGTGCGGTCGCCTGTATTCTGCTCAAATGGGATAATGGACTGCACTTCGGCGAGGTACATCGGCATATCGATCACTGTGAACTGGCTGTGGAGGACCGCTTTGGGTGCCGAGGTACTGCCGGAGGTATATAACAGAACGCTGAGGTCGCTAGGGCACACATTCTCCTCGATTCGCTGTAGAAACTCGTCTGACAGAGCAGTTGGCGTATCGGCACTCGCCGCCAAATCCGCGAAACTGCCCTGGCACCAGGGCGCGATTTCCGAGGCATTGTCCGCATTCACCCACACCCCTCGCAGATAAGGGCAATCATCTAGGTACAGGCGATTCGTGCCCTGCTGGCGCCGAATGGAGGGGAATGCCGTTTCGATTCTGCGAATGTAGTGATTATTGAGATACGCATCGGCCGATAACAAAATACATACGTCCGCGTGCCTCAAGGTGTACTGTAGTTCTCGCGGGGAGCTAAAAGTGCTGAGTAGAACGGCGATGCCCCCAATCCGCTGTACGGCCAGCCAGCAGAATATCCACTCGGGACTATTGGGCAACAAAATGCCTATTCTTGAGCCCTTTTCTGCCCCCTGGGCGAGCAAGCCCAATGCCACCTTTGCTGACCGGCGGTCCATTTCCCGCGCTGAAATGACACCTTGATCACTCCGGCAGACAGGGAAATCGGGGTCGCGATCTACCACGCACCGCCACCACTGCGGCACCGACACGCCCGTCATCGGGAGAACTAGTGTCTGTGAAGAATACTCGCGTTACGCTGCCAAGCTTAGCAAGTTCATCAGGTTGCCGCCCATGATCTTGGCTTGATCTTCCTGAGAGAAACTCCCTAGTTCGTCAGCCCAGGACACCGGATCTGCCAAGCCTTCTGGATGCGGCCAGTCACTGCCGAATAACACATGATCGACACCCACCAGTTCGGCAAGGCCATCGACATCCTCCTCAAAGTGCGGGTGAAACCATACATTGGTTTTCAATGTTTCGATCGGATCTTTCTTGAACATTTGCGGCTGCATGGCATAAGCCATGGACAGACGGCGCACCAAATCCGGTAGCCAAGCGACCCCCGCCTCGACATAGGCCACCTTCAGGTTGGGGTGGCGATCGTACACTCCATGACAGACCATGGCGGCACATTGGTCAGCGATCGCCCGCTGATTGGCATCGAGCACAATCTGCAGCGGATCCGAAATTGCATGGGGCGTAAACTCGCCTTCCCGCACGGGCTCCGGTGAATGGCGTTGGTAGATGTCTTCGTAACCACTGTCACCGCCATGGAAGCAGATAGGAATACCATTTTCTGCCAACAACTTGTACACCGGATCAAATTCGCGCGCTCCCATCGACCGCGAACCGTCTTTACCCGGCACATAGGTAGGGCGAATCAGAACCGCACGAGCACCGGCGTCCATAGCCCACTGAACTTCCTGCAGGGCCAATTCGGCATCCATCATGGTAATCGCTGGCAGGCAGTAGAACTTACCGTCATCAAAGCCCCACTCTTCCTGAATCCACAGATTGAGTGCGTGGAACGCCGCGGCACAAAATTCAGGATCTTGGGCCATATGCCCCTCAATAGCGGATGCGAGCGTGGGGAAAATCAATACGCGGTCTATGCCCTGCTCCTCGAGCAGCTCGACGCGCCGCTCGTTCTTGTACTGATACTCCGGCTTGACCTTTTCAACAACCGTCATCTCACGCATGGTTTTGCCTTCCGGATTGTTACCCCGGTAGTAATCCATGTGGCACCCCGGTGCAGCAACGACTGCGAACGTGGGATTGGGAATAAAATGGCTGATGACATTATGAATGACTAACTTCGTGCGACCCTTGATCTCTACATACTGCAGGACATCCTTGTACTTTTCCGGCATATATCGGGTCAGCGCTTCGGCCGGCTCGTAGTAGTGGTGATCACAATCGAATACGGGGTAAGGGAGTCTGCTACTCATATTTATTTCTCCAAGCTTGCTTGAAAATACTATTATCAGTTAGTTCAGTTGGCTCAGTTGGCATCGAAATTCACGCTACTTTGGCCTATGGATAGGCGATAGTATGAACCTCTATGAAGAACAACTAACGTATCATAATTTATTCCTGTGAGGACGTACACTACTGACTCCAAAGAATGCGGAGCGCCTCAGAAATATCCGTCATTCTGCGCAGAATCAGAAGGTAACCACCTATGGAAAACAGCATCTTAAGTGCAAAAGTCGATATACAGGAACTAGCAGCGCGCTATTGTGATGGCTGTGACCGGCAGGAATGGGAAAAGGTGATCGCACTGTTTGACGAGAATGCTGAATTTGATGCATCGTCAGTGTATGGGCAAATAATGCAAGGACACGCCGAGATTATGCGATTCATGCAATCCGCTCCCGCTTGCCTTGGACACCATGTGACTGGCCTCTACTCCACCATAGCATCAGAATCGGCGGCTCGTGCGCGTTTCAAAATGCTGACTCTGTTCAAGAACAGCACGTTTACGGTTGACTACGACTGGGAACTGACCCGCACCAATGGACAATGGCGCATTCAGAAGCAGGCAATTTCGGTCATTGGGCAGCAGTCACATCGAGAACGCGGTGCCTGACTGGCTCATGGTCGCTGAGCAGGCTGATGCGGCTGCTCATTTCGACCCTAGTTTGCCCTTCGTCCGCAAGGCTCGGCCCATCATTAAGTGGGCTGGAGGAAAGAGTCAATTGCTCGGCGAGCTGCGTTCAGCGATGCCTTCGCGCTACAACAAGTACATAGAGCCATTCGTCGGAGGCGGCGCACTCTTCTTCGCCTTGGGGCCTCGCCCTGCAGTCATAGGCGATTCCAATCCCGAGCTCGTGAACTTATATCAAGTGGTAAGGGATGCCCCGCAGCGAGTAGCGAAACTTCTCAGCCGCTTCGAGAACGCGAAAGATGCGTATTACGAGATTCGCAGCCTGAAGTATGAGGAACTCGAACCGGACTACGCAGCCGCTCGCATGATCTACCTGAATCGCACATGCTTCAATGGCTTGTATCGGGTCAATCGCAAAGGGCAGTTCAACGTTCCGTTTGGGAATTACCGCAGGCCGAACTTGTGCCGGAACGGCGAACTTGAAGCAGCTTCAAAATTGCTGAAGGGAACCGATGTGATCTTGGCAGACTATAAGGCGCTTCTTAAGTCCTATGCTTATGCCGGAGATTTCGTTTTCCTTGATCCGCCATACTTGCCAGTTTCAAAATATGCGGATTTCAAACGATACACCAAGGAACAGTTTGGCGATGATGACCACATTGAGCTGGCAAAGGAAGTTGACCGCCTTGCCTCAATCGGATGCCACGTTGTCCTAACGAATTCCAACCATCCGCTTGTACACAGGCTGTACGCGCGCTATCAAATCTCGATCCACCAGACGAAGCGTCACATCAGCTCCAAGCCGCAGACAAGAATCGGCGAAGATGTCATCGTGGTGGCGACCAACGGAACAGGCTCGTCGTGCACACACCAAGCTTGACTCAAGACAGCGGCGGGTCAAGAAAATACCCTCCGACCCGCTTCATGGGCTCCAAGGAGAAGCTTCTGCCACATATCAAACAGGTGGCACAGGCACTTGAGTTTCATTCTGCCGCCGACTTGTTTTCAGGATCCGGCGTTGTTGCTTATCTCTTCAAATCCATGGGCAAGCAGGTCTTCACCAACGACCATATGGCAATGAGCGCCACCTTCGCTAAAGCAATGATCGAAAACGACGCTCATACTTTGACAGAAGCCGAGGTAGATGAGCTATTCAAAATCAATTTAGAGTCAGATACTTTTGTGCAAGAGACCTTCAGAGGACTGTATTTCCCGGACAAAGAGAACGAGCTGATAGACCGTGTACGCGCCAACATCAGGAATATGAGGAACCCTTATAAGCAGGCGATTGCAATGTCAGCGCTCATCCGAGCGTGCATTAAAAAACGGGCAAGAGGCATTTTTACCTACACCGGAAACCGATATGACGATGGCAGGCAGGATCTAAGGCTGTCACTAGGCGATCAGATTCGTAATGCCGCGAATCTGATCAATCAGGCGGTGTTCGACAATGAACAAATGAACAAGGCACGCCGCGGAGACGCAATGACCTGGCGAATCAAGCCCGACCTTGCCTATCTAGATCCGCCGTACTACAGCCCACTTTCCGACAACGAATATGTTCGCCGCTATCACTTTGTAGAAGGACTCGCAAGGGAGTGGAAAGGGGTCGATATCCAGTGGCACACCAAGACCAGAAAATTCAAGAGCTACGATACGCCCTTTCGTAATCAGCATCGGGCACTCAAAGCGTTTGATCTTTTGTTCGGACGCTTGTCGTCGAGCATTATTCTCCTTTCTTATTCTTCGAATTCTCTCCCCACGCGAGATCAATTAGCGAGCCTTTTAGCTGTGCACAAGAAGCGCGTCGAGGTTGTGGAGATCGATCATCGCTATTCATTTGCCAATCAAGGGCACAAAAAAGACAGCATCCGAAATGGCGTGAAGGAATATCTGTTCATTGGACACTAGCTCATGCTTTGGCATATAGGAAACACCACGGTGAGAACGCCTTATAGGCTGAAGGATGCGCTGCTATGCCTGCAAGGTTCGGAGTTCAATGGCAATCTGGTCGGGCGCGACCAAGAACATTCGTTTGCGCTGCATTTAGACCGGTCAGGCGTGCTGTCGGCACCGCGAGCCGACGCTGGCGTAGATGCTTCGGACTTGGGGAGAAAGTAGCGGTCTGCGCTTAGCCAGCTCGGTTTCATCACGCCCGCGCTCACGACGAGACTGAAGAGCGGGCAACAAGATGCCAATCTGGCTGAAATGATGGATGGCCTAGAGCATCCCTACCAAAACCCCTACGAAGTCACAGAAATTGGTGCGAAACTGGCGACAAGCGAGTCCCTTCCCGCTCAGCAGGAATGCTTCCTTCGCGCCTTACTCGCCTATCAAATCCCTTCATTACTCGAACCGCGGTATCGTGGCACGCACACCTTTTCTCCGCTACTTCACTCAATTGAAGTGTTACGAGCGGTTGCAAGGAGATGCCTGAATTCCGCAGTCACTTTGGAAGAGTTTGCCCTATTTGTACAGATTTCCACGCCTTCAGAGGGTGCGGAAAAGATTGCGACGGAAATCGCCGAATTTCGCAAACGATATGAAGCAGGGCCGCGGCAGCGAAGAGAGACGCTTAAAAGCCGCGAATCATTCGCAGCGAAAGAGAACAAGGTAATCGTCAGCACGCTCTACGACTACGCAGATCTCTCCGCGAGGTACCTAAAGGCAACGGGCTTATTCCTCTCGTACAAGCGGGGCGGCTTGCTGCTCAATGCATCAAAACATTTGCTGTGCGATCTTTTGCTCCGAGAAGCTGAAGTCTGCCTTGAAGATCGCGAATACTTGCACAGGCTGTGGAGCGGTGCGGAGTTACCCACCGATGATACATCCGCCTCTATTCAGGTGCTGTTGGACCTTCGCAATCAGCTTCGCAAGCAAGGCGTTGAGGTGCCTCAAGTAGTCGCAGATGTTGACTCACAGGGCTTGGCGAAACAAAGACATGACTTAGAAGGCAGGCTGAGCCGACTTCGGGAAGAAGCGTATGCCAAGTCTCAAATGAAGAAGTTCAAGGAAATTGGCGCATGGATGGAGTCGATTCGAACTGGTCGGGCAGCGCGACTCGACGACGGAACCATGCTTTCCGTTCCAAGAGGCGAACGTCCTGCGTATCTTGAGTGGATTGTGTGGAGGGCGTTTCTGGCAATTGGTAGCTTGGTCAACACGCCCTTGGATGCCCGTCGGTTTGAGATCGATCAGGATTTTCTTCCGGTGCATTGCGCACCTGGCGGCGGTCCGGACATGCAATTTGAGTTTGAAGATTATGTCGTGGTTGTCGAGGTCACGCTCACGTCCTCATCCCGTCAGGAAGCTGCGGAGGGAGAGCCTGTGCGTAGACATGTCGCTGATGTGATGCAACAGACTCAGAAGGATGTGTTCGGGCTGTTCATAGCCGTCAAGATCGACAGCAATACCGCCCACACCTTTCGGCTTGGAGACTGGTATCTTCAAGATGACAGAAAGGTATCGCTGCAAATCGTGCCCATGATGCTAGAAGATTTTCGTGACTTCTTTCTTTCCGGTGAAAGCCGTCGCGAGACTCGCAAATCAGAATTATGATTCTGATTTGCTCGCGACTTCAATGCCTTACGGCACTGAAGTCGGTGGCACATCCATGTGCCACACGGGAAGCTCTGTTATTCAAAGCTTCCCTAAGGCAGCCAAGTTGCGAGCTACACTATCCGGCGTGCGACAACCGCATGAATCACGCTATTCCTAGGGGCCTGCACTGTAGGAAGTCGGAGGTGCGAAAATTCGATCCCGCCTTCCCTTTGGATGGTCGATTGATACGATCGAGTCACAATGGGCAAGCATCTTAAGCACCTTACTTGCTACGATACCTTCCTCAGACGCAACGCTTGAGGCAAGCCTCACAGTTTGCGTCAATCAACACAAGCTGGGAACTTCCATTGTCTCGCTACTCTATCTGGAATATCGCTCGTCACGCCGCATCAGGCCATAGGCGATGGGCGCCTGCTTGGAGGTCGCCGGAAGCGAAAAAACGCTACGATGTGGTGATCATCGGCGGTGGCGGCCACGGCTTGGCAACCGCTTACTTCCTCGCTTCCCAGCACGGCGTCACCCGTGTCGCAGTGCTTGAGAAAGGCTATCTCGGCGGCGGTAATTCCGGGCGCAACACGCAAATAATTCGCAGCAACTACTTCTATCCAGAAAGCGCGGCATTCTACGACCGTTCGCTCAAACTCTATGAACGCCTGCCGCGCGAGCTGAACTTCAATCTCATGCTCAGTCAGCGTGGCGTCTTGACGCTCGCGCATTCACGCCACGACATGGAAGCCAACCGCCGCTGGTTCAACTCAGTCAAATTGAACGGTGTGGACGCCAAGCTCATGTCGAGAGAGGACATTGCACGCATCGCGCCGAGCCTCAATCTCGACTCCCACTATCCGGTGCTCGGCGGCTTTTTGCAGCCGCGTGGTGGCATCGTCCGCCATGATGCGCTCACCTGGGCGCTCGCCCGCGGCGCGGACAGCCTTGGCGTTGACCTGCTGCAGCAGTGCGAAGTCACTGGCATCGAGGTCGAGCATGACCGGGTGCAGGCGGTTCAAACGACGCGCGGCCGAATTGCCACCGGCAAGCTCGCGCTCGTCGCTGCTGGTCACTCAAGCATACTTGCCAAAATGGCTGGCTTTCGCCTGCCGGTCACGAGCATGCCCTTGCAAGCGATGGTCACCGAACCCGTCAAGCCGGTGCTCGACACAGTCATCATGTCAGGTGCTGTACACGCCTATGCGAGCCAGTCTGACCGCGGCGAGATCGTCATCGGCGGCGGCGCCGATATGCATCATTCATACGCGCAAAAAGGCAGCGTGCTGACCTATCGAATCAATGCGCGCGCGATTCTTGAGCTTTTTCCTTGGTTTAGCCGCCTGAAGATCATGCGCCATTGGGCGGGCATCGTGGATATTACTCCCGACACCACGGCCATTCTCGGCAAAACGCCTGTCGAAGGCATCTACATCAACTGTGGATGGGGCACCGGCGGCTACAAGGCGATCCCGGCAGGGGGCGAAACACTCGCGCACACAATCGCTCACGACCGACCGCACCCGCTTGTTGAAGGTTTCAATCTAGAGCGCTTCTACACGGGTGCGCTCATTGACGAAGGCGCGGCCGCGGGCGTCGCCCACTAATGTTTCAGATCGAATGTCCATATTGCGGCGCGCGCGACGAGCGGGAGTTTCACTTCGGCGGTGAAGGCCATCTGGTACGACCGGGCGAATCCGTCGACGATGAATCCTGGGCGCAGTATCTTTACTTTCGCGACAACCCCAAAGGCGTTCACTTCGAGCAATGGTGCCATCGCTTCGGCTGCGGCACCTGGTTCAATATCGCCCGCGACACAGTGACCCACGAGATACTGCGCGTTTATCCGATAACCGATTCGCGCCCGGAGCGCAAAAGCGCATGACCGGCTACCGACTCGGCGCAGGCAGCGACATCGATCAAGAGCAGCGCGTTCATTTCCGCTTCAACGGCAAGTCGTATCAAGGCTTTCAGGGCGACACGCTAGCATCCGCCCTGCTCGCATCTGGCGTGCAGGTCTTCGGCCGCAGCTTCAAGCGGCACAGGCCAAGAGGCGTGTTCGCTGCTGGCGTCGAAGAACCGGGAGCGCTCGTTCAAGTTGGCGTCGGTGCACGCACAACGCCGAATGTGCGGGCAAGCCGCCTACCGATCCACGAGGGGCTTGAAGCCTGCACGACCAGTCATTGGCCAAGCCTCAATCTCGACTTGGCGCGCACATTCGATGTATTTTCCAGTTTGATTCCGGCAGGTTTCTACAACAAGACATTCATCTGGCCTTCGTGGCAGTTCTACGAATACTTCGTTCGCCATACCGCTGGGTTTGGCCATGCTCCAAGAGCGCCCGATCCAGACCGCTACGCAGAACGCACAATTGATGTCGATACCCTAGTGTGTGGCGGCGGCGCAACAGGACTCGCTGCTGCGCTCGAACAAGGCGCCTCTGGAGCTTCAGTGCTGATCGCCGAACAAGACTCGCGCTTTGGTGGCAGCCTGCTATCAAGCCCGATGCAGATTGTCGATCAGCCCAGCGAGCAATGGCTCACAGACTTACTTGATCGCATTGATAAGTCGCCAAACATTGAGGCACTTACGCACACATCGGTCTCCGGCATCTACGATCACAATCTTGCCTTGCTTGTCAGTCATGCGATTGCAGGACGCGCCCGCGAGACGCTTTTGAGCGTGCGTGCCGAGAAGATCATCATCGCCGCGGGCGCCATCGAGCAACCACTCGTCTTCGAGCACAACGACCGCCCCGGCATCATGCTCTTGAGCGCCATGCAGTCCTATCTGCACCGTTTCGGCATCGTCGCCGGAAAGAAGATCGTGCTCGCAGGCAACAATGACTTACTCTACAAGGCCGCAAGCGACTTCGCGCATTCGGGCGTATCTGTCGAAGCCATCGTCGATTCGCGATGCGAGCCAAGCGCGCCCTATAAGCACCTCGGACTGACAGTGCATCACGGCTGCCAGGTAGTCGCCTCCAAAGGCGGCAAGTCTTTGCAAGGCGTGACAGTCACGCACCTCAACGGTGGCGACCTTGCTACCAAATCCTTCGACATTGCTTGCGATGCCCTCGGCATCTCCGGCGGCATGGCACCAACTGTGCATCTCGCCTGCCACGCCAAAACACCGCTCGCTTACGATCAATCGATTGCCGCGTTCGTGCCTGTCGTGACTGGCGGGGGCATTGAAGTCATCGGCGCAGCAGCGGGCAACTTCGACCTCGATGCATCGCTCGAACTGATCGCATCCGGGCAGATGCGCACACCCGTTGCCACCTATAGCCGAGGAATTGGCGATCGCTTCGCGCGCGCAGGCAATACCTCGAAGCAGTGGGTTGACCTGCTCTACGATGTCACCATCGCCGACCTCGACCTCGCCATCCGCGAGAACTATTCGTCGGTCGAGCACATGAAGCGCTACACGACCAATGGCATGTCGGTGGATCAGGGCAAAACGAGCAACCTGAACGCTTTGAGCCATCTTGCCGAAGCCACCGAGCGCACGATCAGCGAAGTCGGCACCACCACCTACCGACCACCTTATACGCCGGTCACCTTGGGTGCGCTGGTGGGGGAGCGCAGCGGCCGCTTTTATGCGCCTGTGCGCGAACTACCGATGCACAAGCAGCACCTTGCCCTCGGCGCCTCAATGGAACTCTATGGCGATTGGGTGCGTCCAAGTACCTACCTGAAAGCCGGCGAAGACGAGGCGAGCGCTGTCAATCGTGAAGCCCTCGCCGTGCGCCAAGGCGTTGGCATATGCGATGGCTCGGCACTCGGCAAGATCGAAGTGCGCGGGCCTGATGCGGCGGAGTTCCTGAACTTCATCTATCTGAATCAAGTGCCAAGCCTCAAGGCGGGTAGATGCCGATATGGCCTGATGCTGAACGAGCAAGGCATCATCTTCGACGATGGCGTCTTTTGCCGGCTCGGCAAAGACGAGTTCCTAGTCAGCACAACGAGCGCACACGCAACGCATGTCTACCAATGGATGGAGGAATGGCTGCAGTGCGAGCTCGTCAACATGGATGTGACGCTGATGAATGCGACCGAAAGCTGGGCAAACGTGACGCTCGCAGGGCCGAACGCACGCGCGCTCCTGGGCCGTTTCGAGAGCGACATCGATCTCTCGAACGAAGCCTTCCCGTTCATGGCTATCCGAACGGGACAACTTGAAGGCGTGCCTGTGCGTATCTTGCGCGTGAGTTTCTCTGGCGAGCTTGGGTTTGAAGTCTATGTGCCGTCGGCATATGGCGCGAGCCTGTGGAGCGAAGCACTCGCCCGCGGCGCGGACTTAGGTTTAACGCCCTACGGCGTCGAGACCATGATGGTGCTGCGCATCGAGAAGGGTTTTCTGCATGTCGGCAGCGATACCGATGGCCAGACCGTGCCGCGCGATGTCGGCATGGGGGGCATCGCCGCGCGCAAGCAGGCGGACTTTATTGGCAAGCGATCCTTGAGCCTGCCAAACAATGTGCGCGAAGACCGACTCGAACTGATCGGCGTTGAACCGATCGATCCGCGTGGCGAGCTGATCGCCGGCGCCCATCTGACGGCGCGCGGCGAGCAGCGTTCCCAAGGCTATGTGACATCGGCCTGCTTCAGCCCGACGCTCAACCGACCAATCGGCCTTGCGCTTCTTGAGGGCGGTCGCGGCCGCTTGGATGAGGAAATCGACAGTTTCGACTGCGGCATTCGACGTCGCTTAAGAGTGCGCTCGCCTGTCTTTTTCGACCCGGAAGGTGCGCGTCTTCATGGCTAGTTTGCACACATCCTCACCAATTGATGGCCGCAGCTATGCCGGCAAGTCCATCTGGCTCTCACCATTCGTGGAATACAACTTTACCCAGATCAAGAGCAGGCACTTGACCGGAAATCGAGCAAATGACGCGCTCACTCACATTGGTGCGGATGCCGCGCCGCGCACATTCAATAGCAAGGTCGTCTGGGTCGGGCCTGATGAGCGCCTATTGCTGTCGGGCGAACTTGATGCAGCGCACGAGCACTATGCACGAGACGCGACAAGTGGCCTGATCGCGATCGCTATGAAAGGCGCGAGCGTGCGCCGACTCGTCGAGAACGAAACCAGCGCGGTGGACTTCACGCCCGGGTTTGCGTCAAGGCTCAGATTCGCCGACTTGGCCGTGATTATCATCGTGCGCGCTACAGACGACTTGCTCTGCCTCGTCGAGCGCAGCGCCGCCACCTGGCTGTTCGACTGGCTAGAGAATCGCGCCAAGTTGCTTGACCTATAGATTGGGTAGCCTTTGCATGTGGCGCTTCACAAGCGCTTACGCCTTCTTAAGCTCCAGTGCTGCCGAGTTGATGCAGTAGCGCAGTCCCGTCGGCGCCGGTCCGTCCGGGAATACATGCCCAAGATGGGCATCGCAGGCAGCGCACAGGACTTCAGTTCGAACCATGAAGTGCGAGCGGTCGGTGCGCTCAGCGAGCGCATCGGTTGATGCTGGCGCATAGAACGCAGGCCAGCCCGTGCCTGATTCAAATTTAGTGCTCGAATCGAACAAAGCCGCCCCGCAGCACACGCAGGCGTAAGTACCTTCGCGCTTCTCATTCCAATACTTGCCCGTGAAGGGCGCCTCGGTACCCGCTTGCTGCGTGACCGCATAGGCCTCCGGGCTGAGTTTTCTTTGCCATTCAGCATCTGATTTTTCGACCGGCATCTGAAGCCATCATGTCTCACAAGCTGCAAGCCTGCTATGCTACTTGATTGGCTCCTGCAATGCCCCATGCCTCGAACCGACCCTCCTCTTGTGCCAACTGAGCTTTCAGTTGGTGCGGCAGACAAGCTCGCCTCGGTCGGCTACGACATTCGCGGCCCCGTCCACGAGCACGCCTTGCGCCTTGAGGCAGCAGGCCATCAGATTCTCAAGCTCAACATCGGCAATCCCGCCATCTTCGGCTTCGACACCCCGCCCGAAGTGCTTGCCGCGCTTATTCGAAACCTGCCGAACGCGCAAGGCTACTGTGAATCCAAGGGCATCGTCTCGGCTAGGGCATCAATCATCGAATACTACGCATCGCGTGGCCTCGCCCCACTTGATCTTGAGCACGTCTTCATCGGCAATGGCGTCAGCGAGCTCGTCGGCATCGCGCTGCAAGCGCTGCTGAATGCCGGTGACGAAGTGCTCGTGCCAGCCCCTGACTTCCCACTGTGGACAGACACCGTGCACCTCAACGGTGCGCAGCCCGTACATTATCTGTGCGACGAATCAGCCGACTGGCAGCCAGATTTTGACGACCTGCTCGCCAAGGTTTCTCCGCGCACGCGCGCGCTTGTTGTCATCAATCCCAACAACCCGACCGGCGCGGTCTACAGCAAGGACACATTGCGGCGATTTGCCGAAATCGCCGATGCGCACAATCTGCTGCTATTCGCAGACGAGATTTATGAGCGCATCGTCTACGATGACGAAACGCACATTCCGCTCGCGAGCATCGCCACAGATCAATTGGTGATCACCTTTGGCGGCTTGTCAAAGGCCTACCGAGCCGCAGGTCTACGCATTGGTTGGATGGCGCTTTCCGGGCAACTCAAGCACGCCAAGGACTATATTGATGGCCTGTCGATGCTCGCCGCCATGCGGCTGTGCGCGAATGTGCCTGGGCAGTACGCCATTCCGGCTGCGCTACAAGGCTATCAGTGCATCGATGATCTCACCGCTTCCGAAGGCCGCCTCGCCATGCAGCGCGACTTTGTCGCGAAGCGCGTGAATGACATCGAAGGTGTCTCCTGCGTCACGCCCAAGGGCGCTGTCTATGCGTTTCTACGCATCGATACGAGCATCTACCCGATCAAAGACGATGAACGCATGGTGCTCGACTTCCTGACACAAGAGAAGGTACTGCTCGCGCACGGCAGCGCCTTTCATTGGCCAGCGCCCGATCATGTGCGCCTGATCTTCCTGCCGAACATCGAACAGCTTGAGCTCGCCTTGTCAAGATTCGAGCGATTCCTACGAGGCAATCCACACTAGCAGCCTGTTGAAAAAGTCGCATTGAAGGATAATAGGGGGACGGGATTCGGAGGCGCAACGGGATGCGTGGCGAGGCCAACGGTCAAGTGTCGA
>JAPYNO010000107.1 GCA_028283025.1 Pseudomonadales bacterium | reverse complement strand
CTTTCCCACCGAGGAGGAGCAGCGACTGATCTACCGCGAGCAGATGGAGGCGTTCAATCCTCGTCCGGTGACCATCCGCACGCTTGATATCGGCGGCGACAAGTCGCTCAGCTACTTCCCGATTCGCGAGGACAATCCATTCCTCGGCTGGCGCGGCATTCGCGTCACTCTCGACCATCCCGATATCTTCATCGCGCAAGCGCGCGCCATGATTGCCGCGAGTGCCGACCTCGAATGCCAGCTTAGAATCATGCTGCCGATGATCAGCAACCTGCTTGAGGTCGAAGAAGCTCGCGCACTCATCGAGCGTGCCTATGAGGAGATTCGCGAGGAAGGTCTCAAGGTCAAACGCCCACAGATCGGCGCCATGATCGAGGTGCCGGCGGCGGTCTATCAAGCGCGGTCAATCGCCACCAAACTTGACTTTCTGGCGGTCGGCTCGAACGACCTGACGCAGTACATGCTCGCAGTGGACCGCAACAACAGCCGCGTCGCCGACCTCTATCAAGAGCTGCATCCGGCGGTCATTTGGGCGCTGCGCGAAGTGGCGGTGGCCGCGCATCAGGAAGCCAAGCCGATCGGCATTTGCGGCGAAATGGCAGGCTCGGAGGCAGGCGCCATTCTGCTCGTCGCCATGGGCTATGACGTGCTGTCGATGAACGCTTCGAATATTCCGCGCATCAAATGGGCGCTGAGACAGATTTCGCTGATGCAGGCGCGAAAGATGCTCGCGCGCGTGCTGCGCATGTCCGATGCCGAAGAGATTCAAAAGTTCATGCGCGAGCAGATTCGGGCGTTTGGGCTTGAGCGCATGATGCCAGCGCATGTGCCTGATCTCGTCAAAGCGTCAGCGTGAACCTCTGGCCGCCGATTGCTTGCCCCATCGGCGCGAAGGAACGCTCCTCAAAATCGATCTGCGCTGGGCTGATCAAGATCAAGGTCGTGCAGCGTGTTCCGTAGTCATCCCCAAGCACAAATCGACTTGACGTTCGCCTGCGAAGCGCGAGCGGCGCATCGTCCACTGGCAACTCGGCATCCGATGCTTGCCGCGCGTCGCGCATCTCAAGAAACAATTGCTCGCGGTTGACGCTTGTCTCGACCGCCTTTGCAAGCAACGCTCGGCTTTCGCGCATCTTCGGCCAGTCAGCATCTAGAGAGGTGTTGGATATTGCGTAGGTGCCGGTGCCAAGCTCGCGCGGCGGCCTGCCGTCGTTGCTTGCGCACACCAGCGTTTCGCCGTCATACAAAACGAGATTGAAGCCGGCAAAGTCCTCACCTTGGATGCGCTCAAGAAACTGCAAAGCGCTTATTCCTGTGGTGAGAAAGTCGGCGACCAGCGTGCCGCGCGATTTGGCGCCATCCGCCCGAATGGCTGCGTAATTGGTGAGCGCGGCAAAGCGGCCGCTTCGCGTCACGCCCATCCAAGTGCCGCCCGCTTCGAGGTCCCGGCCAGCAAGCACGTTTGGATGCTCTTGCCAAAAGTCGGCAGGCGCGGCTGGGCGCGTATGGAATTCATCGCGATTGGCGAGCACCGCAAGGCGGATGTCCGGGGCGGCGTTATGGGCAAGCGCGATCAGGCACACGTTAAGAAGTTCCTTCAACCTCTCTCGGTGCTATTCTAAGCAGGTGATTGGAAGTTCGGAACGGCGCTTGAACTATCCTGACATCGACGGCACGCTCTTCTCGCTCGGGCCGCTCGCGCTTCGCTGGTATGGCCTTGCCTATCTCGCCGGATTTTTTATGGTCTGGTGGCTTGGCAAGCGACGCGCTGAGTCGGCAGGTGCTGCCGGCAGGTCGCCGTCCGTAGCGCAGTTGTCCGATTTGGTCTTCTACGGCGCTTTCGGGGCGATCCTCGGCGGCCGCATCGGCTACGCACTGTTCTATGGCAGCGAACAGATGTTATCTGACCCGCTTTGGCTGCTGCGCATCTGGGAAGGCGGCATGTCTTTTCACGGCGGACTGCTCGGCGTGTGTGCCGCGCTCTGGCTTTGGAATAAGAAGACCGGCTTCGCCTTCCTCGAAACCAGCGACTTCGTCGCGCCGCTTGTGCCGCTTGGCCTTGGCTTCGGCAGGCTCGGCAACTTCGCCAATACCGAACTGCCTGGTCGGGTGACGACGAGCGACTTCGGATTCCATTACCCGTGCCGCGCTGTCTGGGAGATCAATCCGAACTGTAGCGGCGCATTTGAGACTGTTCTGCGCCATCCTTCATCGCTCTATCAAGCGTTTGCCGAAGGGCTGGCGCTGTTTGCGATCCTGTGGTGGTATTCGAGTTCGCCAAGAAAGACCGGGCAAGTATCCGCAGCTTTTCTGATGACCTATGGGGGCTTGCGCGTCGTCACAGAGGTCTTTCGCGAACCCGACCCGTGGATAGGGTTCTTGTTCGGAATCAGCCTCACCATGGGGCAAAGCCTGTCGATTGTGATGATGCTCGCAGGTGCTTTATTGCACTGGCACTCGGCGAGGCAACGGGCATGAGGGCGTACCTCGATCTCATGCGCGAAGTGCGCGAGCACGGCAATGTCAGGGGTGACCGCACCGGCACTGGCGTGAAAAGCCTCTTTGGGCGGCAGCTTCGCTTCGACCTTTCCGAAGGATTTCCACTCGTCACCACCAAGAAGGTGTTTCTCAAGGGCATCATCCACGAGCTTCTCTGGTTTCTGCGTGGCGAGACCAATGTGCGCCCCTTGCAGGCGCAAGGCGTGCATATTTGGGATGAATGGGCTGATGAAGAAGGCGAACTTGGTCCTGTCTATGGTTCGCAGTGGCGTAGCTGGCCAACACCTGAAGGCGAGACGATTGACCAGATCACGCGCGTGGTACACGACATTCGCCATTCGCCTGAGTCACGACGCCTGATTGTGAGCGCATGGAACGTGGCGCTCGTGGACGAAATGGCACTCCCCCCCTGCCACAACATGTTCCAGTTCTATGTCGCGGATGGCCGGCTTTCGTGTCAGCTGTATCAGCGCAGCGCCGATTATTTTCTTGGCGTGCCGTTCAACATCGCGTCCTATTCGCTCTTGACCATGATGGTCGCGCAGGTCTGCGACCTTGAACCTGGCGACTTTGTACACACCTTTGGCGATGTGCATCTCTACCTGAATCATCTGGCGCAAACTGATCTGCAACTCGCGCGCGAGCCGCTGCCATTGCCGTCAATGCACATCAACCCGCAAGTGAAGGATATTTTCGGTTTTCGCTACGAAGATTTCCGGCTTGAGAATTACCAATTCCATCCGGCGATTTCAGCGCCCATCTCCGTATGACGCCGCCCGCACTGATCTGGGCCATGACCGAAAACCGCGTGATTGGCAGCGCAGGCGGCCTGCCGTGGCACCTCCCGGACGATATGCGCTGGTTCCTTCGCCACACGCGAAGCAAGCCGGTGATCATGGGGCGCAGGACCTTCGAGAGCATGGACGGGCCGCTTCCAGGCCGGCGTAATCTCGTGCTCAGCCAGAATCCTGACTACGCCGCATCCGGCATTGAAGTGTTCACGAGGCTCGCAGATGCGTATGAGGCCATCGAAGGCAATGAAATCAAACCCCAAACCGAACCCCAAACCGAGCCAATGGTGATCGGCGGCAGCCACATCTATGCGCTCGCACTTCAAATGCGCGGCAAGTTCGCGCCCGGTCGCCTGTACCGAACACGCATTCACGCTGAGATCGAAGGCGATGTGCTGTTCCCGGATGTGTGCATGGACGAGTGGCAGTCTGTATTCTGCGAGCGGCACGAGGCGGACGAGCGGCACGCCCACGCCTTTACATTCGAGATATTTGAACGAGTCATAGGGAGCAATGCGTGATAGTTCGACCAAGAATCCGCGGATTTATTTGCACCACCGCTCATCCAACTGGCTGCGCGACGCTCGTCAAGAGAGACTTTGATTGCACTGAACTGCAAGAGGGCGGGCCGCGCAATGTGCTCGTGCTCGGCGCATCGGGCGGCTATGGACTCGCCTCGCGCATCATCGCCGCCGCAGGCTATGGCGCGGCCACCCTTGGCGTCTCATTTGAAAAAGCGCCTGCTGGCAAGCGCACTGGCTCTGCAGGCTGGTACAACACGCGCGCCTTTGATGCGATCGCCACAGCGCGCGGACTGAAGTCGCACAGCATTGATGGCGATGCCTTTTCGGATGAGATCAAAAGCGAAGTCTGCGAAGTCTTGGCTGACCAGTTCGGATGCATCGACCTGTTGGTGTACAGCCTTGCGTCCCCCGTGCGACAGCATCCAAGAACAGGCGAACTCTACCGTTCCGCCATCAAACCTTTGGGCGCACCTGTTGACTCGCGCACCTTGGACATTCACACAGGCCAAGTCACCGAAACGCACCTTGAGCCAGCCACTGATGAGGAGGCGCACAATACCATCGTCGTGATGGGCGGCGAGGACTGGGAATACTGGATAGATGCGCTTGCCGGCAAGAATCTCATCTCGGAGCGATTCCAAACGGTTGCTTATACCTATCTTGGTAGCGAACTCACTTGGCCGATTTATCACAAGGGTACGCTTGGTCGCGCGAAAGAAGATTTGGACCGTGCAGCCGAGGCGATTCGAGGAAAGTTGGGTTCTGGCCAAGATGCGCGCGTCGCGGCGCTCATGGCGACGGTCACCCAAGCGAGTACGGCGATTCCGGTCGTGCCGCTGTATGTGTCGATTTTGTTCAAGGTGCTCAAGGAGCGCGGCGTGTTTGAATCGACCATCCTGCACATCGAGCGACTCTTTCGAGCCAGGCTCTATGGCGAGGTGGGTCGCGAGACCGATGAGACCGGCAGGCTGCGGCTTGATGGCATTGAGCTTCGGCGTGAGATCCAAAGTGAGGTCGCACGCCGTTGGGCGCAAGCGAATTCGCAGAATATTCATGATTTGAGCGATCTTGAAGCCGTGCGCGAGCAGTTTCTTCAAGTGTTCGGCTTCGCAGTGGACGGCGTGGATTACGATGCCGAGCAAGATATTTTTGACGCTCCGAAGGTTTGACCAATGAGATTTCGCGAGCAGCACATCCGCTTTGCAAGTGGTGTCATTGGAGAGAATGTCGAAATTGCTTCGGCGTCTCCGGCCAATTTCCATCAGGTTGTGAGCGAGCCAGCGGCGATGCCGCAGACGATCATTGACGGCAAACTGTTCCTGCCAGCGAAGTTCGAGCCGCCACTGCCGCTTGTGATGGTGTGTCCTGGCAGCCTCGGCGTCGCGCCCTCACATCTCGCGCACGCACAAGCTCTGTGCGATGACGGCTTCGCAAGCTTCGTGCTCGACAGCTTCGGTGCACGCAGCGTGACTTCGACCGTCGCCAACCAAACCCAGTTCTCTTTTGCGGCGAGCGCGTATGACGTGCTCGCGGCTTTTGAGTCTCTTTCGCGGCGCCCAGAGATCGATGCCAGCCGAATCGGCGCGCAAGGCCATTCGCGCGGCGGCTCCGCCGTGCTGACCGCCGCTACGAGGCGCTTCGCCGATCCCGTATTGGGCAGCGGAACAGGCTTCAAGGGCGTGCTGCCCGCCTATCCGTGGAGCGGTCAGCAGTTTCTAGAACCAGGCGTTGGCGACACGGAGGTGCGCGTGCTCATGGGTGATCAAGATGATTGGTGTTCGGCAGCCCAAGTGCAGGCGCATGTGCAAGCGATTCGCTTGACCGGCGGCAAGGTCAGCATGAGGCTCTTCGGCGGTGCTGGTCACGGCTTTGATCGCGGCCCGCCGTTCGAAGACATTGCAGATGCGGTGGTGACAGTCGCCGCGCCAACGACCTACCTTGCGGCTGATGGCGCCATGATTCATCCCTTAAGCGATGTGCCCGACCATACGCTTGTTGACCGCGATGTCATGGTCTATGCGCTCAAAGCCGGATACGGCTCGAAGGGCGCATCGGTCGGTGGCACGGAAGAAGAAGCGCGAGGGTTTCGCGATGAGATGCTCAAGTTCTGGCAGCGGGTGCTGAGATAAGGCGCACATTCAGCGCAGACTTACCGCAGCTCCGACAAGAACCTCGTCGCTGGTTCGATCCGCTCGCCTCTAGGATACGACTTGCTCTCGCTCAGTTCTCCGACAACTTGAGCGCGCGATGTTTCTGCTGTACGGCGAGATTTTGAAAATCACGTCCAGGTCTTTTGACAGGGTCGTCTTCCCACACTGGCGAGGGCTGGTGATCAGCAGGATTTTGCTGCCGAAATCCTGTCGCAACGCTTCCTACAGGTATCGCTCCACAGCGCCATGCTCATTGACAACGCGCGTCAGATTGTCACCCCACTGATAAAAAGCCAAGACTTTTTGTCAGTGGGGTGACAAATGGTCAAACACTGGGATGCAATGCACGGTCGGGCACGCCACAACGCCTTGAGCGAAGCGAGATAAGATAGGCCTCCATGAGCGCACCCATTGCAACACAAGCCACTTTCAAGACCGCAGCCGAGCTGAACGAAGCGGAGCGTGGCCTGCTCGGCGTGTCGATGCGCGACAACACCCTCTTTCGCATCCAAGGCGACGGTGCCTGCATTGCCAAGGTGCGTCCTTGGCGCCCGGGCCTGCTGCCGCACCTCGATGTTGAGTCGATTCGCAATTGGGCCGAGGCGCGTGCGCGAAGAATCCAGTCAGTCGTCGTCTTCGGCTCGCACGCTCGAGGGACAGATCATAAGCATAGCGATGTGGACCTCTTTGTGATCGGGCGACTGAGCGGGAAAGACAAGAGGACGCTCAAAGAACGCTTATCGCCATCGAGCGTGGACATCGTTGACCGCACGAGCATGACGAGGTTTCGTGCTGGCGTGGCTGAGCGGCGACTTTCGATCGAGAACCAAGTCATGCGTCACGGCGTGCAGGTTTTTGGCCGTCCACCGGAAGCCAGACTCAATCTAGAAGGAGAACAGTATTCTATGGACGACACGGCGTTCCATTCCCATTTTGAAGGGGCGGGGCAAATCCTTGAAACGGTGTTCGCAACCCTCACGGCACATATGGCAAAGGCTAGAACGCACGGGCTTGTGGAAGTCAATTTGAGGAAGCATGTCGCCGACAGCGGCGATGCTGCGGAGCGCACTGCTAAAGCAATTCTCACTTGTGTCGGCTTAAGCCCAGAGCACAAGCACGACATTCCTGCG
>JAPYNO010000106.1 GCA_028283025.1 Pseudomonadales bacterium | reverse complement strand
ACTGATCACGCCGCTCGTGGCAGTCTCGTTTGGCAAGGCCATGCGCGACGGGTTTAATGCCGCCGGGTACGGATTGAAGCGGTATGCGGAGGCGCGGCATAAATAAAGAGCGAGAGAGGCGCATGAAGCAGGACATCATCAAGGCCGCTATCGAGCGGACGGCCGAGATGAATCCACAAGAGACCGACGGCGAGTGGCTCGAAGTCGTGACTGTGGAGTCTGCGCCATACATCAAGGAATGGGACATCGCCGAGTGCTGGCATTGGGAAGAGTGGCCTGATCGTCAGCAGCACTTCCCGAATACCACGAGAAAGGACGCGGGCATAGACGCGGTGGCAAGGCGTCGCAGTGATGCACGTTATATCGCCATCCAATGCAAATCTCGCAAGCTCGACGAAGCTGGCTGCGGCGCTTCAATCAAGGACCATGAGATCGCGAAATTCGGGCTCGCGTCCGCATCTGAATTCTGGGCTGAACGCTGGCTCGTCACCAATGGTGATGTGTCATTGTCTAGTGGCGCCGTGCAGGCACTGGCGCTCCACCACAAACCTCTCAAGCCGGTCAACATCAGCAACGATCTGAATCAGCAGCAGGCAGCGAATGCGGCCGCCGATGCGAATCCCGACGGCGAAGAGGGCCTGCAAACCAAATCCGCCATGCAAGACGAAGCCGTCGCCATCAGCGTCCGCTTGCTCAGGGAACAGGAGCGCTCGGAGAGCGGCGGACTGCCCGTCGGCGAAGCGAGGGGCCGCATCATTTTGCCCTGCGGAACGGGCAAGACGCGCATCTCGCTGCGAATCATCGAAGAGCTAACGCCTGCTGGCGGACTCTCCATCGTGCTGTGTCCGTCGATCGCGCTTGTTGCCCAGATACGGCGCGAGTATCTGCAGCATGCAAGTGCGTCCCTCGATGTGCTGGCCGTTTGCTCCGATGACAGCGCGGGCTTTGATCCCAAGAAAGAGGGCAGTCGCAACGCGACGCTCGATCCGACCGTTGATAACAGCAATGTCAGTGCGTCTGACGTCAAGGGCAAGGTCACCACCGATGTCGGCAAGATCGCGGACTGGATGCGTGAGGGCGTTCTCGGGAAAAGCATCAAGGTGCTCATCGGCACCTATCAGAGCAGCGCGAGGGTGTCAGAAGCACTTCTTGACGCTCATCTTCGGGCGAGCGTGCTGATCGCCGATGAAGCGCACAGAACGGCCGGACTGAAGCGCAAGAACTCGGATTCAGCCTCTGCGAACGACGAGGAAAAGCGTCTCCGCGACTTCACCGTCTGCCACGACAACAACAAGTTCCCTGTGACCTACCGTGTCTACCAAACCGCGACGCCGCGCATCTATGACGGCAAGCGTCCCACTGGCAACCCGAACTGGATTGTCCGCTCGATGGATGACGAGACGACCTTCGGCGTGGAACTCTATCGCAAGAGTTACCAAGAAGCCGTGCGTCACCGCTGGCTGTCCGATTATCGCATTATCGCCATTGGTGTGAACGACCCCGAGGCGTTCAAGACGGCGAACGATCTCGCCAAAGCAACCAGGAGCACAGGGCGCAGCCGGCTGACGACCACGGATTACATCAGCGGCTTGGCCTTCGCGTTGACGATGGGTGGCGCTACTCAAGGCGGCGAAGTGGACATCAAATCGTGCATTGCCTTTATGAATACGGTGGACAAGTCCAAGAACATGGCTGCGGACCTCCAGTCTGGCAATGTCAAGAAATGGGTCTCGCGCTGGCTCAGTGAGAATGCGGACGGCAGGCCTGCTTCGGATTACAGCCTCGAACATCTCGACGCTTCGAGCAATGCTGCGGCGCGCGAAACTGCCAAGGGACGACTCGCCGCCGCTGATACGGCGCACCCTCACGGCATTATCAACGTCGGGATTTTCGGAGAAGGCACCGATTCACCGAGTTTAAGCGCAGTGGCATTCCTTGAAGCACGCAAGAGCCCCATTGATGTTGTGCAAGCTGTCGGGAGAGCAATGCGCACGGCGCCCGGCAAGGAACTCGGCTACATCATCTGCCCAATACGGATTCCACCCACCGCCGACCCTGAAAAGTGGCTGAGCACCAGTGAACAGGAGGAAGGCTGGCAGGAGTTGGGGCAGATATTGCTTGCCTTGCGCGCCCATGACCAACGCATTGAAGAGAATCTTGGAGAGCTCCTGCAACTCTACATTCCCAAGCCGCCTCCCGTGGAGCGCACCTTGGTGGCGTTCGCTGCCGAGGAGGGCAGGCGCATACAGTATGGCGAAGTCCAAGGCCCGCCTGGCACCGCCCAAGAAGCGGTCGAGCAAGCGCTCGCAGGCAAGAGCCGCGCACAAGCGGGCATAGGACGTTTGAACGAAAAGCTTGCTTCTGAACTTGCTCCTGAAGATGATGGCGGTGGTGGCGATTCCGGCGTGTTCCGCATCGGCGAACAGCCTACCGAATACGAAGTGCCGACCGTGGAGATGACGCAAATTCTCACCGGCAAGAAGCACAGTGATGGCAGCGTTGAGCTTCGCGCGGACTCGGTCGTTCGCGATAAGGCACTTGCGGGCGAGGCGCGAGGCATTGTCAACATACAGAAAACCCGAGCACGCGCCCGCAAGATGATTAACACCGGTGAAGGTGGCATCCGCGTGCAGCCGGGCAGTGCGCGCAAGCCCGGATCGAGCGCCAAAGAACGCGCTGAGGCACAAGGGCAGCTTATGCTCAAGCTGAGCGGGCTTGAGGAATATGGCAACGCCATCAAGATGAACCTGCTGTCGAAGTCGGGCTTAAGCGGCAATCGCGTGATGCGCGATCTCAACATATTGGAAGCGAGCATCAACGAGGCCGCGCACCATATGCGTGCCGATGGCTTGCTGCCCGCCCTCAATACTCACTTTGGACTCGACCGCCTCAGGGAGACAGGGTCGAAGCAGGCGGATGGTTGCACTATCGCCGCGCTCTTGATGATGAACGCCGCGATGCTGCACCAGCGCATCAGTAATGGCGGCTGGCTTTCTGGCATCAGCGATCTTGCGCTCATCAAGAACGAGGCCGATGTGGTGCAGAAACTAGGCCGCGAATGGGAGCGCATCATGCGCCACGACTTCCGCCCGGTACTCGAACCTGCGTTAGAAGCCATCTATGCGGTCGAAACGACGGGCAAGACGGCTGGACTTGAGCGGGCGTTGCATCATCTTGCTGCGGAAGCGGAGCGTATCGCCGAGACCTATGCGGACATGGGCGCCGACCACGCCGGCCCTCTGTTCAACCGCGTGATGGGCAATCAAGCGTCCGATGGGGCGTTTTTCACCCGGCCTGTTGCCGCTTCGCTCGCAGCGAGGCTCACGCTTGATGCCTGCGGCGAGCAGGACTGGTCTGACCCAGAGGTCTGGCGGCAGCACAAGACGGTGGACTTAGCGTGCGGTAGCGGTACGCTGCTCGCGGCGATGCTGACTGATATGAAGCGCCGGGCTGTCGACAAAGGTGCGGACGAAGAGGCGCTGAACCAGCTGCAGAAACTCGCGGTGGAGGATGTCATCAAGGGTTTGGATATCAATCCCGTGTCGCTGCAGCTTGCTGCATCACAGTTGACGGCAGGCAACCAGCGCGTCAGCTATCGGCGGATGGGGCTGCATTTGATGCCCTACGGTCCCGACAAGCACGCGCTGGACCGAGTACACGCCGGCACCCTCGAACTGCTAGGGCAGCGAGCCGTCGTGCAAAGGCCCGACGAGCTAGATTTCGAGGATGACGCTATCAGTTCCCAAGCCACATGGGAGGCAACCGACGATGCCGAGCTTGAAGATGCCGTTGAAGCGGTGAAGAACACGCGCATCGTGATTATGAATCCGCCGTTCACCAACCGCGCCAACATGGGTGAGAAGTTTGCGAAGGAGACGCAGAACACACTGCGCAAACGCGCCGACGGATTGGAGGAGAAACTCACGCAGGCCGACCCCGGCTTGGAAGGATTCGCGGACAAGAATTCCATCGGACCGCTCTTCGTGGGTCTTGCAGACCACTGCGTAGAGCGGTCCGATGGAATGCTGACAATGATCAACCCGACCATCGCGCTCACGACGCCCTCCGGCCAGCGCGAGCGGCTTGCCCTCGCCCGCCGCTTCCATATCCACACCGTGCTAACCTCGCACCAGCCCCTGAACATCAACCTAAGCCAGCACACCTCCATCAACGAAAGCATCGTGGTGATGCGCCGGCATGAGGGTGACAAGCCTCCAACCCGTTTCATCAATCTCGA
>JAPYNO010000105.1 GCA_028283025.1 Pseudomonadales bacterium | reverse complement strand
CTGCCAGATTGGGAGCGGCATTCCGGCACAATCCCTTGACGAACAAACCAGTGAAATCGCTTCAACAACCACGTAAAGCGCCCTTCGGGAGGCCATCTGAGCTTTGCAGACTTCATCAGACCTTCCTTAACGCACCTGCGAGAGCGCCTGCTCTAAATCCTCAATAATATCATCGATATGCTCGATGCCAACGGAGAGGCGCATGGTTTCCGGCTGCACGCCCACCGACGCTAACTCCTCCGACGTGAGCTGACGATGGGTCGTGGAAGCAGGATGGCAGGCGAGCGACTTGGCGTCGCCAATGTTCACAAGCCGCTTAAAGAGTTTGAGGGCATCGTAGAATTTGACGCCGCCATCAAAGCCGCCTTGAACGCCAAAAGTCAGGATGCCAGATGCCTTGCCGCCCATATAGCGCTTGGCAAGCGCATGATAGGGGTCACCGGCGAGGCCCGCGTAGCTCACCCAATCGACCTTGGGATGCGCCTTCAAGTATTCAGCCACGGCGAGTGCGTTCGCGCAGTGCCGCTCCATTCTTAAAGAAAGTGTCTCGATGCCCTGCATGATGAGAAACGCATTCATCGGCGAGAGCGCAGAGCCGGTGTTACGCAGCGGCACGGTGCGCGCACGACCAATGTAGGCGGCAGGGCCGAGTGCCTCGGTGTACACGACGCCATGGTAGGAAGGCTCGGGCTCGTTGAGACCTGGGTAGCGCTCAGCATGCGCTGCCCACGGAAACTTGCCGGAATCGACGAGAACGCCGCCGAGCGTCGTGCCGTGCCCGCCCATGTACTTGGTGAGCGAATGCACGACGATATCGATGCCGTGTTCGATTGGCTTGAGCAGCACAGGTGTCGGCACGGTGTTGTCGGCAATGGTGGCAACCCCGCGGCTTCTCGCCATCTCGGCAATCGCCGCAACATCAGGAATATTGCCTGCTGGGTTGCCGATGGTTTCGAGAAAGACCGCCTTGGTGCGCGCATCGATCAATGCATCGAGCGCTTCGGGCGAATCGTCGCTCGCAAAGCGCACCTCGATGCCTTGCGCTGGTAGCATGTGCCCGAACAGCGTGTAGGTGCCGCCGTAGAGCTGCGGTACGGAAACCACATTGTCGCCAGCCGACGCAAGATTTAAGATCGAGTAGTTAATGGCGGCGCTGCCTGCGGACACTGCAAGCGAACCGACGCCACCTTCGAGCAGCGTGAGCCGCTGCTCAAGCACATCATTGGTGGGATTCATGATGCGCGAATAGATGTTACCTGGCACGGCGAGGTTGAAAAGGTCAGCACCGTGCTGCGCATCGTCGAATTCGTAAGCGACGGTCTGGAAAATTGGCGCCGCCACCGCCTTGGTGGTGGGGTCGGTTTGATAACCGCCGTGAATGGCTGCTGTTTCGTCTTTCATGGTATGAGTGCCTGCGATTCCTAATTCCCTGATGGATTTGCGAGTTCCGTGCCCTATTCCGGCAAGGTTGGGCATTCTGCCATAAATCAAACTTGCGACCATATGCGGGAGTGCGGCGGGATTCAAGTTCAACACATTGAATTATCCCCGTTCGCCCCAATCTCTAAGCATCCTTATAGGACGAAAGACGCGCGCATGGCTGAAGCGCAGTATTTGCCGGTGCTGCCACTGAAGAACACGGTGGTCTACCCTGAACTCATCATGCCGCTCTTTGTTGGGCGACAAAAGTCCCTGAATGCGGTCAAGGCAGCGGTGCAGCGCGAGTCGCAGCTCATTTGCGTGGCGCAGCGCGACGGCGAAGTCGATTCGCCAAAAACCGAAGACCTGCACGCAATCGGCACCATCGTCCATATCAAGCGTGTCGAACGCCAGAAGCAAGGCAGCCAAGTGGTCGTACAGGGCATTCGTCGCTGCCGCATCACCCGCACAGTGCAAACCCAGCGCTATCTCTCGGCTGAATATGTCGAAATGGAAAACGTCTCAATCGGCGGGCTTGACGAAGAGGCAACCGAAGCGCTGGCGCTCTTAAGGGAAAACCTCGCCATTAGTCGCCAGGTTGCCCTGCTCTACGACTCCGAGCATGGCGAGGACATGTTCCAGCAGATGATTGGGTCAATCGCCAATCCGGTCACACAGATGTACCGCATTGCATCGGTGATCGACATGGAAGTTGCCAAGGATCAGCATGTGCTTGAGGCGGATGATGCGCTGTCCTTGGTGAAGATCATGCACGAGATCATCTCCCGTGAACTGAGCGTCACGCAGCTTCGCCAAGAAATCGCATCGCGCGCCCGTTCAGACATTGAGCAGCATCAACGCGAACACCTACTGCGCCAGCAAAAGCGCGCTATTGAGGATGCGCTTGGCGAACTCGGCGACGGCGATAGCGACGTGACCGAATTGCAAGCGCTGCTCGACAAGATCGACTTGCCCGAACATGTCGCCAAGGAAGCCAACAAGGAACTCAAGCGACTCTCGCGCATGTCGCCGCAAGGAGGCGATTATCAAGTCACAAGAAGCTATCTCGAACTCATCTCAGAATTGCCTTGGGGACAGTACACGAACGACTGCCTTGACCTCGCGCGCGTCGATCAGGTGCTTGAGGAAGATCACTACGGGCTTGAAGACATCAAGGAGCGGATACTCGAAAACCTCGCGGTGCTGCACCTCAACCCGAAAGCCAATGCGCCTATTCTGTGCTTCGTCGGGCCGCCCGGCGTCGGCAAGTCTTCCCTAGGACAGTCAATCGCACGCGCAATGGGGCGGGTGTTTGAGCGCATCAGCTTGGGTGGGCTGCACGATGAAGCCGAATTGCGCGGTCATCGGCGCACCTATGTCGGTGCCATGCCAGGACGCATTGTGCAGGCCATCAATCGTGCTGGCGTGTGCAATCCACTCTTGATGCTCGATGAGATCGATAAGCTCGGGCGCGACTTTCGCGGCGACCCGGCGGCGGCGCTCCTCGAGATACTCGACCCGGCGCAAAACAAAGACTTCCGCGACAACTATCTCAATCTCGCGTTCGACATCTCCAAGGTGTTCTTCATCACGACCGCCAACACAACAGAGGGCATTCCAAGGCCGCTCCTTGACCGCATGGAACTGCTCGAACTTTCCGGCTACAGCGACTTCGAGAAGAAGCACATCGCGCGTCAATACCTGATACCGCGTCGGCAAAAGGAATCAGGGCTGAGAAAGACCCAGCTGCGCATTAGCGAAGATGCCCTGCACAAGATCATTCGGCGCTACACGCGAGAAGCGGGCGTGCGCGAACTTGAGCGCACGATTGGTCAGATGGCACGTAAGCGCGCCCGCATCATTGTCGATCATAAGCAGCGCACCAACCGGGCGCCGCCGATGCGCGTGATTGAGGACAAGCAGTTAAGCGAACTGCTCGGCCCGCCCAAGTTCCCTGACGAGCAGCCGCGCAAAGAGCTTCTTCCCGGTGTCGCAGCGGGTCTCGCGTGGACTGCTGTCGGCGGTGAGGTGCTGTACGTTGAAGCGACCATGACCGATGGCGAAGGCAAGCTCGCGCTCACTGGACATCTCGGCGATGTCATGCAGGAATCGGCGAAAGCCGCACGCAGCTATGTGTGGTCGATGGCCGACAAGCTCTCGCTTGATCGCGAGAAGTTGAAGAACACCGGCCTGCACATTCATGTGCCGCAAGGCGCAGTGCCGAAAGACGGCCCGTCGGCTGGCATTACCTTGGCGATGGCGATTGTCTCGGCCTTCAGCGGTAAGCCGGTGCGCGACGATACCGCCATGACCGGCGAACTGACCTTGACCGGCCTTGTACTGCCCGTCGGCGGCATCAAGGAGAAAGTGCTCGCCGCGCACAGGTCGGGCATGCGTGCACTAGTGCTGCCGAAAGCCAATGAGCCAGATCTACAAAAACTGCCAGAGAATGTGCGCGAGGAACTCACAGTGACCTTGGCCGAAAACTTGCTTGATGTGGTTGTGGCGACGATTCCGCAGCTTGAGGTTGAGGCGTCAACGTAATAGTACGCTTGCGCTTGGTGCACGAGACTTAAGCGCATGATCACAGTCCATCAGGCCCGCAGTCGTCCTGCAGGAAATCGATCATCGATTCATACAGCAGGAGTTGATGGCGGTAGAAGAGCGTGTTGTAGAAATGGTCGGCACCTTCAAGTGCCACATACTGGTAATTCTTCTCGTGACGCTCGAGTTCCTTGAGGTACTTCTCGGCATGAAGTGGCGGAACGCGCTGGTCCACATCACCGTGAATGAGCAAGAGCGGCACATTGACCTTTGATACTTCCTTGATCGGCGAGATGCTATCGTCCCACATGCGAATTTGCTCGATTCCGGGAGCGCCTTCCAAGAGGAACCTGTAATAGTTAAGCTGCTGATTGCGATCAGTGACAGCCGCGCCCGCAATGACGCATTGATATATCTGCGGGTCGCGCGCCGCCGCCACCAATGCCGCGTAGCCACCATATGACCAGCCATACATCGCTATACGATTCCGGTCTGCGAGCCCTTCCTCCACGAGGTGGAGTGCGCCGTCATCCTTATCGTCCTGCATCTTGTAGCCGCCTTGACCACCATCAATGAAGGCGGAACGGTAGTGCTCCATGCCGTAGTTTCGCGACCCTCGATACTGTGGTTGAAGGACGAGATAGCCGTTATTGGCGAGCATTTGGCCCCATTCGTCGTAATCGACGACTTCGCCCACGAACGGTCCGCCGTGCGGCATGACGACGAGCGGATAAGGCGGCTCGGAATTTGGCACGGTGATGTAGGCGGGTATCATGCGTCCATCGCGGCCCTCATATGTGAAGTAGCGCACATCCGCAAGCTGATCTGCTTCCAATAAGGGATTCTGACTGCCCACGACCTCAAGCTTGCCATCCTTTAGCAGGTAATAGGTGCCAGGGTCGCGAGGCCCTAAGTTGCTAATCAAAATCGTCTGTCCGTCTCGCGAGCGATTAAAATCTAGCCGATGAGCGTTGGGGATGACGCTCTCAAGCTGGCGCTGAATCGCTGCTTCCTCGGCATCCCAGTACTCGATGTGGCGCTTGTCCTTCGACCATGTGACCCCGACGACAACATCTGGATTTGCCCAGTAGTTGCTGTGATACACGAGATTCCCAATGTCCACATCGCTGCGTTTGTAAATTGGCTCGACGATAGACTTTGTTTCTATACCGAAGGACCAAAGGCCTTCCATGTTTTCTCCGTTATTCGCGTAGACGTAGAGATATCCGGGATTGTCCTCCTGCAAGGCGCCGACACCAAAATACTCAAATTCGTCAATATGCTGTCGATATATCTCCTGCCAATCGGACTCGCCCGGCTCACGGTGATACCAGATGTAATAACCGGAGCGCTCATCGTAACCTTGGGCGAGGCGTGGCTCCCCGTCGGCACTGAATCGAATGGCGCCGAGCCTCAACTTACCGCGGATGAGGAGCTTCTTGGCACCTGTCTTGATGTTCATCTCCCAATAGGCTTGGGGTCGAAAGGCCTGTTGAATCTTACCGGCCGGACCATCCCTGTCGTAGTTCTCGTATGCAACGATCACATGGTCAGGCTTGGACGGCAGGCGGTTGGTCACGATGGGCTGGGAATCCTGAGCGTAGCTTCCCAACTCTTCGCTCTCGATATCCAAAAGGGCATACTTGTACTCATAGACCCCTTCATTGAATCCTTCAATTCTGTCCCGCACTTTTTGCCGCGCCGTGAAGCCAATCACCGAATTACTCAGCCAATTGAAACCGATGATTTCCATGGGGTCAGCGTTCACTCGAAAAGGCTCCTTGGACAGATCGGAAGTGTCATATACCTCCAAGACCGGATCGGCTTCCTTGGTCGAAATCTTCAAGAGCGCAAGGTGGTCACCCTCTGGAGAGAGCTCGACACCGCTGACATACTCTCGAAGCGCCCAGTATTCGAGCGGATAAGGGTGCGCCGCGAAACCGGTTGCAGCTACTAATAGCATCAGTACTGACACTAACTTTGAGAACATTTTTTTTGAGAACATCAAGGGAAGGACATCTCGCAGCCTCGAATCAGTGAGCTTTTTTGTGTTCATGGTCTTCGCTCCGTATGCGTTGTGTAGGGGACTCTAACCAAGGCGAATGTCTCAAATTCGACCTATGGCGCAAAGTCGAGCAAAATTCCCACAAGGGCGCTCATCTGCCGGGGGCTATTCGCCACCCCCAAAATTCAACGACACGTTGAAGAAGAACATTCTTCCGTCGATGTCATAACCAGCACCGATCGGCACGTTTGATGCGAGGACAGCACCTTCATTCACGAATGGCGGCTCTTGGTCCAAAATATTCCGCGCACCACCGCCGATGGTCAGACGATCACCGCGCCAGTACAGCGAGACATTGTGCAAATAGTAGTCGCTAGTCCACTCAATATCACGACACAGCACGTCATCAGGCGGGCCCAAGCATGTTTGGCTGGTGCCGCTCACATCATCCCAATCGTCTAGGATCGCGCCATCGCTCTTCATGCCATCAAGATAATCGATGCGCCATCCAAAGTCCCAGCGATCATATTCGAGGCTCACACCCACTTGGAAATTCCAAGCTGGGAAGTACCACTCACCTTGGTATTCAGAAAAGTCCAAGTTGCCATCGTCATCGAGCTCCTCTGTTGATCGCTCCAGCAAACGATGCGCGTTGAAGTCAACTCGAAGACTCCAAGGTCGCTCGAAGACGGTCAACGTATCCTCAAAGAACATGTTGATATCGACACCTTCAACCCGCTCAAGGTCGCGATTGATGAATGCCCGGTCGATGATATCGAACATCGGTATCACCGGATCAGAAAAATCTCTCGCAATGCGCGAGCAGAAGGGGCTTACCCCGGTCTCCGTATAGAAGCAGTCATTGATGATGAACTGCGAGCTTGGTTCGATGATTGTATTCTTAATCTCGATCTCGTAGAGGTTAGCCGCAACACCTAGCTGAAATCTGTTGGTGAACGGCTGCTCCCATGAAAAGCCGAGCGTTGTGGAGATGGAGGTCTCCTCCTCGAGGGATGTCGCCCCACCCGCTGAGACTTCAGTCGAAAACGTATTGAAGCCGTTATTCCATGCGATGGTCGGGTCTACGCCTTCCCTACGGCAGTTCTCAAGCACATACTCTTCTCGAAAATCTTTTTCCGCAACATAGGTGTCATTGAGCTGGTCATACGCGATTTCCGGAATGAAGCAGGGGTCAAACAGGTTCACGAAGCCAGTCTGGCCGCGCAAGAAAAGCTCTCGAAGGTTCGGCGCCCGATAGGATGTGCCAAAGGTCGCACGCAGAAGCAGCGAGTTGAACGGACGGTAGCCAAGTTTGAACGATTCAGTCCACGCCTCACCGTAGTACTCATCATCGGTAAGCCGAGCTGACATGTTCAGTGTCAACTCTTCGGCGAGCGGCAGACCTGCAAGCACTGGCACTTCGACTTCGGCAAACATCTCTTTGGTGATCTTGTCACCAGCTGCCCCCCCGTCTGCAAAGAACCCGAAGAAGAGGCCGTCGCTAGCGACCGCATCAGGAATCGAGTTAATCTTATCTTTGCGCCATTCGACGCCAACGCCAGCAATCATATTGCCAGCAGGAAGTTCGAAGACATCACCGGACATGAAGAAGGTGAAGATGGTTTGTTCGTACTCAGTTTCGAAATCGCGCGTATCAAATACATAGTCGCGCTCGGCTTGAGTGCCGAAATCGCCAATCACTTCAGGCGGGTACAAGCTCGGCGCAAACATATTGATCGGCACGCAGCCCGGCGCCACATCCGCGGCCAAGAGTTCGTCAGTATTGTTCTCGCAAGGCGTGTTGGTAGTCGAGTACGTTCCGATGGCCAGATTTAAGCGGTCTTCTCGCACTCCCTCTCGGCTTGCTTCGCCATTTGAAGAGCTCAACACAATCGCCAAATCGAAGCTCCAATCGCTGAAGGTTGCGACGTTCAGAAAAGGCAGGTCACCGCTCAAGCCGCCGACAAACCTTGATTGTGTGATCTCGGTGCTTATGAGGTTTCTATCCCCGGACACGGACACAATCGGACGCACTCTCTGCGCACCCATGGCACTTGGCACACGGCCAAAGGCTGCCGGAGAACACACTTCCGGCGACAGGCCGAAGCAGCCGCTGAGATTGGTGTAGTACTCCGAAAATGACTTGATATAGTTCGGATTGGTCAAGAGCTCTGCTTGCGCAAGGCCGCAGTCCACGCCACCGTCAGCGTCGGGATTACAGGGATTGAACGGATTGCCAGCAGGCACCCAAGGAGCGAGTTGGTTCGCGCCAGCATTCGCAAAGAACTCCTGACGACCCCAGAGAAACTCAAAATATGGCGTCAGGTTCATCTCACCTTCAAAGGTATATTCACCATAGGCGAACACGCTTGTTCGATCATAGTCCGGGCTTAAGTGCCGAAATCGATCTCGACCATTGATGGAGTAATCGCGGAAGTTCACGTCGGTGAGTCCATCGCCGTCGCCATCCACGCCAAAAGTGCCGAGCACGCTATTCGCTTCGGAGAAATTCGGCCAGCCGCCGTTACTTCTGCCCGGTGTGTAGTAGATGCTACCCGCCAAGGGCACTATGATGCGTCCAGCGAGGGAACCGAGCATACAGTCGTCCCAAGGCATGCCGAGGTTAGTGGGGTACCAGAGGTTGCGCGTGCGCACGCGCCCGTTCTCATCGATCTCGGCGTTGCGATCGCAATCTTCGGTCCACGGCCTATCCGCCATTTCAACGGCTTCCACATCACGATATTCGATCGCGGCGCCTACAAATCCCCGGTCCCAGTTACGCCCCCAAGTCAAGTTGATAGTGTGATCTTGGCCCGCCCCATGCTCAGGCACATTTGAATACGCCTCGATTTCGTAGCCGTCAAAATCCTTGCGCAGAATGGCATTGACCACCCCGGCCACGGCATCTGACCCGTAAATTGAAGAAGCACCATCGAGCAGGATGTCATACTGCTGGACTAGCGACGCTGGCACAAGATTCAAGTTTGGATTGGTTGGCGCACCTTCGACACCTCCCGGCGCGACTCGGCGCCCATTGATGAGCACTAGCGTCCGAGAGGCTGCGAGCCCCCGCAAATTGACTGTCGAGGCACCCGGGCCGTCATCGAGCACAAACCCTTGAAATGTCAGGTTCACCTGTTGACCAGACGCCGACGTGGATTCCTGCAAAATATCAGCGGCATCGAGCAGTCCCGACTCACGAGAGATCTCACCAGTGATAATTTGCAATGGCGAAATACTTGAAAAGGTATCGCGCCGCAGCCTCGAACCGGTGACCACGACTTCTTCAATCTGTCGCATGTCTTGACTAGCAGCCGCCTCACTCTCCGCGGATACTTCCTGCTCCTGCGAGGCGAGGTCTTCTTCGTTCTCCGCATCTTCCTGTGCCAGCAAGGCGCCAGGCGCAAGCAAAGAGCCCCCCACCAGCATCAAACAGGCGAACAACACACGCCTTAGCGTTACGCTGATCGAATTCATGGCAAAGACCTCCTTTTAGAATGAACTAACTTTCTTCGCTGCTCCAAGGGAGCGCATTCTCACGGTGCGCACCGTGTCAGAACGTGAATCTATATCTTGGCGCACGGAACGCAGACTTTCCGAGCAACATGCTACGAAATGTAACATACATTGAGAGATGTGCCATAAGAAATGTCGTCAATTTCTCAGCTACACATGTAGCTTGCCACCATCCTCCTGCCCCTGTGAAGGCGGCAAAGTTGAGTTTCCTGCGCCCCGGATCCTGTCGTTTTCGGCGCGCTGTCTTATCGTCTCAAAATACTCAGGTGCCGAATTCACAGACAAGCACTTCCATGCACTGCATCACGATTGCCACCATCCCAAACTCGTCATCCCGCGATGCTTGCGTCCTCGATACGCCGAGTCGACCAGCCGCTTTGGATGCACGCCATCGACATAGCCCACAAATCCCGGCGCCGCCACGCTGTAGCCAAAGAGGGACTGCATT
>JAPYNO010000104.1 GCA_028283025.1 Pseudomonadales bacterium | reverse complement strand
GAATAATACAGCATCATCGGATGCCGGGGCCGAGATCCTTGCCTCACAATGAGGGCTGACTCCTTTTCGTTACTTATGTATATAATTCCCCTATGATTAATCGCATGTAAGTGAGTGAGGCAGCTGCCCGGCGGAACCTTCAAGGACATGCGAGTTTGTGGAATGCCAATATCAGGAATAGCAGAATCAGAAATAACGGGGGTTTGAATGACCGACCTTTTCCGGGAAGAGCGCTTATTGATTGATGGTGAGCTCATCGAAGCGACCGGTGGGCGCACCTATGAGAATATCAACCCGGCGACTGAAGAAGTGATTGGGGTCGCAGCGGCTGCCAGCGCAGAAGATTTAGATCGCGCAATTGCCGCCGCTCGCAGGGCATTCGATGAAACAAACTGGTCTACTGATCATGAATTCCGGGTGCGCTGTCTACGTCAATTGCATCAGGCTCTACTTGAAAACGTGGAGGCGTTACGACCCGCTTGTGTAGCCGAGGTTGGCTGCCCCATACAGTTTACCTATGGTCCTGGCCTCGATGTCCCGATCAAAAATGTGGCTGAATATGCTGACTTTCTAGAGAGCTACGACGGATGGACTGAAGAGATCAGCGTAAAAGATCCCTATGGTTTCGGTGACTCGCGACGTTGGATTGAACGCGAAGCAATTGGCGTAGTAGGCGCGATTGCACCGTGGAACTTCCCCTATGAATCGAATTTGAAGAAAATTTGCTGGCCGCTGGCTGCAGGCTGTACCGTTGTGCTCAAGAGTGCTCCCCAGACCCCTTGGAGCGCATTGACCTTAGGCAAGTTCATAAAAGAAAATTCCGACATTCCGCCAGGCGTTGTCAACATCATCACCTCCCCAGACGCCGCCATTGGCGAGCAGCTCACTACCGACCCCCGCGTAGACATGATCTCCTTCACCGGTTCTACAGCGGTGGGTAAACGTATCATCGAAGTCACAGCCCCCCTGGTGACTCGTGTCACGACAGAGCTAGGTGGTAAGTCGCCGTGGGTCTTTCTGGAGGACACTCCTGACCTCGTGGAATCTGCGGCGCAGGCCGGAGCGGGCATTTGCTTCCATTCAGGGCAGGGCTGCGTGGTATTGTCTCGCATCCTAGTGCCCAAAAACACACTCGATGATGTGGCCGCTGCAGTCAAGGTGGCCATGGCGAACGTTCCTGTGGGAGACCCCATGGACATGCAGACAATACAAGGTCCGCAGTGCTCTGAAGTTCAGCGTCAGCGGGTGCTCGACCTCATACAGGTTGGCGTCAAAGATCAGCGCTCCACGCTGATTTGCGGTGGTGGTAAGCTCAAAGCTATGAACAAAGGTTATTTTGTGGAGCCCACCGCTTTTGTGTGCGGGCCCGAAGCGACCGTAGCTCAGGAAGAGTTTTTCGGCCCGGTTGTGTGCATTATTGGTTATGAGGACGAGGAGGATGCGATTCGCATTGCCAATCATTCAGTCTATGGCTTGGGTGCGAATGTAAGTAGCGCCGACCCTGAGCGGGCGAAACGTGTCGCTCGGCGTATTCGTGCCGGCAGCATAGGCATCAATGGGGGTGTTTGGTATGGAACAGAAATACCCTTCGGTGGCTACAAGCACTCTGGGCTGGGTCGAGAAAATGGTGTGGCAGGTTTCGAGGAGCACCTTGAGATCAAAGCGCTCGCCATACCCGCCCAATATGAGCAGTAAGTAGGCGAGCGTGCCCGCAAGATTTGAAGTAATCAGTATCAATGAATTGGTAAAGGAGAATATCGTATGAATATGGAAGACTTGATTATCGCGAGTATCGATGACCACATTTCAGAACCACCGGATATGTTCGAGAATCACCTGCCGGAGGATTGGAAGTCCAAGGCGCCCAAGTTAGTCACTAAAAAAGACGGAACGGATTGGTGGACCTATGGTGATTTCGTCCTGCCTAATGTTGGGCTCAATGCGGTCATAGGCAGACCCAAGGAGGAGTATGGCATGGAGCCGCAAAGTTACGAGCATATTCGTAAGGGGAGTTATGATATCCATGCCCGCATTGACGATATGAATGTCAATGGCATTCTGTCAAGTATATGTTTCGGAACGTTATGCGGGTTCGCTGGCGATGTGTTTAGCCACCATGGCGACCGCAAAACCTCTTTGCGGATGATACAGGCCTACAACGACTGGCATGTGGACGAGTGGGCAGCGGAGTACCCTGGGCGCATCATCCCCATGATCATCATTCCCTATTGGGATATGGAGCTCGCAGTTCAGGAGGTCGAGCGCAACGTCAAGAAGGGTGTGCATGCGCTCACTTTCCCAGATAACCCCAATAAGCGAGGCTTTGCTTCGATTCACGACGCCTATTGGGAGCCGCTCTGGAAAGTGTGCAATGACAACAAGGTTGTCATCAATTGCCATATTGGCACCGGTTCACAGCCTCCTCATGCTTCTGATCTGTCGCCGATGAACGCCCATATCATCGCCATGCCCATATCGATTGCAAACGCCGCCGCCGATTGGCTTCATCTCGAGGCACTAAAACGCTATCCGGATCTCAAAGTCGCGCTTTCAGAGGGGAGCATCGGTTGGGTGCCTTATCTTCTGGAAAGGGCAGACACCATTTATGAGGACCATATCTGGACGAACGTCGATTTTGGCGATAAAACTCCCACCGAGATGTTCCGTGAGCATTTCTTGTGCTGTTTTATCACCGATAAATTTGGTCTACGCAATTACAGCGACGTGGGTGAAGATATTATTGCCTACGAGTGTGACTATCCGCATTCTGATTGCAGATGGCCAAATTCAGCTCAAAAGCTCTGGGAAGAAATAAAGGCTCTGCCCGAGCCGGTCATCAACAAAATCACCCATGAAAACGTATTCAGGGAATACAACTTCGATCCCCTGACAACATTGGGGCGCGAAAACTGCACCGTCGGCGCGTTACACGCACAGGCAGCTCATGTTGATACCACACCCAAGCCGACGCCAGGCTTTAATCCCGCGACTGGCGACCGTGTGGTCACGTCTGGCGATATTGCAGCTATGATGGAGCACATTGCCAAAGCTTGATCGGAGCTTGGCATACGAGAAAAGTTCGACGCCCTCAAGGAGAGGCGGGCGGAGCATCTTCCTCCCCTCTCAGCGTCAGCACCTCCGCCCCATCCGTCGTGACGAGGATCGTGTGTTCCCACTGGGCGGAAAGCTTGCGGTCTTTGGTGACCGCCGTCCAGCCGTCCGGCAGCAGGCGTGCGCTCGGCGCGCCGAGGTTGATCATGGGTTCGATCGTGAAGGTCATGCCTTCAACGAGTTCCACGCCTTCGCCGGGCTTGCCGTAATGCAGGACTTGCGGCTCGCCATGAAAGACGCGGCCGATGCCATGGCCGCAGAAATCGCGCACCACTGAATAGCGATTGCGTTCGGCATGGCATTGGATGGCGTGGCCGATGTCGCCGAGGTGTGCGCCGGGGCGTACCGCGCCAATGCCGAGATACAAGCATTCTTGTGTCACCTTGACGAGTCGCTCGGCGTGAGGACTTGGCTTGCCGACGAGGAACATCTTGCTGGTGTCGCCGTGGTAGCCGTCCTTGATGACAGTCACGTCGATATTGATGATATCGCCGCTTTTCAGTTTCTTCTCTGATGGAATGCCGTGGCAAATAACGTGATTGACCGATGTGCAAATAGACTTGGGGTAGGGCGTTTGCTGCGGCGATGAGCGATAGCCGAGTGGAGCGGGCGTGCAGCCAATCTCATTGACGATGTATTCATGGCACAGCGCATCGAGCGCTTCGGTGCTCACGCCCGGCGCGACGTGGGGGTCGATCATTTCAAGGACGCTCGCGGCGAGTTGTCCTGCCACGCGCATCTGCGGAAGCTCCTCGGCGCTCAGCAAGGGGTCAACCTTGCGCGTCGGGAACATGCGTCGCTTGCTGCGCTTTTTGTCATTGCCGCGTGCGTTGCCGCGCGCGAATCGTGAACGACCGGTGCGTGTCATCTTGTCTGCTGTATTGAAGGTGCTGTCTATGATATAAAGTGCGATTAGCTGCGGCAACGACGGGAAATCGTCCCGTATCACCGCCGGAAGCGAAAAAAATCCGTGCCCGCAAACAAAATCGTGTCGTTGGGTGCTGCGAGCGAAACGCTCAAAGTCGTGATGCGAAGCGGGCACTAGACCTAACCCGGAGGCAAGGAGAATGGAAAAAATCGGCATGCGCGACATGCTTGCGGCAGGTGTCCACTTTGGTCACCAGACCCGCTATTGGAACCCGAAGATGGCCCCCTACATCTTCGGTGCACGCAACAAGGTGCACATCATCAATCTAGAGAAGACCATGCCGGCCTTCGAGTCGGCGATGCAGGAGGCGCAGCGTCTTGCGGCCGCCAAGAAGAAAATCCTGTTTGTCGGCACCAAGCGCGCTTGCGCGTCGGTGATTAGGGAGCAGGCGACGCGCGTTGGCATGCCCTATGTCGATCAGCGCTGGCTTGGCGGCATGCTCACCAACTACCGCACGGTCAGACAGTCGGTCAATCGACTCCTGCAACTCGAATCTGATCGCGACCGAGGTGTCTTCTCGAAGCTGCCGAAGCGCGAAGTGCTGCTGCTTGACCGCACCATCGCCAAGCTCTCGCGCAGTGTTGGCGGCATCAAGCAGATGAACGGACTGCCCGACGCGCTGTTTGTGGTGGACGTATCGCACGAGAAGATCGCGGTGCGTGAGGCGGGCAACGTTGGCATTCCGGTCATCGGCGTAGTCGATACCAACAGCGACCCAGATGGCGTTGCCTTTGTCATCCCCGGCAATGACGATGCCAATCGCGCCGTGCGCATCTATGTGACCGCCATTGCCGATGCCATTTTGGAAGGGCGCCTCGAGGCGGGCGAATCCTTGGATGACATCGCCAAGGCCGAGCAGGAAATGCTCGCGGCGTATGAGGCCAACGCTGCTTCGGTTGACTCAGCGGGCTCGGCTGATGAGGGCGAGACAGAAGATTCAGAAAGCGCTGAGACGGATGCTGAGACGGATGATCAGCCACAAGCAGAAGAAAAAGAAGCAGAAGTCGAAACAGAGGCAACAGAAGACACAGAAGAAACAGAGGAATCCGAAAATGACACAAATTAAGGCAACGCTAGTGAAGGAATTGCGGGACCGCACTGGTCTTGGCATGATGGAATGCAAGCGTGCGCTCGTGGAAGCTGACGGCAACCTCGACGAAGCTGTGCGCGTGCTGCGCGAGCGCAGTGCTATCAAAGCGGACAAGAAAACTGCGCGAGTGGCGGCGGAAGGCTTGCTCGGCATGCTGACCGACGGCTCCGCAGGCGTACTCGTCGAAGTCAACAGCGAAACCGACTTCGTGGCGCGCACGGAGAAGTTCTTGAACTTTGTGAACGATGTCACGCGCCAGGCGCTTGAGTCTGGCGCGAGCGACCTCGCAAGCTTCAACACCGATGCGCTTGAGTCTGAACGTCAGACCTTGGTGCAGGAACTCGGCGAGAACATCGTCGTGCGGCGTGTGACGCGCGTTGAGGCAGACGAGAGCGGGCAGGTCTACGGCTACTTGCACCACGACCGCAAGAAAGGCGCACTCGTCGCACTCAAAGGCGGCGACCGCGAACTCGGCGAAGGCATCGCCATCCACGTCACCGCGGAAGCACCGCCGGTGGTTCGCCCGCAGGACATGCCCGCTGAAAGAGTTGCATCAGAACGCGCCATTCTGGTTGCGCAAGCCCAAGGCGAGAACAAGCCAGCCGCCATCATTGAGAAGATGATCGAAGGTCGGTTGCAGAAGTTTCTTGCAAGCTCAAGCCTGGTCAGCCAAGTGTATGCCTTGGATTCCGAAGTCAAGGTTGGACAGCTTTTGAAGACATCAAGCGCCGATGTGACTGCCATGGCTCGTTTCGGTGTTGGCGAAGGCATTGAGCGAAACGAGACTGACTTCGCAGAGGAAGTGGCGCGGCAGGCAGGTTAAAGTAGTCGCACACCGAATCGAAATAGCGGGGGACGAAGTCCATGGCCGATGAACTCTACGATGAGATTCTCGATGACGCCAAGACGCGCATGGGTAAGTCGATCGATGCACTGAGGATTGCGCTCGGCAGGCTCCGAACAGGACGCGCGAGTCCCGCACTTGTCGAGCATGTACAAGTTGAATATTACGGCTCGCCAACGCCCTTGAAGCAGGTCGCGAGCATTTCCGTGGAGGACGGGCGCACCCTGGTGATTGCCCCATGGGAAAAGAAAATGATCTCGGTCATCGAAAAAGCACTTCTTGACAGCGACATCGGCGTGACCCCGCAATCAACATCCGACTTGGTGCGGCTGCCGCTGCCGCCGCTTACTGAGGAAGGGCGTCGAGACCTCATCAAGTCGGCGCGCGCGGAAGCCGAGCAGTCCAAGGTGTCGGTACGCAATGTTCGCCGAGATGCCAATGGCGACCTGCGCGAGCTCGCTAAGGACAAGCTCATCAGCGAAGATGAGGAACGGCGCGGCGAGACGCTCATGCAGCAGCTCACCGATGAGACCGTCGCCAAGGTCGATGAGGTGCTGCACGAGAAGGAGCAGGAACTCGCTGAGTTTTAGGCGGCTTCACTGATCGAACCGTGTGATGACGGCGCCGAACCACATCGCCATCATCATGGACGGCAACTATCGCTGGGCGCGCAAGCGCGGCCTGCCTGTTGGGGCTGGACACCGAGCCGGGGCTGAGAATGTTCGCCCGCGGGTGATGGATTGCCTTGACCGAGGCGTCAACTACCTGACGCTGTTTGCATTCAGCACTGAAAATTGGCAGCGTCCGAAGTCTGAGGTGCGCGTGCTGATGAATCTCGTGCGGCGCGTACTCGACGATGAACTCTCGGAACTTGCCGAGCTAGGCTTAAGAATTCGTGTGATCGGCGACCGCAGGCGATTCTCGGATGATCTATTGAGGCGCATTGAGCGGGTCGAGCATGTGAGCGAAGTCAATAGCAGGATGACGCTCACTGTCGCGCTCAGCTACGGTGGCCGTTGGGATATTCTGCAAGCCATGCGCGCGGTGGCCAAGGCGGTGCTCGAGGGGCGTGTGTCCGAGGCCGACATCGAGGCGATGGACGAGGAGACTTTCGGACGTTTCCTGTCGCTCGAACGCGCCGGCGTGCCGCAGCCTGATTTGCTCATTCGCACCGGCCGAGAGCAGCGCCTGAGTAACTTCTGCATTTGGGACTTGAGCTATACCGAACTCTATTTTACGGATGCGTTGTGGCCCGATTTCGCAACGGTCGACTTGGACGCCGCGATTGCCGCGTATGGCGCGCGGCTGCGTCGCTTTGGCGATCGAAGAGGCGAGGCGTAGGCAAAATGAAAATCGTCAAATCGCCCAACTCGATGCCGACACACGTTACATTACTGAGTCTGGAAGAGTGGTAGTCTACGAGTACCATCCCGATTCAGACCAAGTCCTCATCCTGCACTTCTATGCTCCGGGACAGGACTGGCAAGACTCCCTTTAGCGATTGCCATGAGCGCCAAACAAGCCACATCTAATTTGCGACTGCGGGTGCTCACCGCACTCATCGCGCTGCCCCTGACGCTCGTTCTGCTGTTCGTGTTGCCGACGCTTCTGCTCGCTGGCCTTGTGTTCGTGCTGCTCGGCGTCGGACTTGTCGAATGGGGGCGCTTGAGCGAAACGGGCATCTATATGACCGCGCTGTTGTGGCTGATCTACGGCCTGCTCGCACCGGCTCTGTTCGGTCTTCACAGTGCGGCAGGCGTTGATCTGACACTGCCCCTGCTGAGTCTCTGCGCCGTCTTCTGGTGCGCAGCGCTCTTCATGGTCGTGCGTTTTCCGGCATCTGCTCGCCTGCTACCGCCCCCGGTGCGCGCGGTCATCGGCGCTTTTCTGCTCAGCAGTGCTTGGCTTGGGTTCACATTGCTGAAAGCGAACAGCGGCGAATGGCTCATCGTCTGGCTCTTCATTGTTGTCTGGATTGCCGACTCAGCGGCCTATTTTGGAGGTCGTGCGTGGGGGAAAACTAAGCTTGCGCCCGAAGTGAGTCCTGGCAAGACCATCGAAGGCGCTTTGACTGGCATTCTCTCGGCGGTTGTTGTTGGTGCTGTTGCAGGTCTCTCAATGCCAGTGTTGTTCAACTTCGAGAACGATCTCTTATTCTGGATTTTGGCTTCAATCGGGTTTGCGCTGCTCTCTATCCTCGGCGACCTCTTCACGAGTCTCGTCAAGCGCCTTGCGGATGCCAAGGACTCGGGTGGCCTGTTCCCCGGCCATGGCGGCGTCCTCGATCGTCTCGATTCGCTGCTTCCTACCGTGCCGCTGCTCGCACTGCTCGCCCAACTGACCGGCTAAGCGGCCGATGCCGGGATGTGGCTGACTGATCGCTTAGAATGTGTAGCGTCTTCTGAATACAACCCTTGGAGGCCCTTGTGAGGGACGAAGAAATCGCGCGCCGTATCACGCTCAAGCCCATAGCGGATGTGGCTGAGAATGCCCTTGGCTTGGACATCGAGCAGATCATTCCCTACGGTCATCACAAGGCGAAAATCCCCTTGGATGTTGCGAATTCGGCGCACGATAATCCGTGCGGTCAGCTGGTGCTAGTGACGGCGCTCAGTCCAACGCCAGCAGGCGAAGGCAAGACGACGACGAGCATCGGTCTTAGCGATGGACTCAATCGAATCGGCGTGCGCGCGGCGGCGTGCTTGCGGGAACCGTCCCTCGGGCCCTGCTTTGGCATGAAAGGCGGCGCGACCGGCGGCGGCTATGCACAAATCGCGCCGATGCAGGATATTAACTTGCACTTCAATGGCGATATTCATGCCGTCACATCGGCGGACAACCTGCTCGCATCCATGGTGGACAACCACTTCTACTGGGGCAACCGCTTGCGTTTGGATCCTGCGCGGATTTCTTGGCGGCGTGCGATCGACCTCAATGAGCGAGCGCTGCGTAAGCTGTCCCTCAACTTGCGTCGTGAGCTCAGCCGCGAAGGGGCGTTCGATATCACCGCCGCCTCGGAAGTCATGGCAGTGCTGTGCTTGGCGAGCGACCTAGCCGATCTTGAAAAGCGCCTCGGCAACATCGTCATCGGACGTGCATCCGACGGGTCTTTCGTGTGCGCGCGTGATTTGGAGGTTGCAGGCGCGATGACCGCGCTGCTTGTGGACGCTTTTGCGCCCAATCTCGTGCAAACCCTTGAGCACAATCCTGCCATCATCCACGGCGGACCCTTCGCCAACATCGCGCACGGCTGCAATTCCGTTCTGGCGACGCGCACTGCGCTTGGTCTCGCCGATGTGGTGGTGACAGAAGCGGGTTTCGGGGCCGACCTCGGTGCCGAGAAGTTCTTCAATATCAAGTGCCGGCAGTCGGGGCTGCGCCCTAGCGCATGCGTCATCGTCGCGACAGTACGGGCGCTCAAGATGCACGGCGGCGTAGCGCTTGAAGACCTTGGTCGCGCCGACGTTGCGGCGGTTTCGCGCGGCCTCGCCAATTTGCGTCGGCATGTGCGCAATCTGCAAGGCTTTGGCGTCTCGCCGGTAGTGGCCGTCAATCACTTCACTGGAGACAGCGACGAGGAGGTCGAGACGATTCGCGCCGAGCTTCAAGACTTGGATGTGAAAGTCGTGCTTGCCAGGCATTGGGCCGAGGGCGGCGCTGGCGCGACTGAATTGGCTGAGGCCGTGATGGAACGCATCGAACACGCAACGGGCGAAGTCACGTTCCCATATGAGGACGAGGCGCCGCTCATCGACAAAGTCCGCGCCGTCGCCACGCGCATATACGGCGCGAGTGACGTACAATTCGACGAGCAAGCGGCGCATGACTTACAAGCGCTTGAAGACTCAGGCTATGGCCAGTTGCCGGTATGCATCGCCAAGACGCAGTACAGCTTCTCGGCCGATCCGAGCGCCAAGGGCGCGCCCGACGGGCATGTGCTGCCGGTGCGCGGCGTGCGCCTGTCGGCGGGTGCTGGATTCGTCGTGGTGCTGTGCGGCGACATCATGACCATGCCGGGATTGCCGAGAGAGCCAGCAGCGAAGGGCATCGGCGTCGACGCGAAGGGAAGAATTTACGGTCTGTGAGCAGGAAGCGGGTACAATGCGCAACGACTAACGAAAAGGACATTTTGCCCATGAGCGATGTCATGGACACGATCCGCGAGCAAATCGCCTCGAATCCGATCATCCTCTATATGAAAGGTACGCCGCAGCAGCCAATGTGCGGATTTTCGGCGCGCACCGTGCAGTGCCTGATGGCGTGCGGCAAGCCCTTTTCTTATGTGGATATTCTGAGTCATCCCGAGATTCGCGCGATCTTGCCCGACTTTGCTGACTGGCCGACCTTTCCGCAGCTCTATGTCGATGGCGAGCTTGTGGGCGGTTGCGATATCGTCACCGAGCTCTACGAGGCAGGCGAGTTGCAGCCGCTCGTTGAGAGTGCTGGCGCCCAGCCAGACGCTTAAATCCGTGCCGGCAATGCGCGATGCAGCCAAGCGGGTTGTGCTCGCCTATTCAGGCGGGCTTGATACCAGTGTGATCCTGAAATGGCTGCAAGTCACCTATGATGCCGAGGTCATCACCTACACAGCTGATATTGGGCAAGGCGAGGAAATCGAGCCAGCACGCGCCAAGGCTGAGGGCATGGGCGCGAAAGCCATCTACATTGAAGACCTGCGCGAAGAGTTTGTGTGTGATTTCGTGTTTCCGATGTTTCGTGCCAATGCTGTGTACGAAGGCGAGTATCTACTCGGTACGAGCATTGCGCGTCCATTGATCGCCAAGCGCTTGGTGGAAATCGCCAAGGAGACTGGTGCTGATGCCATTTCGCACGGCGCGACCGGCAAGGGCAACGATCAGGTTCGCTTTGAGCTTGGCGCCTATGCCCTCAATCCGAGCATTCAAGTCATCGCGCCTTGGCGGGAATGGCATCTTCACTCGCGTTCAGCGCTCATGACTTTCTGCGAGCAGCATCAAATTCCCGTTGAAGGGACGCGGCGTGATGCCACTGAAGCGCCTTACTCGATGGACGCCAATCTGCTGCATGTCTCCTATGAGGGCGGAGAGCTTGAAGATGCGGATTTCTCGCCGAATGAGGCCATGTGGCTGCGCACCGCAGCAATTGAAGATGCTCCGGACAAGGCCGATGAAATCACCTTGAGCTTTGAGCGGGGCGACCCTGTTGCCATTGACTCACAGCCGCTGTCGCCAGCGGCGCTCTTGACGAAGCTCAATGCGCTCGCCGGGCGCCACGGCATCGGTCGCCTTGATCTTGTTGAAAACCGCTATGTCGGCATGAAATCCCGCGGCTGCTACGAAACGCCGGGCGGTACGGTCTTGCTCAAGGCGCATCGCGCGATTGAGTCCCTCACCCTTGACCGCGAGGTGGCGCATCTCAAGGATGAACTCATGCCGCGCTACGCATCGCTCATCTACAACGGCTACTGGTGGGCGCCCGAGCGCGAAGCGCTGCAAGCACTCATCGACCATTCGCAAATTCCGGTCTCCGGCGAGGTGCGGTTGAGGCTGTTCAAAGGCAATGTGACAGTACTCGGGAGACGCTCGGAAGGTAGCCTCTATCGGCCCACCTTGGCGAGTTTCGAGGATGATCTTGGTGCCTATGACCAAAAGGACGCCGAAGGATTTATCCGCCTCAATGCGCTCCGCTTGAAGCTTGGTGGTAGAGGAGGGCACGGCTGAGCCTGCGCGTTCCGATCAGCGTATTCGTGTCCTCGCTCAGCTTTCTTGAGCATGGGTAAATTCTTGCGAAATCTTGCCAAGGGCATTATGGGCGCGGTTCGCGACCTCGCGCCTATCATTTTGGTCATCGCGTTTTTTCAGATTGTCGTATTGCAGCAGCCTTTTCCGAATCTCGGCGGCGTCCTTGTCGGTCTCGCTTGTGTGATCGCCGGATTGACCTTGTTCATACAAGGGCTTGAAAGCGGGCTGTTTCCGCTCGGCGAAGAAATCGCCCAAGAATTCGCCGCCAAGGGCAGTTTGCCAGCCTTGATTGCCTTTGCCTTCTGCCTTGGTTTTGGCACCACCGTGGCCGAGCCTGCGCTCATTGCCGTCGCAGCGGAAGCGGCCGATGTCGCTTCCGAAGCCGGCGCGATTCTTGACAGCGAATCGGCGCGCTCGGAGTACGCTTTCAACCTGCGCATGGTAGTTGCGGTTTCCGTCGGCGCGGCGATTGTCATCGGGGTGGTGCGTATCATCAAAGGCTGGCCGATTCACTGGCTCATCATCGGCGGCTATCTGGCCGTGACCCTGATGACGCCCTTTGCGCCCGAAGAGATTGTCGGCGTTGCCTATGATTCGGGCGGTGTCACCACGAGCACTATCACTGTGCCCTTGGTTGCTGCGCTCGGCATCGGCTTGTCGATGGCCATCAAGGGTCGCAATCCGATGATCGATGGCTTCGGCCTGATCGCCTTTGCGAGCTTGACGCCACTGGTGTTCGTGCTCGCCTACGGCATGATCCTTTCCTGACGACTTTCTGATGGAATTTCTGTCCACACTAGGCAACACGTCGCTCTCGACCTTGCGCGATGTCGCGCCCATCGTCGCGGTTCTGCTGTTTTTTCAAGTTGTTGTGCTGCGCCGCAGATTGCCAAATCTTCGACGGATTGTGCGCGGCTTCATCTATGTACTGATCGGGCTGACGCTGTTCTTGATCGGCCTTGAACAGGCGCTCTTTCCGATCGGCGAAACCATGGCCAAGCAGCTCACTGCGGTGAGCGCAACTGCATCAAATGAAGTGAGATGGGACGACTATCTGCTCGTGTACGCCTTTGCGGCGGCGATTGGATTTGCGACCACAGTTGCCGAGCCTGCACTCATCTCGGTGTCAATGAAGGCCGAGGAAGTCTCCGGCGGTTCGCTCAAGGCGCGCGGCCTGCGCATTGCGGTCGCGGTCGGCGTGGCTATCGGCGTATCGCTGGGCTGCTTTCGCATTGTCACCGGTACGCCGCTGCCTTGGTACATCATTGCCGCTTATGTGATCGTCATCCTGCAAACCTTTCGTTCGGCGCGAAGCATCGTACCGCTCGCCTACGACAGTGGCGGCGTCACCACCTCCACCGTGACCGTGCCTGTGGTGGCAGCGCTCGGTCTCGGCCTCGCTTCAAGCGTGCCCGGCCGCAGCCCGCTCATTGACGGCTTTGGCCTCATTGCTTTTGCCAGCGTCTTTCCCATTATGTCGGTGCTCGGCTATGCCATGATTGCATCTTGGCGCGCGAGGCGCCGCGAGCCGGGCCGCACAGATTCTCCGAGGAGCTGATTGATGAACACTAAATTGACCAAACTGATTGTTGCGCTCGTGGACGATGCCAAGACCGATGTTGTCCTCAATGCAGCGCGCACCGAAGGCGCAACCGGCGCGACCGTCATCACCAGCGCACGCGGCGAAGGACGCTCAGCCAAGAAGACTTTTCTTGGTCTCGAACTTGAGTCCAAGTGCGATGTCCTACTTTTTCTGGTGTCTGAGGCGTGCGCTGAAGCGGTGCTCAAGCGGATTGGCGACGCCGGTCAATTCGACGGCGAGCCAGGCGCTGGCATCGCGTTTCAAATTGATGTGGAAGATGCGGTTGGGGTGGCTTCTCAGATGAGTTGACGGCGCCCAGGATACTCACACAAATCGAAAATTGGACATTCGCCGCACTTCGGATTGCGCGCCGTGCAGACGTAGCGGCCGTGCAGAATAAGATGGTGATGCGCATCTTTGAGAAACTTCTTGGGGACGAGACGCATGAGCCGGTCTTCGACTGCACGTACAGTTTTGCCGGGCGCAATGCCGATGCGGTTTGAGATACGGAAAATATGCGTGTCCACTGCGATCACAGGTTCGCCAAAGAGCGTGTTCAAAATGACGTTGGCGGTCTTGCGGCCAACGCCGGGTAGGGCTTCCAAGGCCGCTCGGTCGCGAGGCACCTCGCCGCTGTGCTCGCCCATCAGGATGTCGCAGGTCTTGAGGACATTCTTGGCTTTGCTGTTGTAGAGGCCAATCGAGGAGATGTGCGCTTTGAGTCCGGCAAGCCCAAGATCGAGCATGGCCTCGGGCGTGGGTGCTTCGCGGAACAAGCCTTGCGTGGCCTTGTTGACGCTGACATCGGTTGCTTGCGCGGAGAGAATGACTGCAATGAGCAGTTGAAACCCCGTGTCATATTTAAGCTCAGTCGTTGGGGCTGGGTTGATTTCTTGCAGGCGGGAGAAAATCTGCTCGCGCTTCTTCGAGTTCATGTGAGACCCCTGCGTCGCCTCATCCGCTATGCTTCACAGGCCTAAAAACCGCGATTGCCAGACCCGCGATGAGAAACGCACCAGGCGGCAGCAAAGCCAAGGGAAAGCGAGCACCCTCCGGCAGCACGCGCACTTCCCAATCTTGCGCCGTCTCTCCAAATAAATGCTCCATGCCTGCAAAGAGCGTACCAGAGCCGAGCACTTCGCGCAGCGCACTCAAGGCGAGCAGCGCGAATGCGAATCCGAGGCCAGCGCCAAGGGCGTCGAGCAAGGCGAGATGCGGTGGTTTTTGTCGTGCGTAGCCATCGGCGCGAGCGAGTATGACGCAGTTGGTGACGATGATCTGCACATAGAGGGCGATGCGTTCATACAGGGTAAAGGCAAAGGCTTCGAGCAGCAGCACGATGGTCGTGGTAAAGCTCGCGATGATAAACACAAGCGCCGGTAGTCGTGCGCGTTCTGGGATGGGGATAGCGCTCGCGGTCACGTTGCTGCCCACTAGCACGAACAATGTCGCGATTGCCAATCCAAGCCCGTTCGCAACGGACGTGGTGACGGCCATAGCTGGGCACAGGCCAAGCATCTGCACCCACACGGGGTTCTCTCGCACGACGCCTCGGGTCAGGCTTATCAGTGACTCACTCATTGCGAACACGCCGGAGCGTCTTGCGACAACGCTTCGTCGAGACTCTTCAGCAGTCCGCGAAGCGTGATGGTGGCGCCGCTAACGCCATCGATATCACCGCCGTCATGCGCGAGTGCCCACACAGTTGCGTCTTTCGGCCGCCTCGCAAGCGAGTGAATCCAAGATGATTTGTCCGCTTCAATGACGTCCCCAATGCCCGGCGTCTCGGCGTGCGATATGACGCGCACGCCCGTCAGCTGGCTTTCGGTATTGAGTGCGGCGATGAACTCAATTTTGCCAGCGTACCCTGTGCCAGTGCCCGGATAGAATATCGCTTGCAGCTTGTTTTGCGCATCGCACACTGCGGTAGGTTGTGTCAGGCTAGTGGCATCGAAGTCGATATGGAGCCGCTCGTCCCGCTGCATCAGCTCCATCAGGTTAGATTGCGCAGCCTCGCGCCAATTATTTGATCTCGCTTCTTCAGTGAGATCAGACACGAGCAGCACAAGTAAGCTCCCGAGGCTGGTGATCAGGCCAAGATGCAAGGCGGTGCGCAGACTCATATGCGCCGCCTGCGGATCAGCTCGTCAATGAGCGGTGCGCTGATATTGCCGAGCAGCACGGCGAAGGCGATACCATCGGCATAGGCGCCAAAGCTGCGTATCAGGAACACGAGCACGCCGATGAGCGCGCCGAAGATTATCTGGCCGCGCGCAGACGCCGGCGCAGTGACGGGGTCGGTGACAACGAACCAAGCACACAGCATCGCTCCGCCAGAGAATAGATGCATGATTGGTGAGCCAAGGCTCGAAGAACTGCCGCCGTCGTATCCGATGCTCGCGCACGCAGCGAGGCTGACAAGAAAAGCGACGGGTGCCTGCCAGCGAATAATACGCATGGCAAGCAGGAACAGTCCGCCGAGCAGGAATCCGAAGTTCATCCATTCCCATCCGATGCCACCGAACACGCCAAAGGCTTGCGGCCAGACCTCGGCGACTGTCGATGCGCCGCGAAAGCGAAAAACTTCGAGCGGTGTGGCTGCGGTCACGCCGTCCACCACCCACACAGAGAGTTCGCTTGGGAAAGCGACCAACACCAGCGCATAGCCCGCCATCGCCGGATTCAGCAGGTTGTTGCCCATGCCGCCATAGGCATGCTTCGCGAGGCCCAACCCGCCCGCGAGCGCGATGAGAAGTAGGTACCAAGGCACGCCGGGTGGCAGGCAGAGTGCAATCAGCACTGCGCTGACCAAGGCGCTGCCATCAAGAAGATGCGGTTTCAATGTCATGCCACGAAGCCGCAGGCACGCAGCTTCAATGCCAATACCAAAGGCGGCGGCGAGCGCCACTTGGCCGAGCAATGTCCAGCCAAGCCACGGCAGCATCATAAGCACGCCCGGTACGAGTGCGAGCAGCACCAAGCGCATGATGCTTCGGGTGTCCGGCTGTTTCATGGCATCGATGTGGTCTTGATGCGCCGCAGACGCTGCGAGCGCCGTTGATTGGCGGCCTCTTGCGACTGCTCGCGCCGCCCACTCGTGGTGTCAAACAGCGCTGCCGCGCGTGCTGCGTGTTGCTTGAACACCTGCTTTGATCGTTCGCGCGTCGCCTGTTCGAGGATTGGACGGGCCAGCGAAATACCGCTCGGGCAATGACTGTCGCAGCGTCCGCAGGCGATGCAGGCGTCAGCGCCGGGTGCGGGGACAGCATCGCTTGCCCCTTGGCGAATCGACCACCAGAGTTCGCGCACCGGGATGTGCTGAGGGCAGACAGCATCGCACAATCCGCAGCGTATGCAGCCGAGCGGCTCAGTGGTCGGGACTGATTTCAAAGTCCTGCGCCGGACTGTCTCGATTGGCGTTTCCAGCATGTCAATACAATCGACCGGACAGGCGTGGACGCAGAGCTCGCAGCCGGTGCACAGGTCTTCAAGTACGCCGTGCAGATACCCTTGAGCGCCGATGATGGCATCGACCGGACACGCTGGCCGACACAGCCCGCAGCCGACGCACTCTGACTCACGAATTTTGGCAACTTGATTGACGATAGGCTCATCAAACGACTCGCTGCTATCGGTCGGTCGATGTTTCGGTCGATTGAGCAGTTCAGAAAGCGCTTGTGTGGTAGCTTCGCCGCCCGGTGGACACAGATCGATCGATTCGCCGCCAGCGACCGCCGAAGCGTAGGCGTGGCAGCCTGGGTACTGGCATTGGCCGCATTGGGTTTGTGGTAGCTTCGCCTCGATGGCATCGATGAGCGCGTGCTCATTGCCGCTCCAGCGCTTGTGAGCCATGCTGAGCAGCCAGCCGAGACCCGCGCAGAGTGCGCCGAAGGCCAAGGCTTGCAGCGCGAGCAAGATCACTGGTTGATCCCGGCAAAGCCCATGAAGGCTAGCGACATGAAGCCAGCGGTGACCAGGGCAATAGGCACGCCTGCGAAGCGCGCTGGCACATCGGCGCCTTCGAGTTGCCTGCGGATGGCGGCAAAGAGCAGCAACACCAGCCAGAAGCCAAGCGCGGCGCCGAATGCGTAGACGAGCGTCTCAACAAAGTCGAGCTGTTCGCGCAGCGCAATGAGCGCAACGCCGAGCACCGCGCAATTGCTCGTCACTAGCGGCAGGTACGCGCCGAGCGTTTGATGAATCAATGGATGCGCGTGACGCACATAGAGCTCAGTGAGCTGCACGAGGAACGCGACCACCAGAATGAACGCAATGATGCGAAAACTTATCAGCCCAAATGGCACCAGCAGATAGTGATATAGAAGATAGGACGAGGCGGCTGACACAATGAGCACGAAGCAGGTGGCCACGCCCATGGCAAAGGCGTTGTCAAGGCGCGTTGATGCGCCCATGAACGGACACAGGCCAAGAAACCAGACCAGCACAAAGTTGTTGATGAGCAGCGCGCCCACCCACAATGCGAAGAGGTCGCCCATAGTCTCGCGCTTTAGCGCACGCGCATTCCAGGCTCTGCCCCGGAATCCGGCGACAGCAGGAATATCTCCTTGCCGCCTTCGCCCGCCGCGAGCACCATGCCTTCTGAGGTGCCGAAGCGCATCTCCCTCGGCGCCAGATTGGCGACCACCACAACCAATCGCCCGATGAGCGTATCCGGCGCATAGGCTGACTTGACGCCTGCGAACACAGTGCGTGTTGCGGTGCCGACGTCAAGTGTCAAGCGCAGCAGCTTGTCCGCGCCTTGCACGGGTTCGGCGGCGAGCACCTTGGCGATGCGAAGGTCGATGTTCAGGAACTGATCAAGGCTGACATGCTTGTTATCTTCTGCCTGCTCTTGCGTCAGCTGCGCCGCTGGCGATTCAGGCGGCTTTGAGTCGTCCATCATGCGTATCAGCGCCTTCTTGTCCATGCGCCGCATGAGCGGGACGAATCGATTGATTCTGTGTTCGCGAAGATACTCTGCGGAATCTTTCCATTGAAGCTCGCCAGCATTGATGAATGCTTCGGCGCGCGCAGCAGTCTCTGGCAGTACAGGCTTCAGGCAGACCATCAAGAACCGGAACATGTTGATGCCTTGGCTGCAGATGCCGTGCACCTCGTCGTGCTTGTCATCCTGCTTGATCAGGTTCCAAGGCTCATGGCGGGTGATGTACTGATTGGCGCGGTCGGCAAGCGCCATAATCTCGCGCACCGCCTTGCTGACTTCGCAGGACTCGTAGTGAGCGGCGATGCTCTGCCTGCTCGCTTGGAAGGCGTCCCAAAGCTCGGCATCGTGGATTTCAGCGGCGAGCGTATGATCAAAATCCTTCTCGATGAAGCGTGCGCAGCGGCTCGCGATGTTGACGAGCTTGCCCACGAGGTCGGCATTGACGCGATTCAGGAAGTCGTCGAGATTGAGGTCGATATCGGCGATGCTTGGGCTCAGCTTGGAGGCGAAGTAGTAGCGCAGGTATTCAGGGTCAAGGTGCAACAGGTACGTTTCGGCGAGGATGAAAGTGCCGCGCGATTTCGACATCTTCACGCCGTTAACAGTAAGAAAGCCGTGTGCTACCACGCGCGACGGCGTGCGGAAGCTCGCGCCCGAAAGCACAGCTGGCCAGAAGAGGGCATGAAAGTAAATGATGTCCTTGCCGACAAAGTGGACGACTTCGCTCGCAGCATCTGCGTTCCAGAAGCTGTCAAAATCGATGCCGCGCGTCTTGCCCGCGCCGTTGATGTAGTGGATCAGGCTCGCCATGTAGCCGACCGGGGCATCCATCCAGACATAGAAATACTTGTCTTGAGTGTCCGGGATGGGGAATCCGAAGTAAGGCCCGTCGCGGCTGATATCCCAGGCTTTGAGCCCCGCATCGAGCCATTCAGCGAGTTTGTTGGCGACCTCGCCCGAGACCGCATCGCTCGATGTCCAATCGCGCAGGCTTTGACTGAACTTCGGCAGGTCGAAGAAGTAGTGCGTGGACGAGCGCTTCACGGGTGTCTTGCCCGATAGTGTGGACACAGGATTGAGGATTTCGGTGGCTTCGTAGCTCGCGCCGCAGCCTTCGCAGTTATCGCCGTACTGATCTGCAAGGCCGCAGCGCGGACAAGTGCCTCTCACATAGCGATCGGCGAGGAACAGGCCCTTCTCTTGATCGTAGAGCTGTTCAACTTCGCCAGTGGTGATAAGGCCCGCATCCCTCAGTCGCAGGTAGATAGTTTCGACCATCTTTTGATTCTCGGCCGAATGCGTGGTGTGGTAATTGTCGTGACTGATCAAAAAGCCCTTGAGGTCGCGCACATGGGCATCGCGAAGCTCGTCGATGAGCGCTTCCGGCGCCACGCCTTCACTTTGCGCGCGCAGCATGGTCGGTGTGCCGTGAGCATCGTCGGCACACAGGTACACGACTTGGTGACCGCAAAGCCGCTGGAAACGCGCCCACACGTCGGTGTAGACATGCTCAAGCATGTTGCCGAGGTGCAGTTCGCCGTTTGCGTAGGGCAGGGCGCTGGTGACGAGTATGTTCCGAGGGTCGCTCAAAGTGTAGGAACGGAAGTGCAAACGCGAATTATAGTCACGGGCGTAGATTACGGCGTTGGCGTGCTGCTGAAATCTCCGTTCACGAGCGGATTTCGTACCACGAGCGGTGAGAAGCGGCTAAAGTCTCGGTCGGCACTGAGAAGTTCTGTGACACCATGCGCAATGCACATGGCGGCAATTCGCGCATCGTGCACCATAGGGCCTCTGATGCGAGCCTCATTCAATATCGTGTGAAGCACTTCCCAATGCGAGTCAGATTCACCGATGAGCACCACGCTCGGCGCCTCAAGCCATGCATCAATTTGCGTCACTGCCTCGGCAATGGTCGATGGCGGGTCGAATATGCGGGGGTGGGTCACAGTCGAAAAGAACTCATGCACGCAAGGCCAGGGGAGCGCCCAAGCCACTCGCCCTTGGGCGAGACCTTGAACGCACGCCGACGCTCCCCGGTGCCATTCGCTATCAGAACGATGCGCATAGACCAGAATGTTGGTGTCGGTCGCGATCATTTCTCGGGGAGATTTTCTCGGCTTTCGTAAATCGCTTCTCGGAATGTCGCCCAGTCTGCGTCACGAAAGGCATCTTGCAGCCCTCGACCGCCAACGCTGGCATCTCGCAGCTGAAAGGTGTGCTTGTTACGATTGGCTGAAATCGCCATGCGCAGTCCCTGCTCAATCAAGCTGCGAAGCGTGATGCCATTCTCCCTCGCACAGGCTTTGGCAGATTCCGAGAGTTGATCCGAAATTTCGATGGTTGTCTTCAATATGGCTACCCATATCTACTTATATGGGGGCGCAGGCTAGCACTGTTTACTGCCCTCTTCAACTCACTTGATCTACCGTTCACCTGATCTGTTCTTTGGCCCTCGGCAGGTTGGCAAAACGATCCTCGCCCTATCACTCTTGGGCTCGCAATCACTCCGACATCCCGCGTACTTGAATTGGGATGCGCGATGGTGCGCCCCTGTTTGCGGTTGAATGCAAGACTGGCGAGCGCGACGTGAGTCGGGCGTTCAAATACTTCAAGGAACGCACGTCCATGCCAAGATGGTTTCAAGTACACCTTGGCAAGACCGACCGGCTGATTCAAGGTGTGCGCGTACTGCCGTTCGCTCAATTGTGTGATGAGTTGCATCTGCCCTGAGTGTTGTGAGGCCGAATAATGGTAGAATACTCGGCTGCGATAAAAGGAGGCTTGCCTCAATCGCACCGAAATGGCACGAACGATTAGACCGGAGTTCGCAATGCGTTAAGTCGCAAAGAGTTTGGCCCGAGTGACCTTGAAGAAGAGTCGCAAGGGAGCTCATGGCAGTGCCTGTGTTTGATTTGATATTTTGATAATGATACACAGGCGAGGCTGCTAGGGGCTGAGGTCGTGGGCGTCCAATGGTCGCCCATTTTTTTGCCGTTTTGGAACGTCAAGCTAAGTAGCGGGGAAGCGCTTTGCAATTTGCAGCGAAAAGAACAGAGCAAAGACTCGGCGAACTTGTATCCCCGGTTGTAGAGGCGCTCGGCTACCGTCTTTGGGGGATCGAATGCAAAGGCCGCGGCCGCAGTGCCACGCTGCGTGTGTTCATTGACACCAATCCGCCCGGCGGCGTCACGATCACCGATGTCGAGCAGGTGAGTCGTCAAGTGAGCATGTTGCTTGATATTGAAGACCCGATTCACGGCGCTTATCAGTTGGAGGTCTCTTCTCCTGGCATCGAGCGCCGTTTCTTTACCTTGGATCAGTGCGAGAGCTACGTGGGCAAACCCGTCTCCTTGCACCTGAAAATGCCTCGCGAGGGGCGCCGCGCTTTCTCCGGGCGCCTCGCCGAAGTGGGCGTTGATGCGGACGCGCTCGTGCTCGAACTTGATGACGACGGGCAGCGCCAAGGATTTCGATTCTCCGATGTGCGCGAAATGAACCTTGTCTGGGATGGTTCGCATCACACGGATATTCAGGAGGGCCGAGCCCAATGAACAAAGAACTGATGACCATTGTCGAGTCGATCGCGCTAGAGAAGGGCGTTGAAAAATCTGTCATTCTGGAAGCCATTGAACAGGCGCTCGCGACCGCAACCAAGCGTCGCTACACAGTGCCGGATGCCGAATTCCTTGTACACATCGACCCGGTGACCTGTGACTACGACACCTGGCGCATCTGGCGTGTGATTGACCCCGAGGCTGACGAGGAAATTGAAAACCCGGACGCCGAACTTGACCCTGAGGCCGCGCGCGTAATCAACCCTGACTTGTCGCCGGGCGATTTGCATCGCGAGCAAGTCGAATCCATTGAGTTCGGTCGCATTGCCGCCCAGGCAGCGAAGCAGGTCATCGTTCAGAAGGTGCGTGAAGCCGAGCGTATGCGCGTCGTCGAGCGCTATGAATCGCGTGTTGGCGAACTTGTCAGCGGCACAGTCAAGCGTGCGACGCGCGAAGGCGTGGTCATTGACCTTGGCGCCAATGCCGAGGCGTTCATCGCCAGAAGCCAATTGATTCCCCGAGAAACCTTGCGCGTCAATGACCGAGTGCGCGCCTTGCTCGAACGCATTGAAGAAGACCCGCGCGGTCCGCGCCTCATCTTGACGCGCACGACACCTGAAATGCTGCGCGAGCTGTTTCGCATTGAAGTACCGGAGATCGCCGAAGGCGTCATTCAAATCCGTGGCGTTTCGCGAGATCCGGGCTCAAGGGCGAAGATGAGCGTCAGCACCAATGATTCGCGCATTGACCCGGTCGGTGCGTGTGTCGGCATGAGAGGCTCGCGAGTGCAAGCGGTTGCGGGCGAACTCGCTGGCGAGCGCATCGACGTTGTGCCTTGGGAAGAAAGCCCAGCGCAGCTCGTGATCAATGCGCTTGCGCCTGCTGAAGTGGACTCGATTGTCGTGGACGAGAATGCGGGCGCCATGGACATCGTCGTGGCCGAGCACAATCAAGCGCAAGCGATTGGCAAGGGCGGGCAGAACGTGCGCCTTGCGAGCGACCTCACTGGCTGGCGACTCAGCATCATGACTCAGGAGCAGTTCGACCAGAAAGCGGGCGAAGAAGCGATGCGCAACGTCGAACTCTTTAAGGAGCAGTTAAGTGTTGATGGCGACGTTGCGGAAGTGCTGGTGGAGGAAGGCTTCACTACCCTTGAAGAAGTCGCCTATGTGTCGCTTGAAGAGCTTGCCGGACTGCCAGGCTTCAACGAAGAAATCGCTACAGAATTGCAAAGCCGAGCGCAGGATGCACAGCTTGCGGCTGGTCTGGCGAGTGGCGGTGCGGCCATGCCCGCAGAGGACTTGCTGAACCTTGACGGCATGGACGAAGCGCTCGCTTGGGCACTCGCAGGTCAAGGTATTGCCACGCGCGAAGACCTCGCCGAGCAGGCGGTGATCGATTTGCTTGAGCTTGACAACGTGGAACTGTCCGAAGAGCGTGCGGGCGCGCTGATCATGCAGGCGCGCGAGCATTGGTTCGAGCAGGAGGTGGCTGCCGAGTAGTCGCGTAGCTGCGGGCAGGCAAGGGCAATACGAGTAGTGAGAAGGGCATGAACCATCATGGATAGGGCGAGTCGAATCACAGTCGAGACGGTGCGTGACATTGCCGGGACGCTCAAGAGCTCTCCTGAGCGAGTGCTCGGTCTCCTGCGCGATGCCGGGCTGCCGCACACCAGCGAAGGCGATTTGGTGACGAAAGAGCAGAAGGCTATTTTGGTCAGGCACATCACCTCCAAAGGCGGTGCGGCAGGCGCTGCTCGCTCCGGCTCATCGACAACTGGCGCAGCGGCGCGATCAGGTACATCAGCGTCCGGCAGAAGACCTCTGGGCAGTTCGGGTGCTAGTCGAGTGTCCAAGGCGCGGGCGTCAAGCGTCACAGTGAAGACCAAAGGGCGCAAGATACTCGTCAATCGTCCAACTGCACCAAAACCGGCTTCGCCCGCTGCTGATGACTCGCGTCCTTCTGGTGACGATGCGCAATTTGCAGAGACGCCGTCAGCGGTGGCTATGAGAAGCGAAATTGAGCGCATTCGCGAGCAGGAGGAGATTCGCAAGCGTGCGGTAGGTGAAGAGCGCGAGGCGTTAGAAGCGCAGCGTGAAGCCGAGCGGGAGCGTCAGCAAAAAGAACAAGAAGAGAAGCAGGTGCAGGAGGAAGCAGCGGCGCAGGCGGCTCTCGATGCGCACCGTAAGGCGGCGCAGGAGGCGAGTCCCGAAAGCCCCGAAGCGAAGGCCGAGCAGGAGTCGGGCGCAGCAGCAGACAAGCAGGCTGATTCAAAGGCAAGCGAGAAGCAGCACAAGTCGGAGCCGGAGCGCGGCAAGGATAAGAAGGCACGTTCGGGTCGTGCGGCGAAGGGCCGGGGTGGGCAGGCGAGCGTAGCGGCTGATCGAATTGCTGACGCGCAGCGAGAAGCAGTGGCCGCTGAGCGAAGCCATGCTGGCAAGCGGCGCGGCAAGCCGCAGGACTCGGCTCCGACCGGTCTTGACGACGATGAGTTCGGCGATGGCAAGCGCCGCCATCGAGAGATTTCCTTGTCGGGTGGGGCATCACGTGCGCGCCGTGTCAGGCGCCCTGTGAAGCATGTCAGTCAGCAAGGCGGAGAATTCCAGCAGCCGACGGCTGCCGTGGTTCGCGAAGTAGAACTCCCGGAAACAATCACTGTCGGCGAGCTCGCGCAACGCATGTCGATGAAGGCTGCCGAAGTGGTGAAGATACTGATGGACTTGGGCGCAGTCGCCACCATCAATCAGGTGCTCGATCAAGAGACCGCGCAGCTGCTCGTTGAAGAGGCGGGGCACAAGGTAAAGCTTGTGCAGGAAGATGCGATCGAGCGAGAGCTCGAAGGCTTGGTTGATGTCGAGGGCACGCCAGTGCAGCGTTCGCCTGTGGTCACCGTGATGGGTCATGTTGACCACGGCAAGACTTCGCTGCTTGATCGCATTCGCAATACGAGGGTGGCCGCAGGCGAGGCCGGGGGCATCACGCAGCACATTGGCGCCTATCGCGTCGACACCGAGCATGGTGCCATCACCTTTATCGACACCCCCGGTCATGCCGCCTTCTCTTCAATGCGCGCGCGCGGTGCGGGCGTGACCGACATTGTGGTGCTGGTGGTGGCGGCCGATGATGGTGTCATGCCGCAAACCGAGGAAGCTGTGCAGCACGCACAAGCCGCGAAAGTTCCGGTGGTGGTCGCTATCAACAAGATGGACCTTGAAGGCGCGAACCCCGATCAAGTGAAAAACGAGCTTGCGAGCAGAGGTCTCTCGCCCGAGGAATGGGGTGGTGACACGCAGTATGTTCAGGTGTCGGCAGCCACAGGTGAAGGCATCGACAGCTTGCTTGAGGCTATCTTGCTGCGCGCTGAAGTGCTCGAATTGAAGGCGGTGGAAGATGCGAGCGCGCGCGGTTCAGTGGTGGAATCTCGTCTTGAGCGGGGGCGCGGCCCGGTGGCCACATTGCTTGTCAAGAACGGCTGCCTGCGGCGAGGCGATATTGTGATCGCTGGACAATGCACCGGGCGAGTGCGGCAGCTTGTCGATGATCGCGCCCGCGCCGTGGCTGCGGCCAGCCCGGCAATGCCGGTCGAGGTACTCGGACTGTCTGGCACGCCGGAGGCAGGCGTGGACTTCCTCGTGGTGGAGAATGAACGTAAGGCGCGCGAGCTCGCCGAGTTTCGCTTGAAGCGCACGGCAGAGCAGCGCGCGGCGCGTCAGCAGGCGGCGCGCATGGATGTCCTGTCGAACTTGAAAGCGGGCGAACGCGCGCTGCTCGGCGTGCTCGTCAAGGCGGATGTGCGTGGCTCTTTGGAAGCCGTGCTCGGTGCGCTCAATCCGCTTGGCAATGATGAAGTCGGCGTCAAGATCATTGGTAGCGGCGTGGGTGCTATCAACGAATCGGATATCACCCTAGCGATGGCTTCTCATGCTGTGATTCTTGGCTTCAATGTCAAGCTAGAAGCACGGGCGAAGTCGATCAAGGAGCAAGAGGGCGTAGATGTGCTGTACTTCTCAGTGATCTACGAGCTTGTTGATGAAGTGCGGGGTATGCTCTCCAAGCTGCTCGCGCCTGAAGTCAAGGAGTCCGTGCTCGGCACTGCCGAAGTGCGCGAAGTCTACGAATCACCCAAGTTCGGGCAGATTGCCGGTTGTCTCGTGGTCGAGGGATCGGTCATGCGCAACAAGTCGGTGCGCTTGCTGCGCGATGATCAAATCGTCTTCACGAGTCAGCTCAATTCGCTGCGCCGCTTCAAAGAGGACGTCGCGGAAGTTGCGAGCGGCACTGAATGCGGCATCGGCGTCATGGACTTCAAAGACATTCAGATAGGCGATCTCATTGAAGTCTATGAAGAAGTCGCCGTTGCGCGCGAGCTCTGAGCCCGGCCGCAAGACATGGGCGGACAGGCGCGAAGCGAGAGAGTGGCGGGCGAGCTCAAGCGCGAGCTTGCCGATGTGCTGTGCCGCGATACGGCTGATGCGCGCCTCGCACTTCTCAGTATCAGCCATGTGCGCGTCAGTCGCGACTTGTCCTTTGCTGATGTCTATGTCGTCTCGCTCAAGGCCCTCAAGGACAATGATACGCCCGAGCGCCTCAAACTGATGCGCGCCCTGAAAAGCGCTGCGGGGTTTTTTCGCAAGCGCCTTGCTTCGCGGACGCATTGGCAGAAGACGCCTCGCTTGCGCTTTCACTACGACGACTTGCCGGAGTCCGGCCTTCGCCTCGAATCGCTGATTGATGACGTAGCGCCCAAGGAGACGAGCGCAGCAGGCGGATTCACATGAGAGCGCGCAGGAGAAAGCACCAAGGCAAGGCGATCACCGGCGTGCTCGTGCTCGACAAGCCGTTCGGCTGGACATCGGGGCTCGCCGTTTCGCGCATCAAGCGGCTCTTTGAGGCGAGAAAGGTTGGGCATACCGGCAGCCTCGATCAGCTCGCCACCGGCGTGCTGCCGCTGTGCTTTGGCGAAGCGACCAAGCTGTCAAGCTTTTTGCTTGATTCGGATAAGCATTACGAGGTGCGCATTCAACTCGGCGTGCGCACCGATAGTGGTGATGCCGAAGGCAAGGTGCTGCGAAGCGTGGCGCTTGAAGACTATGCCATCGACGAAGCCAAGATCGAGTCGGCGCTCGCTCAGTTCCGCGGCCCGATTGATCAGGTGCCGCCCATGTACTCAGCAGTCAAGCGTGAAGGGCAGCCGCTCTACAAGCTCGCCCGCAAGGGCATTGAAGTGGAGCGCGAAGCGCGTCGTGTTGAGATCTTTCGCAATGAGATCACCAAATTCGATGGCCGCGATGTGTCGCTTCGCATCGAGTGCAGCAAAGGCACCTATGTTCGTACCATCGCCGATGACCTCGGCGAACTGCTCGGCTGCGGTGCGCATGTGAGCGAGTTGCGGCGCACCAAAGCTGGCCCTTTTCACCTTGCCGACTGTGTGCTGTTCGACACCTTGAAGGCGCGGCAGGACGAAGGCGCGGATGCGCTCCTCAAGGAAATCAGGCCGAGCGCATGCGCGGTGCAAGCGTTTCCGCGCGTGAATCTGACGAGCGCTGGCCTCTGGCATGTCCGACACGGGCAGCCTGTGATGGTGCCACATGCGCCTTCTCAAGGCTGGGTGCGCCTACACGAGGACGGTTTGGGGGATAATGGCTTTGTTGGCGTTGGCGAAGTGCTCGACGATGGTCGCATCGCACCGCGCCGCATGATCGCGGGTGGCCCCGCATCATGAGCGCAATCTCAGAGGCATCTGTCCTTGGCTGCACCCATAAGCGGCTCGACAGGTGCGTACATTCAATCATCACTATGGGAGTAAAACGACATGGCAATTAATGCCACACAAAAGGCGGAGGTGATCAAGGATTTCGCCCGCAGCGAGGGCGACACTGGCTCTCCAGAAGTGCAAATCGCGATCTACACCGCGCAAATCAACGCGTTGCAGGATCATTTCAAGTCTCACAAGAAGGATCATCACTCGCGGGTCGGCCTGATTCGCATGGTCAATCGGCGACGCAAGCTGCTCGATTATCTACGCGGCAAGGACATCGCCCGCTATCGCGAAGTGATCAAGCGCCTTGGATTACGTCGCTAACCCGTACCACTCCCTCTCCCTCAAGGGAGAGCCAAACCGCGAGCGGTTCTGGTCAAGGCGTGTACACATAAAACAAAAACAACAAAACCAACAACAATGCAAGCAAAAACCAACACAAGGAGATCGTTTTGAAAGCCTCTAAAATCCGCTTCCCTTTCGGAAGTGGCGAAGTCACCCTTGAGACCGGGCGCATTGCGCGTCAAGCCGATGGTGCGGTACTCGCATCGCTTGGCGATACGGTCGTTCTATGCACCGTTGTCGCGTCCAAATCGCCGCGCCCCGGTGTCAATTTTTTGCCGCTGACGGTCAACTATCAAGAGAAGACCTACGCGGCAGGCCGCGTTCCTGGCAATTTCTTTCGCCGCGAAGGTCGTCCGACCGAGAAGGAAACACTGACATCGCGGCTCATCGACCGTCCGATTCGTCCATTGTTTCCGAAGGGATTTCGTCACGACGTGCAGGTGGTCTGCACCGTCATTTCATCGGACCGGGACACCAACCCCGACATTCCCGCCATGCTAGGCACTTCCGCTGCCCTCAAGCTCTCCGGCATCCCCTTCCAGGCGCCCATCGGCGCCGCGCGTGTCGGCCTCGTTGACGATGCCTACCTACTGAACCCAACGTTCAGTCAGTTGCAGAACTCGCTGCTTGACATGGTCGTGGCGGGTACTAGCGAAGGCGTGCTGATGGTCGAATCCGAAGCGCTCGAACTGCCGGAAGACGTCATGCTTGGAGGTGTGCTCTATGCGCACGGCGAGATGCAAGTCGCCATTCGCGCCATTGAAGCCCTTGCAGAGCAATGCGGCAAGTCATCATGGGAATTGCCGCCGCCAGAGGACAACTCGGCGCTTGAGGCGCGCGTTGCGGAAGTTTGCGCGGGCTCGCTTGGCGAGGCCTATCAGATTACCGAAAAGCAGCAGCGCCAAGAGCGTGTGCGCGAAATTCGCCAAGAGTTAGTCGATACGCTCGCCGCTGATGAATCGAGCGAGGTCGAAGACGAAGCGGTGTCGAGCACCTTTTCAGGGCTCGAAAAGAAGACCGTGCGAGATCGGTTGCTCTCCGGAGCACCGCGCATCGACGGGCGCGACCTTGAGACGGTTCGGCCGATTCACATTGAAGTCGGCTGGCTTCCGAAGACGCACGGCTCGGCGCTTTTCACGCGCGGCGAAACGCAAGCCATGGTGGCAGCTACGCTCGGCTCATTGCGCGATGCGGCCCTTGTCGATGCGCTTGAAGAGACCACCAAGGACACTTTTCTGCTGCACTACAACTTCCCGCCCTACAGCGTCGGTGAAACCGGCATGATGACCGGCCCCAAGCGCCGCGAGATCGGCCACGGACGACTTGCCAAGCGTGCGCTCATCGCGGTCATGCCAAAAGAGAAGGACTTTCCGTACACGATCCGCCTCGTCTCGGACATCACCGAATCCAATGGTTCGAGCTCGATGGCGACTGTCTGCGGCTCGTCTCTTGCGCTGATGGACGCGGGCATTCCGCTCACTCGGCCTGTCGCTGGCGTCGCCATGGGCCTTGTCAAGGAAGGCAACAGATTCGCCGTGCTCACCGACATTCTTGGTGACGAGGATCATTTGGGAGACATGGATTTCAAGGTGGCGGGCACCGAGGCAGGTGTGACCGCGCTACAGATGGACATCAAGATCGACGGCATCACTGAGGAGATCATGGAAGCCGCCTTGGGTCAAGCTTCAAGTGCGCGCATGCACATACTCGGCGAGATGAACAGGGTGCTCAGCGAACCGCGTCCTGAAATCAATGAGAACGCGCCTTCTCTGATTCTGATCAAGGTGCATCCGGACAAGATTCGCGACATTATCGGCAAGGGCGGTGCAACCATCCGCTCAATCGTGGATGAGACCGGCGCCGAGATCGATATTGACGACGACGGCACTGTGCGCATCTATGCGGACAATAAGGAGGCGCGGGAACTCGCTGTCAATCGCGTCAACGAAGTGTCCGCCGACGCCGAAGTGGGCAAGGTCTATTCCGGGAAGGTCAACAAGATCGTCGAGTTCGGCGCCTTTGTGAATATTCTGCCCGGCAAGGACGGCCTCGTGCATATCTCGCAGATCGCCGACAAGCGCGTTGAAAAGGTGACCGATTATCTGGAAGAAGGCCAGCAGGTGGACGTGCTTGTCACTGAGATCGATTCGCGCGGCCGCATCAAGCTCAGCATGAAGGATCTGCCCGAAGAGGCATGAGCCCGGCGGGCGGGACGATGAGCCGCCAGACAAGACCTTTTCTAAGCTTTAAGCGCGTACTTCGTCCGCATCGGTCTCCTGTGGTTCGCCGAGCGCGCCAAGTGCGCTTGCGCGTCGGTCTCGATGCCGCCTAGCGAGTTCGCGCATATCCGTCGTCTCGTCGGTTTCATCGACGATTTCCAATCCGAGCAGGGTTTCAATCACGTCTTCCATGGTGACGATGCCCGCCATGCCGCCGAAATCGTCCATGACCACCGCCAAGTGTTCCTGACGCTCGCGAAGCGTCTCGAACAAGCCTGTGATGGGATAGGTTTCGCTCACTGTGGCGATTTCGCGCCGCAGATTGGCGATCAGCTCCTCGCCGCGTCCGTCGAGCAGCGCGGCGAGCACATCGTCTTTGAGCACATAGCCGGTGATGTGATCGATCGAACCCTGATACAGGGGAATGCGCGAGAACCATTGCTGCTTGGACTTGGCGTTTTGGTAGTAGTTGCTGATGCGCTCGTTTTCCGCCGCAAGACTCACCACCGTCCTCGGCGTCATCACGTCTCGCGCCTGAATCGACTGGAAGCGAACCATGTGTCCGATCATTTTGCTCTCCTCGGCTTGGAAGACGCCTTCTTCAGCGCCGAGTTCCGCCATCGCCACGAGGTCTGTCCGATGTATTGCGGGCTGCGGCGATTCGGTCTTCAGTCGCTTGGTGAAGAGTTCGCTCATCCACACGAATGGTGCGAGCACGAGTGTCAACACGCGCAATGAATGGACAGTGAAAGTGACGAAATGACGCCAATAGATCGCGCCGATTGTCTTAGGCACGATCTCCGAAAATACGAGAATAGCGAGCGTCATGATTGCGGGGATGGCGAGCCGAGTGATCCAAGGGTTCGCGTTCGCCCAGATGGCAGTCGCTTCTTGCCCAACACCAATGGCGCCAACCGTGTGGGCGATGGTGTTGAGCGTCAAGATAGCCGCAAGCGGTCGGTCGATGTTGGCTTTGAAATTCTCAAGATATTTGCCGACCTGGGTGCCGTTTTGAGGCGCTGAGCGCGCATGGCTCGGCGGCACGCTCAAGAGGACCGCCTCCCACAGCGAGCAGAGAAACGAGAGACAAAGCGCCAGCAAGAAGAAGGTGGCGAGCAGTGAATACATCGAGTGGTCGGGTTGCACCCATGCGTATACAGGTGCGAGGGTACACGAGATGGGGTGTTTCGGCTATGTCAATGTTTGGTAGCTAGGGGGAGACTCGAACTCCCGACCTCAGGATTATGAATCCTGCGCTCTAACCTGCTGAGCTACCTAGCCGACGAGGTTGGCATTGTCGCAGCAACTTGGCTTGTGTCAAGTGTTTGTCCAAGCGTCCTGTCCGGTTAATTCGGAGCGGTAGGAGTTCCAGAACTCAGTGTCGATCAAATCTCGATAGTAAGCAAGCAGACACGCGGCTCCTAACGGTTGGCGAAAACGAACCAAGCACTTGTATCCACAAACAGGCGTTCCATTGGAATTAGCGCTTGTCCGCGTACAAATGCGGAGAGACTGCGCCCCTCGCGCTCAGCGCGACCTCGCAATGCCTCATATTGCCAATCTTCAAGAAGTAACTCGGTGCGATGCATAGAGACACAATACATCGTACATTGCCGCCTCGCAACGCATGTGTTCGTTCAGCCGCAGGCACGCATTGTGTCGTCTATGAAAACCGTTGACGGTGATTGGGGTCATATGCCATTTGGGTTGTCAGCTGTGCGGTGGCAGTTGTATGTGATGGTCACGCGACTCGCACTCGGCGTAGATATCGAGGCAAGTTCAATGCCAGGTGCTTTGAGTACCTCGACGATCGGACCACTGTCAGCGCTTTGCTCGAACGCTTTGCCGTTATCGATGATTTCGCACCTGATGCGTGCCTCTTCGCAGTCGAGCCGAACCTCGATACGCGCGTCGGCTGCGCCGCTCGGCGCATGAGCAATACGATCATGGAGCACAGTTTCGATGGCGACGGTGAGCATGTGGCGCATCGTCAGGCCCGCCCCATGCGCGTGCAGATGCCGCTCCACTTGTTGAATCACCTCAAGCACCGCATCAAGGCGAGCCTCAAGAGAAACGCTAAGCGCCTTGTCCGCTGTCATCATCGTCTTAGGCATCGCCAAATGATACGCAAACGAAGGCGCGCATGACGCGCGGCATTCACCGCATCGCTTCATCATGTATGCTTTTGTTTCAAGACCTTCGAGACTCATTGACATGCGCGTTCCCACATCTTTGCGACTCATCGGCTTGATCGCGCTGCCCTTGGCGTTTCTCAGCTCATCAAGCGCGCTCGCCGCCGATGCGCTTGATTCGGGTGACAGCGCATGGATACTGACCGCAACCGCGCTCGTACTCTTTATGACGCTGCCCGGCCTCACTATCTTCTATGCGGGTCTTGCGCGCGCGCAATCGGTGCTCTCGGTGATGATGCACTGCTTCTCCGTCTGCTGCGTTGCTTCGGTGCTATGGCTGATCTGCGGGTATAGCCTCGCCTTCAGCGGTGATGGCGCGTTCATTGGCGACTTGCAGAAGATGTTTGCGACTGGCATTGGCGAAGCGTCGATGAGCGGGACGATCCCGGAAACGGTCTTTTTCGTGTTTCAAATGACGTTCGCTGTGATCACGCCAGCGCTCATTGTGGGCGCCTATCCCGAGCGCATCAAGTTTTCCGCTGTCATTCTCTTTAGTTCTGCTTGGCTGCTACTTGTGTACGCGCCCATTTGCCACTGGGTATGGGGCGGCGGCTGGTTGTCATCCATGTTCGGCATCATGGATTTTGCAGGCGGCTTGGTGGTGCATGCATCAGCCGGCACCTCGGCACTGGTACTTGCCGCGGTGCTTGGTGGGCGACGTGGCTTCCCAGGCCCGGTTGCGCCGCCACATAATCCAGGACTCACCGCCATCGGCGCGGCCATGCTCTGGGTTGGCTGGTTCGGCTTCAATGGCGGCAGCGAGCTCGCTGCCAACGGCAGCGCAGGCATGGCGATTCTGGTGACGCATATTTCGGCTTGCACGGCGGTCATCGTATGGTCAGCGCTTGAATGGACGCGCTTCGGCAAGCCGAGCCTGGTCGGCGCGGTGACTGCGGTGATTGCCGGACTAGGTGCCATCACGCCGGCATCTGGCGATGTCGGGCCGGTTGGCGGACTCATCATCGGCGCTTCGGCTGGCGCCATCTGCTTCTTTGCGGTCGGTTTCGTCAAGCGCACCATGAAGGTTGACGATTCATTCGATGTGTTCGCGGTGCACGGCGTTGGTGGCATCCTCGGAACGCTGCTCGTCTCCGTGCTCGCCGCCGAGGTCACGCAAGGCAGCTGGCAGAGCCAGTTCGTCTCTCAGCTCATTGGTGTTCTTGCCACAGTCGCTTGGGCGGGCGGGGTGACCTGGGTGCTCGCCAAGATCATCGATAAGCTTGTCGGCGGCATGAGGGTTGACA
>JAPYNO010000103.1 GCA_028283025.1 Pseudomonadales bacterium | reverse complement strand
GGAAGCAAGCTTCCGCTGTTACCGTTCGACTTGCATGTATAAAGCCTGCCGCCAACGTTCAATCTGAGCCATGATCAAACTCTTCGATTGAAACTTTTTGCGGACGAGCCAGCGAACATGTTCGGCGACCCATCCGTGACTGTTTCGTTGACAGGCGTCGCTTATCAATTCCCAACTTGACACAGAGAGCGTCTTGAGAAATTTCAAGACATCACTCGGTAACAAGCGTGGAACTCACAAGCGCCCACACGAATGGTTTGTCTGATTCTTAAAGAACGCCGAAGAACACGTTTCGAAACAGGTGTCGCGAAACAAATGCTCGGCTAAAGGGAGTGGAATTATACTCTCATGCGCATGAAGTGCAAGTGCGTGCGCGCAGCGGACATAACATGCCCCTCCACAGTGAGGCGCACCGCAAAGTCAGCGGCGATATAGCAGTCCCAAGCTCGATGCGATCGCGCACGATTCATAATATGGATTTTGCTACATAATTCGATATCTTAAGGTCTTTGCTGATTTTCGTGCCTAAGTCCTTTTTTCTTTAATTACGAAGATATGTGGAGATATGCAGGCCAAAACACATCCCAAAACTCTTGCCTTCAGTTTTGACGGTACGGGCAATGAACCCGCTGATGCCGAAGGCTTCATCAAGGATGAGAGCATTAGCAATGTCCTCAAGCTGCACATCCTGATGGGCGGCGGCCTTGAGGGTAGCGCGTCCACATCAACCCCTGCCGGCAACCCGCAACACACCTTCTACTACAGCGGCATCGGCACGCGCCTCAAAAGCCGCCTCGTCTCCCTCCTCAACATGATGGTGGCGCCACGTTTCGGAGACGCGAGGCGAATACTCAGCGCTGCCCGAAGTGATTTTCTCAATGCCTATGAACGCGGTGATCAAGTCCTTGTCTTTGGTTTCAGCCGAGGCGCTGCGCTTGCGCGCAAGTTCGTCTGCCAGATTCTCGAGGAGGACTTAAGCGATGAAGTCACTTTTCTTGGCGTCTTCGATACTGTCGCCGCACTCGGCGGCGTGCATCGCAAGGGCGAGCGCGTGCGCACCGATGTCGTCTTCGAGAACGGCAGCCTGCACGAAGGCGTGCAGCGGGCGGTGCATCTTCTTGCGCTCGATGAGACTCGCATTCCATTCACGCCGACGCAGATCAACAAGGATCAAGACAACCCAGAGCGCATTCTCGAAGCTTGGTTCCCGGGCGTACACAGTGATGTCGGCGGCGGTTACTGGCTTGACGGGCTCTCGGACATCGCACTTGCGTTCATGATAAGCGAGTGTCAGCGGGCGCTTGGGACTGATGTGCGGATAGATGCTGGCACGCGCGAGTCCCTGCAAGCGCTTCTGCGAAACAGAGGCAATGCCTTGCCCGGCATTGAAGTTGACGACCTACTCGTACATCCGATGGTGCATGGCGCGCTGCATTCGCACTCAGGGCTCATGGTCAAAGTCGGCAAGGAAGCACCGCGCCAGGTCTGCGTGCGCATCGACGACCATCCGAGCAGCGACCCGTCGGATGCACCAGTCGTCCACCACAGCGTTGGCGCACGCTTTGCGCAGGTGTCCGGCTACCGCCCGAACGCGCTCAGGGGGTTAAGGTTTCGTCTTCTGCTGCCTGACGGAAGTGTGTCCGACAACCCGATTGATGGCATCGCAGGTCTGCTTGAGAACGAGCCACCCGCGCAAAACCCAAGCGCGATGCCTATGCCATAATGCAACCCAATTCAATGCGAGTATTTGTGTGCCAATCGCTGGTTCCATCACTGGCAAAGAGCTGCAAAAGGCTGGTCTCAAGGTGACTTTGCCACGCCTTCGCGTGCTTGAGATATTCGAAGAATCAAACGAGCGCCACCTGAGCGCTGAGGATGTCTACCGCAAGGTTTTGGGCTCGGACGCTTCGATCGGTCTTGCCACCATCTATCGCGTGCTGACGCAGTTCGAGTCAGCAGGCATTTTGGATAGACATAACTTTGACGATGGTCATGCCGTCTACGAACTCGCGAGTCTTGATCACCATGACCACATGGTGGATGTTGACTCAGGCGAGGTCATCGAATTTGTCGATGAGGGAATCGAGACATTACAACACGAAATTGTGAAGCGCCATGGTTATGAACTTGTGGACCACGCACTCGTGCTCTATGTTCGCAAGAGTGCGCCGTAGCGCTTTTAGAGCCTTTGTCATATCTCCTTGCGACCCATGCCGCTTGATGCGAAGCGCGCACGGTCAGGATTGAGCAGAATCACAATTGTAATTGGTGCCGAAGAGAGGACTCGAACCTCCACGGGCGCGTGCCCACTACCCCCTCAAGATAGCGTGTCTACCAATTCCACCACTTCGGCGCTTCGCGGCTACCCTGATACCGCACACTGCGCATTAAATCACAGATTGCGCTTGACACCAAAGTGCACGTACAATCGCCCCTTTCCACACATCACTCCTTGCCTCACGGACGCCGCAAGCGGACCGGAGGCGGCGACACCGGAAGGAGATTTATGAGACATTACGAAGTCGTGATGCTTGTGCATCCGAACCAATCGGATCAGGTGCCTGGCATGATGGAGCGCTACAAGGCGCTCGCCGAACGCGAAGAAGGCCGGGTACACCGGAGCGAGGACTGGGGGCGCCATCAACTCGCCTATCCAATCAACAAGATTCACAAGGCGCACTATGTCTTGATGAACATTGAGATTACTCAAGGCATCTATCAGGAGTTCCAATCAGCGCTCAAGTTCAACGATGCGGTGATACGGCACTTGATTATTCGCCGCCGTGGCGCGATTACCGAAATGTCGAAAATCTACGCTGAAGAATTGAAGGAACGCGAGCGTGAGCGAGCGCGGGACGAAGATCTATATGCGCTTGAGCCGGAGTCGGATGACGATGACAGGGAACCGCAACCAGATATAGATGCAGAGGCCACGTCGAGCGATGTCAATGAAGCGGTATTATCAACTTGATGGAGCACTAAATCATGGCCAGACAATTCAAACGCAGAAAATACTGTCGCTTCACCGCCGAAGGCATCAAGGAAATCGACTACAAGGATCTCGATATTCTGAAGGAGTATGTCAGCGAGACAGGTAAGATCGTGCCGAGCAGAATATCCGGCACCAAAGCCAAGTATCAACGGCAGCTTGCGACGGCTGTCAAGCGCGCACGCTATCTCGCGCTGCTGCCTTACACCGACCGACATCAGTAAATAATAGAGGCGTCACGTGAAAGTCATACTGCTAGAACGCATGGGGTCTTCGAGCGCAATCGGCGACGAGGTCGAAGTCAAGAGTGGCTATGCGCGCAATTTTTTGTTGCCGAAGGGCAAGGCCGTGCGCGCCACCGCCGAGAACCGGGCGCATTTTGAAAGCCGCCGAGCGGAAATACTAAAAGCCGACTCTGATCGGCTCGTTGCGGCGCACACGCGCGGTGAAGAATTGTCCGATGTGGAGATCACCATTTCCGGCCGCACCACAGAAGAAGGGCGACTCTATGGCTCGATCGGTGCACGCGAGATTTGCGATGAGCTTGCTCGCATCGGCCACGAAGTCGAGCGGCAGGAAGTGGACATGCCAGAGGGCAATATTCGCGAACCGGGCGAGTTCCAAGTGCGCTTGGTGCTGCATCCCGAAGTCAGCGCCCAAATTCGAGTCGTCGTCATTGCTGAGCAGGCGTAGCGGACATACGCTCAACGAGTTCGCCTTTGATATAGAGCAACAAGCCATCGGCATCGCGATCAAACCTGCCCTCGATCAAGTGGTGCATCTCCCATTCAAGCTCGACATTCGTCCACACATAAGCGCGCCCGTCGGGCGAAATTGATCGTCGCTTGCGAAGCGCTCCATCAAGCCACAAGTCGAGATCGCCCCTATCGGTGACTTCGCAGACGATTCGCCGACCGCGATAGGCGATCTCGATGCGCGGGTTCGTTTTCACAAAGACACCGCTTTCAACAAGCTTTTCGGCAAAAACCAGCCCCTGCGCCGATCAAATTGAGAGGTCACAGTATACCCACGCGCCGCTTCTCTCTTCCCTGTTTTGACGACGTAGCGGGCGCAGCGATTGCCTATCGGAATCTAATTCGTGCAAAATACCATTATGTTGCGAATCACTCGGCGCAGCCGCATACTGAAGCTCGGATTGGCCCTGTTCTTGACCGGACAGGTTTTTTCCGTTGCGCATGCAAGTGAGTTCGGCCACGCGCCCCATGAGCACAATGGCGTTCAATGTGCTGCGATCTTCAATAACAATAATGATGACGATGATAATGGTGATGAGCAAGAAGGGCTTGGCACCTCTGCAAGTCCCATCGCATCACATTGGGCGGTCTTGCTCATCGCCCTGCTGCACACTACGAGTCAAGCACCGCAACCGCGCATGCGTGCGCTCAGGCCGCCAGCGACAGGCCCTCCTTCGATCTAGAACTTTCTTTTTTGAATTCCTCACGCCGTGAAGATCGCCTTGACGGTATCAAAATCGTATTGAGATCGAGAAAAAATGACCAAATACATATTCAAGCTAGCGGCGCTTGCACTCGCTGCCGCACTTACTTTTTTTCACCCGCTGCCTATCGCAGCACAAACAACACAAACAGACGACAGCGCCCAAGTTGTTGAGGAAATTTTCGTCGTCGCCAAGCGCCGCGCCTATCAAGGTAATTTCGACGATCTTGAGAAACCATCGGCGGATCAGTTGATCACCGAAGCACTCCTTCGAGATACCGGCGCGATCAATCTCAATGACGCCTTGGACTTGTCCGCATCCGTGGCACGCCAGAACAACTTTGGCGGTTTGTGGAATTCCTTTTCTGTTCGCGGACTTTCGGGTGACATCAACTTGCCGAGCGGATTTCTAGTCAACGGATTTAATGCAGGGCGCGGCTTCGCCGGCCCGCGGGACTTGGCAGGCATTGAGTCCGTAGAAGTGCTCAAAGGCCCGCGCTCAGCGCTGTTTGGACGCGGCGAGCCGGGAGGCACGGTCAACTTGATTACCAAACGACCGCAATTTGAGACGGCAGGGGACTTGCGGGCCAGCTACGGACGCTGGGAGCAAATGCGCTTTGAAGGGGATGTCCAAACAACAGCAGGCACGGGCGACGAAGTAGGCCTGCGCCTCGTCGGATTCTACGAGGATGCGGAAAGCTTCAGGGACACGGTTGAGACGAAGCGTGTGGGGCTGTATCCGTCGATTGCTTGGGATATTTCCGCATCAACCAGTGCGACTTACGAATTGGAATACACACAGCAAGAGATTCCCTTTGATCGAGGCGTTGCCTTTTCGGAAACCCATGGATTCACGCCACGTGAAACTTTCGTTGGCGAACCGGGCGACGGCCCCATTGAGACCGAGGTGTTTGGCCATCAGCTCGAAGCCCAGCACAACTTCTCTGACAATTGGAGTCTGCTTGCCGGCCTTGGCTATAGAGACACTTCTTTTGAAGGCAACGCATCCGAGACCAACTTCGATGGACGTCAGACCTATTTCTTGGATGGTCGAACCCTGTCACGATTTTTCCGCTATCGGAAATTTGACTCGGACTACTTCGTAGCCCGCGCTGAAGTTGCGGGCGAGTTCGACACAGGCTCGCTTCGACACCGCCTGCTCGCAGGCGCGGACTATGACCGTTTCCAGCTTAATTGGTTCATCTTGCGTTACCGGCCCGGATCGTTTCCGGCGAGCACGGACATCAACACGCTCGATCCAGCAGCGTATCTCCTGCTAGACGTGTTCAATCCGGTCTATGGCCAGTCTCCGCAACCAATGCCAGGGCCGAACACCAATCGAGATGAGGATCTGCAAGGATTCGGCTTCTACATCCAAGACCAGATCGACATCACCGATCAATTGCAAGTTCGTGTAGGACTGCGCTTGGATGACTTTGAGCAGGACTTGACCAACCTTCGCGCTTCTCCCGCAACGACGACTTCGTCATCGGATACTCGCATCTCACCGCAGTTTGGCTTGGTGTACTTAGCGGGTGAAGGGGTCAGCCTCTATGCGTCCTACGGCGAGGGCTTTCGCCAGCAAGCAGGCTCCGACTATCAGGGCAATCAATTTGCACCCAATATCACTGAGTCTGCGGAGGTCGGCGTTAAGCTCGATATGGCGCAGTTTTCTCAAGGGGTTTCTGGCGCACTCACGCTGTCGCTATTCCAAGTGGACATGAGCAACATTCTGGTGAACGACGACCGGCCAGAGGCGGTGGCGATCGGGTGGTTTTCCCATGATGCTGGCACAGCACGCAGCCGCGGATTTGAAGTTGATGCCGACCTTGCCTTCGAGACCGGCTTCAATCTATGGCTTTCCTATGCGTACATCGATGCCGAATTCACCAGCAACAATCCCGAAGCTGACTGGGGCGTGCTCATTGAAGATGGTGACCCGCTTATCAACTCGCCAGAGCACCAGGCGAACCTGCAAGTCAGCCAGCGTTTCGAAGTGGCAGGCATGGCTGCGCAGGTGGGCGCCGGCCTTCAATATACGGACGAGCGGCTCGGCTTCACTGCGTTTGACTTCTACCTGCCGAGCTATACCACCGCACGCTTCTTTGGCCAGGTGAACCCAAGTGAGCGCTTAACGATCCGCTTTGATCTTGACAACGCATTTGACGAGGAGTTCTACACCAATTCCTATGCGGATGTCTGGGTCGAGCCGGGCGCGCCGCGTCGCTACCGCATCACGGCATCCTATTCGTTCTAGCTTCACTTCTAGTGTCCTGTCCGGTTCATTCGGAAATTCCTATGACAACCATGCTTTTCGCCAAGGCGCTCAGCGTAGAACGCTCCGGTCAGCGAGTGCTGAACAACGTTTCATTCAAGGTGGACCAAGGCGAAGTTCAAGCCTTACTCGGCGGTAACGGCGCTGGCAAGTCAACCACCCTGCTCACCTTTCTCGGTTTCCTCACGCCGGCCTCGGGCAGCGCGCAGGTTCAGGGCAAAGAGTCACGCGACGATGTGGGCGCCGCGCGTCGAGCCATCGCCTATCTGCCCGAAGCGGCGACGTTGTACGACCATCTCAATGCCTATGAGAACCTGCGCTATTTCCTGTCTCTCGCCAAGGCGGATGCACACCGGCGGACGCTCGATGCCGCCCTAGAGCGCGTGGCATTGCAGGCCGAGGCACGTGAAATGCGCATGCACACCTACTCGAAAGGCATGCGCCAAAAGGTGGCGATTGCGCTTGCGATTCTCAGAGAGTCGCCCATTTTGCTGCTCGACGAACCGACCTCCGGCCTCGACCCTGCGGCGATTGACGACTTCAATCGGCTAGTTCGGGAACTTGCCGAAGATGGCCGAACAATTTTGCTCGTGACCCATGATGTGTACGGCGCTTGCCACGTTGCCGATCGAATCCACCTTCTGCACAAGGGCGAACTCGCCGGCACTTTCGACCGGCCATCAGGCATTGATCGCATTGACACTGAAGCGGTGCATGCCGCCTTCGCTACGCACGCGGCTGTCTCATGAACGGGCTTATGAGCCGACTATTCACCATCGCTCGGGCGGAATGGCAGCTGTGGCTTCGGCAGCGGCTCGCGCTCGGCGCATTGCTCGTCTTTGCGCTTCTTCTCGTCGCAACGAGCCTTGTCACTGCGCTGAAGGCTAGCCAAGAACACCACGAGCGCACGCACCAGCAAGCCGCTGCCGAAGCGTCTTTTCTGTCCCAGCCTGACCGTCATCCGCATCGCATGGTGCACTACGGGCATTATGTGTTCCGCATCCCTGCGCCCCTTTCGATGATCGACCCGGGCGTGGACTCGGTCACCGGGCAGTCGATGTTTCTCGAAGGTCACCAGCAGAACACTGCCATGTTCGCCGATGCAAGGGCGAGCGCTGAACTCGGCGGATTTGAAAACTTGACGACTGCGCTTGTCTATCAGTTGTTCCTGCCGCTGCTGCTGATCGCCATCGGCCACGGCCTAATCATTCGAGAGCGCGAGGACAACACGCTCGCGCCGCTGCTCGCGCAAGGCATGACCGGCATTCAACTCTTTGCTGCCAAGTGGATGGCGCTTGCGGGCCTATCCCTTGCGCTGTTGCTGCCGCTTGCCATCATGGGCGCCATCGCCGCTTCACAGGGCGCGGCGGTGCTCGCGAGCGCCGCTATCATCGGCCTTTATGCGCTCTATGTGCTCGTCTGGTGCAGTCTCATCCTGCTGGTATCGACTTGCGTCCGCTCTCGCAGCATCGCCCTCGGCATATTGACGCTGTGTTGGCTAGCCGCCGCTTTGATTGTCCCGCGTATTGCCGTCGAATCCGCAAGTAGCGCCGTTCCTGCACCAAGCAAGCTAGAGACCGACATCAACATGCAGGCCGAGCTGCGCACAGTCGGCGATGGCCATAACGCAGATTCGCCGAACTTCCAGCAGCTTCGAGCGAACCTGCTGGCGCAATACGATGTGACTCGCGTGGAAGATTTGCCGGTGAATTTCCGGGGCATGGTCGCGCAGTCAGCCGAAGCGGGTTTGACGGAAGTGATGAACAGGCACGCCGAAGAACGCATGGCGCTCGAAGCGGCGCAGGCGAGGTTCGCCGCATCCTTTGGCTGGCTGTCGCCAGTCTTAACAGTATCGGCAGGCTCCCGGGCGCTCGCGGCAACCGACCTTGCGACCCATCATCGCTTCCTGCGCGAAGCCGAGGCCGTGCGCTTCGATTTCGTGCAGGGACTCAATCGCGTCCATGCCGAACAGCTTGCCTATCGCGATGACATCAATCGCAATCGCGACAGGCAAGCGAGCAGACGCACTCGCATGTCGGCTGACAACTGGAAAGTGCTCGATGAATTTTCCTTCGAGCCTGCCGCAGCCGGCGAACGCATTGCGAATGCCAGCACGCCCGCAGCCATGCTGCTCGCTTGGCTCCTGATGCTCACAGCCATCGGCATTCTCGCCGCACGAAGAATGCAGCCATGACCGCAACGACGGGGGAGCTGGAATTTCTCGCAAAAGACCGGGCGGCGCTGCTCTGGCTAGGCATCGCCCTGCTTGTCGCAAGCCTGTCGGTGTTTCTTGGCCTGCGCGAAGTCGGCGCACAGCGCACCGTCCTTGGCGCATTGGTCGAAAATGATCGGGCTGAACGGGAAGTGCTCACAGGTCTACATCAGGACTGGGGCAGTGTGGCCTACTACACATTCCATCTGACTTACGATCTGCCATCAGATTTTGCATTTGCCGCGCTCGGCACTCGTGACACTGCGCCTTGGAAGCATCGTGTTCGTGCACTCGCCTTGGAAGGGCAGATTTACGAAACTGACGCCGACAATCCCGACTTTGCCCTGATTGGTCGTTTCGACTTCGCGTTTGCGGCGAGTATGCTTGTTCCCCTGCTGCTGATCCTGCTGCTGCATGACCTGCGCTCAAGGGAGCGCACTGCCGGACGCTATGAACTCTTGAGCGCAACCTCGGCGAGTGCGGGCAGTCCTTGGTTCGCGCGGGCGGCTTTGCGGGTTGGCGCACTGCTGCTGTGCCTGATTGTTCCACTTCTAATCGGCGGTTTGCTTGCCGCAACGAGCGCTTCAAAGCTCGCGCTTGCAAGCCTTGTTGTCACTTTGCATATCGGATTCTGGTGGGGCGTGTGCGCAGCTATCGACCGCTTATGCTGGAGCAGCCCGGTCAACTTGACCGCGCTTATCGGCATCTGGCTTGCGCTTGCTTCCATAGTTCCCGCAACTATCAAAGGCTCGGTGGAAGCCGCCGTACCGCTGCCCGATGGCGGCACCATCATGCTGACGCAACGGGAGGCAGTCAACGATGCTTGGGATTTGCCGAAATCAGCGACGATGGAACCCTTCATCGAGCGCCATCCAGAATGGGCAGAGTACGCTGAGATCAGCGAGTCATTCGAATGGAAGTGGTATTACGCCTTTCAGCAAGTCGGCGACCAGGTTGCCGAGCCTCTGTCGAACGCTTATCGCGAGGGGCGCATCAAGCGTGACCGGCTCGCCGGAAGGCTCGCGTGGCTGTCGCCGCCTGCACTCGTTGAGCGCACGCTGCAAGGCATTGCGGGCACGAGCATGACGGATTCGATCGCCTATGAACAACGGGTGCGCGACTTTCATAGCACCCTGCGGCACTACTACTACCCTCGGCTGTTTCGCGATGAAGCCGTTTCCGATGCGAGCCTCAGGGAGCGGCCTGAATTTTCTGCGATGAACAAGTGAATGAATCGCCTAAAGCCTTGACACCGCCCGTAGCGTCAGCACCCGAACCAGATGCGCACGATAGGTGGCGGACGCATAGAGATCACTGTTGAACCTTGATTGATCGAGGCTCACGTTCGACAGGTCCTTGACGCCGAGGCCATGACCTTCGGCCTCCGCCCAGCGAAAGGCGAAATGCGCGGCGCCGGTCACACCGATTCGCATCACATGGTCGAAACTCGCCGCGAACACACCCACGATCGCATAGCGCGAAGCAGGGTTCGCAAACTTCTCATACGCCGCGCCCGTTGGTATCTCGAACTCGACCTTAGTGATCAGTTCACCTGACTTCAGCGCATTTTGAAAGAGTCCCACGAAGAACTTCTCAGCCGGAATCTTGCGCGCGTTGGTATGCACAATGGCACAAAGACCGATAAGCGCGGCCGGATAGTCCGCAGCCGGATCGCTGTTCGCAACTGAGCCGCCGATGGTGCCACGATTGCGCACCTGCGCATCGCCAATTCGCCCGGCGAGGTCGGCAAGCGCGGGAATGGCCTCGCGCACTTGCGCAGATGCCGCTACGTCAGCGTGACGTGTCATAGCACCAATCGTGATCGTTTTACGTCCTACCTCAATGCCGTCGAGTCCGGCGCCAGACAGATCGATGAGTCGTTCCGGCGCGTCGAGCAGCTGCTTGATCGACGGCAGCAGCGTTTGTCCGCCAGCGAGGTATTTCGCTTTGCCCGACTTGTCTTGCGAGCGCACGGCATCGCGCAGCGATGTGGCTCTTGAGTAGCTAAATTCGTTCATGCCGCTCTCCTCTTGCGCTGCAGGGCTCGCCATACTTTCTCCGGGTGCAGCGGCATGGAAATGTCCTTCATGCCCGTGGCGTGCGTGACCGCGTTGACCACCGCGGCTGGCGCGCCGATAGCACCCGCTTCGCCGCAGCCTTTGACACCCAAGGGATTATGCGTACAGGGCGTCACCGTCGTGTCAACGACATAATTCGGCAGGTCATCGGCGCGCGGCATGCAGTAGTCCATATAGCTGCCGGTGATCAGCTGGCCATTGTCATCGTAGATACCCCGCTCGAAGAGCGCCTGACCAATGCCTTGCGTGAGGCCGCCGTGCACCTGCCCCTCGACGATCATTGGGTTGATGACCTCGCCGAAGTCATCAACGGCAACGAATTGAATGATGTCGATCTTGCCGGTCTCGGGATCCACCTCCACTTCGCAGATGTGCGTCCCTGCGGGATAGGTGAAGTTTTCTGGATCGTAGAAGGCTTTTTCGGCAAGCCCAGGCTCCACCTCGTCCGTCGGCACGTTGTTCGGAATATAAGCGGCAAAGGCGACCTCGGCGAAAGTCACTGACTGGTTGCTCGCCTGCACCGAGAACACGCCATCCTGAAAATCAATTTCGTCGATGCCAGCCTGAAGAAGATGGGCGGCGATGCGCTTGCCCTTGGCGATGATCTTCTCGCTCGCTCGAATCAGCGCCGAGCCGCCAACGGCGATTGAGCGCGAGCCATAGGTGCCGAGACCGAAGTCAAGGCGGCCTGTATCGCCGTGCACCACTTCGACCTGGTCGAACGGCACGCCAAGCGTACTCGAAACGACTTGCGCAAAAGTGGTTTCATGCCCTTGACCGTGACTGTGCGAGCCAGTGAACACTACCACCGAGCCGGTGGGATTGACACGAATCTCGGCACTCTCCCAAAGGCCGACGCCAGCACCAAGATTCATCGCGAGCTGCGAAGGCGCAAGCCCACAGGCTTCGATATAGCAAGAGAGACCGATGCCACGCAGCTTGCCGCGACCTTCGGCCGCACGCTGACGCGCTGCAAAGCCCGCATAATCGGCGTGCTGCAACGCTTGGCTGAGGCTTGCCTCGTAATTGCCTGTGTCGTAGACGAGCGCCACTGGCGTTTGGTATGGGAATTGATCGGGCTTGATGAAATTCACACGGCGCAATTCGGCCGGGTCTGCGCGCAACTGGCGAGCCGCCATCTCAACCAAGCGCTCGACAACAAAGGTCGCCTCCGGTCGGCCTGCACCCCGGTAGGCATCGACAGGGCAGGTGTTGGTGAAGGTGCCTTGCACTTCGACGTGAATCGCCGGTGTCGCATACTGTCCCGCCATGAGTGTGCCGTAGAGATAGGTCGGCACAGACGATGCGAAGGTCGAGAGATACGCACCGAGATTGGCTTTGGTGGCGACCTGCATGGCGAGGAATTTTCCCTCGGAGCTGAGCGCGAGTTTCGCCTTGGTGAGATGGTCTCGTCCGTGGGCGTCGGTGAGGAAGGATTCGGAGCGCGTCGCCGTCCAACGAACCGGACGGCGGAGTTTCTTGGCCGCCCAAGCGACCGACACCTCTTCTGAGTACACAAAAATCTTCGAGCCGAATCCACCGCCGACATCCGGAGCAATAACGCGCAGCTTGTGCTCGGGCGCGAGCTGCACGAACGCGGCCAGAATCAAGCGAACAAGGTGCGGGTTTTGTGACGTGGTGTGGATGGTGAGCTCATCAGTGCCTGTCGAGTATTCGGCAATGGCCGCACGCGGCTCCATGGCGTTGGGGATAAGGCGGTTGTTGGAAAGTTCGACTTCAACCACGCGGTCTGCTACGGCAAAGCCAGCTTTGCATGCCGCTTTATCGCCAATTTCCCAGTCGTAGCAGACATTGCTGGTGAGCGCCTCGTGAATCGGCGCGCTTTGCGTAGCGTCCGCAAGCGATACAACCGGCGTCAGTTCAGTGACCTCAACGCTTTGCTCAAGCGCACGCGCAGCACCTTGAGCATGCTCTTCGGTGTCCGCAACGACAATGGCAAAGGCATCGCCGACAAAATTGAGATGCGTGTGCGCAAGCGGCGGATGCTCAGGCTGCTGCATGTCCGAGCCGTCCTTTGATTTGACGAGCCAGCCGCAGGGGAGTCCGCCAAGCCCGTCGGCTGCCATCTCAGCACCCGTCAGCACGCCGATGACACCGGGCATAGCGGCGGCAACCCCTGTGTCGAGCTTGTCAATGCGGGCGCGTGCCCACAAGGAACGCGCGAAGGCCGCATAGGTCTGTCCGCTGACCTGTATATCGTCGGTGTAGCGACCAACGCCAGTGATAAAGCGGCGGTCTTCCTTGCGCAGGACCGAAGCGCCGATGCCTGTGTTTTCTTCTGTCGCCATCTGTGCGTTACTCCCGTGCTCTCTATGATGTGGCGGCGGCTTTCATGCCAGAGGCGCCCGCAAGGACTGCCTTGACAATGTTCTGATAGCCGGTGCAGCGGCAGATGTTGCCTTCCAAGCCTCGCCTCACCTCGGCCTCTGTCAATCCGGGCGAACGCTGCGCGAGGTCAATCGCGCTCATGATCATGCCAGGCGTGCAAAATCCGCATTGCAGTGCGTGGCAGTTTTTGAAGGCTTCTTGCATTGGATGCAGCGACTCGCCGTCCGCAAGTCCCTCGATGGTGGTGACCTCTTGACCGTCCGCTTGGGCTGCGAGCATCGTGCAGGACTTCACCGAACGTCCATCGACATGTACGACGCACGCGCCGCATTGACTCGTATCGCAGCCGATGTGCGTACCGGTGAGTGCAAGTTCGCCGCGCAGCACCTCCACGAGCAACGTGTTGTCAGGCACGTCAAGTTGATGGGCTGTGTTGTTGACTGTGAGACGTATCTGCATGGGCTCCGTGCCTCCATGTGATGCTATAGGAATGCAAGCAAGGCGATGATAGCGAGTAGAGCGACAGCCGCGCCAGTCCAAGGCAGCCATGTGCGCGCAGACGCGAGCTCCTGCGCCGCTTTGCCGGTGAGCGAGGCTTCAAGTTCCTGGAAGAACGCGCTCGCCATGGCACCCGCGGCAGATTTAACGAGACGAGCGCCAAGCTGTGCAAGCTTGCCACCGACAACGGCGTTGATCTCGTAGCTGAGTAAGGTGGCTTGCCCAGGCTCGTCGCTCAGCGTGACTTCGGCTTCACCCTTGCCGAACCCTGCGGCTGCGCGTTCGAGCGCCACCTGCAAGCGAAAGCGCTGTGCATCATGGCTGCTGCTTGACGGCTCTTCCTCAAGTGTCACGTCTGCGGCAAAGACGGCGTTCACCGGGCCGATGTGGGCACGTACCTTGGCCTTGAATGCGCCCGGCGCGACTTGCTCGAAAGACTCGCAGCCATCGATGCAGCGCTTAAGTACGCTCGTGTCATTGAGAGCCTGCCAGACCATTTCGCGCGGTGCGTTGATCAATTGGCGACCAGATTGCTTCAATGTCCGAACATCCTGCGAGCGATTATTCCACAACCCTTAAGCTGCTTCAAAGTTTGAAGGATTCTACGGAGGCGCTCGCCGGAACGATTGAATGCGGGCTTGGAGCCTTGCAAGCACATGGCAAGGCAAGTTTTGTCGCGAGCGGCGGATATAGACACCCTGCGCTCTTTTAACGACCGATCTGCCAGTGTCCTGTCCGGTTAATTCGTGTATTTTAGGCGCTAGGCCATTTCGTTCATTGGCAAGGCGCGACAACGCAGTGTGGCAGGCCCCACATAAGGCGGAGCAACGCAGCCAAGGGGCGAAATGGCCAAGAATAATTACACGAATTAGCCGGACAGGACACTAGCCCTCTTGAGCGCGATGTATTGGCTCAAGAGGACTTCAGCGATCTGAGGCTTTAGGCGCGTTCGCCCGAAAAGGTCGCATTGCCGAATGCGCCAAGCTTGACGCTGCCAGAAATGCTGTCGCCATCGACAGTGCCGCTGAACTCAAGCGTCATGGGCATGGGCGACGTGATCTTGGCGTGCCAGCTTACGGAATCACCATCAGCTTGACCGTTCTCTAGCTCAATAACGCCTTGTGAACCACTCATGGTGCCAGTCAGCGAGCTACCGTCAACGGCGAGTGTGAGGGTCGCCTTCTGGGCGCCCATCGGGGTGTTCATTGTGGTGTTCCAAGTGCCTGCTGCGCTCATAGAAATCTCCTGAGATAGTTGGAAATAAAAATTGGGCGAGCAAGTATGCCAGATTGAACGCTAGAAGTCAGAACGAGGACAAACGAGGACAACAAGGACACAGGCGCTTGCTCGCAGCCAAACAGAAAACGGAAAAATGCCAAGCTGCTCGTCAAAATTCCGGTAAAATTACCAACCATGTATACAAGATTGCTGCCAACGCCCATCAAGTCCGTGCTCCTCTTCGGGCCGCGCGGCACCGGCAAGTCGACGTGGATTCAATCAAGATTTCCGCAGGCGGTAGTCTATGATCTGTTGGAAACGAGCGAGTCGCTGCGTTTGAACACAGAACCGGGTGCGCTCTACAACGAATGCCAATCACTGCCAGCAAACTCGTGGGTGGTGATCGACGAAGTGCAGCGAGCACCTATGCTGCTTGACCATGTACACCGGCTGATTGAGGGCAAGGGAATCAATTTCGTGCTTTCCGGATCGAGCGCACGCAAGCTTCGGCGTGGCGGACACAATCTATTGGCGGGCCGCGCTCGAACCTGCGGACTTTTCCCCTTGGTCTCAGTCGAAATGCAAGGAGACTCCAGTATTGAACGACGGATGCAGTTTGGCTCACTGCCAACCGCCGTGGCCGATGACGACCCCGAAAACTACCTGAGAAGCTATGCTGAAACCTACTTGGAGCAAGAAATCCGCGCCGAAGCCTTGGTGCAAAACTTCGCCGGTTTCGCACGCTTTCTTGAGGTGGCCGCACGCCAGAACGCCGAAGTCACAAATGCAAGCGCGATATCAAGGGACGCTGGCGTGGCGCGAAGCACCGTAACGGGCTACTTCGACCTTTTGGTGGATACGCTGATCGGCTATTGGCTGAAGCCATGGAAACTCAAGTCATCCAATAAGCAGGTGCAGCACAACAAGCTCTACCTGTTCGACTGTGGCGTCGCACGCGCTTTGTCAGGACGATTGCCGTTCCCGCCCTCCCAGGAAGAAAAGGGCGCACTCTTAGAAACACTGGTTGTGGGCGAAGTACGCGCTCATTTGGCCTATTCGGGCAAGCACTACCCGTGCCACTATTGGCGCAACTATCAAGGCACCGAAGTAGATCTTCTCGTCGAGACGCGAGATGGCTTCGCGGCAGTAGAAGTCAAAGCAGGCGCACGCTGGGAGCGCAAATTCAATCGTGGGCTGCACCGCGTCAGCGAAGACATCGGCAAAGAGAAGGTGCGCCGGTACGGCGTGTATCTTGGTCAGCGCAGCACCTTGGTGGACGATGTGCTTGTGCTACCGATCGAAGCGTTCCTTGAGCGTGTTTGGGATGGGGAGATTTATCCGTGATGTTGAATGTAGGGCGCTATTTACCCTACTGGTATAAAAACTAGTACGCTATTGAGAAAAAATACTCAATAGCGTACTATTTTTTAATGAGTGACTTTGAACGCCCACAGAAATCCATTCTGCTTGAGCGCTTAGAAGAGCAGCCTCAGCGAATTATTTTCGTGACGGGACCACGCCAGACCGGCAAGACCACGCTGGTCAACCAAGTGCTTGCGCAAACTCACCGACCGAGTCGCTTTTCATCTGTTGACGAGCCGGTTTCGGATGTTTCGTCGTTACAAGCCGCGGACGCACTGCCGTATGGCACTTCGACAAATCTGGGTTTCGTTCATAAGGATGTGCGATGGTTGGTCGCGGAATGGGAAGCGGTTCGCCAAGCAGCGCGCAATTCGCAAGCCGGGTTCGTCTTCGCCATTGATGAGATACAAAAGATTCCGAATTGGTCTGAGGCGGTCAAGGGGCTATGGGATGCGGATAGACGTGAGGGGCGCAACATTCATGTGATCTTGCTCGGCTCGGCGCCTCTTCTCATGCAAAAAGGAATGAGCGAGAGCTTGGCTGGAAGATTCGAGACGATTCGCCTCACGCATTGGTCGTTCCCTGAAATGTCCGCCGCCTTCGGTTTCGACCTTCCTCACTACATCTATTTCGGCGGCTACCCAGGAGGCGCCGCACTCACCCACGATCAAGACCGCTGGCTCGCTTATCTTCAGGATGCGCTCATCAAAACCAATATTGAGCAAGACATTTTGGCAATGCAGCGCGTTGACAAGCCAGCCCTCTTGAAGCAGCTATTCGAGCTTTGCGTGGCGTACTCAGGACAGATCCTTTCGTACAACAAATTACTCGGACAGCTCCATGATGCCGGAAACACCACCACCTTGGCGCGCTATTTGGAACTGCTCTCAAGCTCAGGGCTTGTTGCTGGTTTGCCGAAGTATTCGGGCAGTGCTTACCGACGAAGAGCCTCATCTCCAAAACTCAATGTGCTGAATACTGCGCTCATTTCGGCGAACTCGACTCGTACCTTTGAAGAGGCGCAGGCAGACCGAAGTTTCTGGGGGCGGATGGTCGAGAGTGCGGTGGGTGCGCACCTGTTCAATCACTTGCCACGCGGCTGTGAATTGCACTATTGGCGCGAACACGGGCACGAAGTGGATTTTGTCCTTGAACGAGCTGGCCGACTCATCGCCATTGAAGTCAAGAGCGGAGCGCGTCCGTCCAGCACAGTTGGATTGAGAGAATTTGCGCAGCGCGAGCATGTGATGCGCTCGCTCATCGTTGGTACGGACGGAATACCACTCGCGGAATTTCTCTCAACGCCCGTCAAGGAATGGTTTGCAGGCGCATGACTCGATTGATTGACAGGACTTGTACGGAGATCGATGGACCCAACTCGGTCGGCGGACAGCATCGGCCGCTCAAGGATTTTCAGGACTTGGAAGCCTATGTGCTGCTTGGCGCAGCAGGTGCGGGGAAGACAACAGAATTTAGACGCTTCGGCGGTGAGAGTTATGTTTCTGCTCGAGATTTCCTCTGCTTAGACATTGATCGGAATGCGCAGGGGCGTCACCAAACCATCTTCATTGATGGCCTTGATGAAGTACGCGCGGGGTCGTCCGATGCCCGCACGCCGCTCGATCGCATCCGTACTAAGCTGCAACAATTGGGCTGTCCTCGGTTTCGGTTGTCCTGTCGAGTTGCCGACTGGCTCGGCTGCAACGACAGGGGTCATCTGAGGGAAGTGTCGCCGAATGGCGAAGTCAAGGTACTGCTTCTTGACAAGCTATCGAAAGACGATGTTCGCGAAATTCTGAGCAAGCACGCCCACATCGTCGATACGGACGGGTTCTTCGAGTGGGCATCCCGCAGCGGTATCGAAAGCCTGCTTGCCAACCCACAAAGCCTGAATATGCTCGTCAAAGCTTTTGAGGTCGGCGAACGTCCCGATTCTCGTCTGCAAGTGTTTGATGCCGCATGTAAGGCGCTGCTCAAAGAACACAATCAGGAGCATAAGATCGCCAGTCCGCTCGAGGCAGGAGTCCTTGAGTTGCTAGATATTGCTGGCAATCTGTGCGCACTTCTGCTCTTGTCAGGCAAGGCAGGATTCACCTTGCCTCCGGCTGATGCTGATGAGGATGACCTTGATCTAGAAGAGCACATGACTTGCCAGCAGCGAAGATTGACTCGCCACCTCATGGGCACAAAGCTGTTTGATTGTCCAGACGAGAGCCGCTGTACGCCTATTCATCGTCAAGTCGCCGAGTTTCTTGGTGCGCGGTATTTGGCCGAACGAGTCACGAACGGGCTGCCGGTCAAGCGCGTTCTGGCATTGATGACTGGACACGACGGCGGCGTTGTCTCTGAGTTGCGCGGCCTTTCCGCTTGGCTGGCCGCACATTGTCAGGTAGGCCGAGCCGAGATTATTGAACGAGACCCGCTTGGAACGATTCTGTATGGCGATGTCCGGGGGTTTTCCGTCGAGAACAAGCGTCAAATATTGGTCGGCCTAGAACGAGAAACAACAAGGAATCCATGGATTGCCCCGCCTGAGCACATGGACACCAGGCTAGGGGATTTCGTGACACCGAATGCGGCGGCTCTCATTACGGATGTGTTGACCGATCGAAACCGAGACACCGCAAAACAGTCCTTGGTGTCAATCGTTGTTGAAATGCTCGCGCATGGTCAGCCTGTCGATGGAATGTCCGAACGCCTTTATGAAATGCTGCGGGATACCTCGAGATGGTCGAGAATCAAAGCGAGCGCTCTAAGGGCGTATCTTCACCAAGAAACGCAAGAAGGCAGGGCAGTCGCACGACTCAAAGCATTGCTCGGGGAAGTTCTTGACAGACAGATACCAGACCCGGAAGACGACTTGCTCGGCAATCTTCTGATGGAGTTATTTCCGAAAGCGATGTCAGCAAGGGAAGTCGTGCAATGCCTAAAGCCTCCAGAGAGGGGGCAATACCTTGGAATGTACAAGTACTTTTGGAACTATCACGTTTGCGAACAATCATCGCGCAGTGAAGTTGTCGGTTTGTTGCGTGAGCTCCTAGCGCTCGACAAGCGACAGAATGCCGCTCAAGAATCATGGAGATGGCTCGACCATTGGCAGCGCACGTTTCAGATTCTTCTACGGCGATTGCTAGAGGAATCTGAGGACGTGAAGAATCCGGCTCTGCTGTACGACTTCCTAGAAATAGCGATGCGCGCGCCGCGTGGAAATCGAACCCCGAGTGGCTCGACGGATGAGCAGGCACCCATTCGGTCTTGGCTGAAAAAACACCCGGACATTCAAGTTGCGCTCTTTGAAGTTGGTTTTTCGCGTTGCCTTGATTCTTTTAAGGGGGAAAAGGAAAGCTTCCAGTCGTTTGAGGAGAATATACAAATATTCCACGGCTTTGACCCATCGGAGTTTCCTCGCTGGTGCCTTGAAAAACTGATAGTCACCGATGATCCGAAAGCACAAAAATGGTTATTGGAGCGTGTGGCTCGTCTCAATTTAAGTGAACGACATGCGGAAAGTCTGCCGGTAGATGTCGTGGAAAGTCGAATGAAGGAGGTTCCGCAACTTCTGAACGCCTTTCGGGAAAAACGACACCGACAACTGATAGAAAAACGAGAGTGGGCACGCATTGAGGATGAAACATCGCAGCAGGAATCGGAATGGGAGGATGAGCGTCGTCGCAGAAGGCATGTTTGGCGTGACCGAGTCAAGGCGCATGAGGAAGCGCTGCGCAGCAACACGGCGGATGCGGGCTTTCTAGGTCAACTCGCAACGGCGTACCTCGGTGGATACAGCGATGTTTCTGGCAATACGCCGCATGAGCGACTTCGAGCCCTGCTCGGAGAAGAGACGCATCTGATCGAAGCAGTTCAAGCGGGACTTCGCGGTTCGCTGTGGCGTACAGACCTATCCAAAATTGCCGAGGTCATCCGACTGGGCACCGAGGACCGAGTGCACCACTTGTCATTGGCGTTTTGGGCAGGCATGGAGGAAGTTCACAGATCGTACGCATCGGGCGATGTTTCACTCAACTTGGCGCAAACGCGCCTTGCCTTGGCCATACATTACAACGTGGCCATTTGGTCTCGTTCATGGGACCATCCAGACAAGCCGCCTGCCTGGATACTTTCAATACTGCGGCGCCACCCAAACACGGCGACGAATGTACTGGTCCGAACAGCCCGCGCCAGATTCCGTGCGGGTGATGACTATTCCGCAACGCTACATGCCTTGGTGGACTCTTCGGATTACACGCCTATCGCCAAGCTCGCATCCCTGAAGTTGCTAAGGTCTTTTCCTCTACGCTGCAGGCGCCGACAGCTTCCAAGCCTGAACTATCTCCTGCAAGCAGCGTTGCAGCATTGCGATAGGCAGTCTCTGGTCGGACTGATCGAACAAAAAGCGCGCCAGCCGAACATGGACTTGGCTCAGCAGGTGTACTGGCTCACTGCTGCGCTGTTTGTGTCACCCGACACCTATGCTTCGCGGTTTGACCATTTTTTCACTGGCAATGAACGCAGAGTTCAGCATTTGGCAGAGCTCGTATTGGGAAGGCTTAACAAAATAATCGCCCATATTCCACGCTCGAATGAGGCTGTACTTGCGCTTCTGATCAAACACCTTGGGCGGATTTATCCACCGTACTCCTTGGATTCAGACTCCGAAGAAACCATTGGAGCAGTCATGCCCATCGATGTGCTTGGTATTAACAATCTGCTCTCCAATTTGGCATCCATAGCCACGGCCGCTGCTTCGCAAGCAATCGATGAGCTTGTGAATGATGAGCACCTGCAACTCTGGCGGTCTCGTCTGATCAATGCGGCGTATCTGCAAAGGATCAATAGACGCGAGGCCGAGTTTCGCCATGCGGATGCGAATCGGATCATTGATGTCCTTGACAATCGCGCACCTGCGAATGCGGCTGACTTGGCCGCGCTTGCGACCAACAAGCTATCTGAAATAGCTAAGATCACTCGCGATGGCAATGCATCCGGCTGGCGCCAGTTTTGGAATGTGGACTCGCACAATCGAGCGCAAACTCCGAGACCCGAAGATGCGTGTCGCGACGCGCTTCTATCCGGTCTCAAATTGCTGGTGGAACCATTCGGCGTTGATGCCCAGCCGGAAGGCCGGTATGCGGACGATAAGCGTGCCGACATGCGACTATCCATTGGCGACATCAACATTCCTGTGGAAATCAAGAGAAGCTGCCATCGTCAACTTTGGAGCGCAGTCAAAACGCAGCTGATCGCGAAATACACTCGTGACCCAGGTGCAGAGGGCTATGGGATTTATTTAGTGCTATGGTTTGGCAACATAGCGCATTGTCGCCCGACCCCTAACGATCAACCGCCCCCGAAGAACGCACAAGAACTTGAGAAACGATTGCTTGAAACGCTCTCTAATGACGAAAGAGCTAAAATTTCCGTGCTGGTTGTTGACGTTTCGCAAGAAGATGACGAGTCCGCGGTTTGACACCAACAAGTGCGCCGCTTTTGCGCTTGAACAAGGCACTGCCGGAAGGGTAATATCAAGTACATGAACATATCTCTCCCAAACGCATTGACAGAATTCGTGGAGCATCAGGTGAGTGTCGGCGGCTACGAATCTTCGGGCGAATATGTGCGCGAGCTAATTCGTAAGGAGCGAGACGTGCAAACATTGCGTGCGCTCGTTTTGGACGGCGCGATGTCGCCACGCACGACCGTGGTGGACTCCGAATACTTTGAGAAGTTGCGCAGACAATACGGTCTTGAAGACAGTATATGAGAGTCTACTTTCAACCTACGAGGGCACTGATTAGGAAGTTCGTGTCTAAGTGGATCGGCTCACCGCTCACCCGATGCGTTTCCTCGTGGATGCATGTCTTTCACTGGCGATATCTTGGCACCAGGCGCGGGCCGCAGGCTCATCGAGCGCGAGCCGGGACTGCAATTCATCGAGCGCCTTGAGCTTTTCTTGGGCAATTGGCGCAGCCCTTTGAGCAGCCTCATAGATAGCCCTCCTGATGGCGGCAGACTTGGAAACTTGCCAAGACTTGGCTAAGTCTTTCAGCAGCGCCGCTGTTTCAACATCAGAGGCATAGGTTGATTTAATCGTCTGGCTCGTCATATCGCTATGGTATGACCATGCCTATACTCAGTCAAACGCGTGTAGCGGTTCAGGACATTTCGGAATATTTGCCTGCCAGCTCGTTCTCAAGCAGGCCCGCGATGCCATCAATCGGGGTGTCGGACACGCTGCCGTCGGGCAGCAGCAGGCGAAACCGCAACCCCCTGAGCGCGTTCGGGCGGTAGCCGGACACCCGTGCGAAGCGTTCGTCGACGCTGTGGTGCACGATTGGCGCGTCCGACGGGTCGCTGCTCGGATGGTCGTCGATGCGCACGCAGACCTGTCGCGGTGCTTCCTTGCCGACTTTGACCATGATCCCTGAGTGCGAATGCAGGGCGCCGTGCACCATCGGATGCACGAGCAGGTCGTCCACTTCGATGCCGGGCAGGGCATCGCTCCGGTTGTGCAGAAGCCGGACTGGAGGGCGTTAGCTCGTGGTGCAGCCTAGGCGGACTCGTTCACTAGAGGGAAGCGTCCACTTGTAGATCGTGTCGTCAGTTTGGCGGCTGTCCGTACTGCTACCGATCGGCTCAAGCGTACCCGTCGGTGCCCATTGGCCGTTTCTGTTCCTTGCCCCGCACAAGCACGCTCGAACTTGGGCCGGAGTTCCACCGAAGGCGAAGCATCCGCCGCTTTGTCCTGAGCCCTGCCAATTGTCGTCGCCGTAATCACCTATTGGCCTATTCATGACGGATGCAGCAACCGCGGTTCTGAAGCAATGACGTGATATTAGGCTGTTTCCGACAAAGAGCCTAGCCACATAATGCGTGTTCTGTGTTAGTCCGCTGTAGGTGAACTTGCGCCCGCCCTCTATGTTGGTAGTGCTGCCACTCGAAATAGTTGCATCCAACTGATTCGGGCCCGTTCTAGATGAAGCGTTTGGCTCAAATACAGCCAGTGAGAGGGTGACGGGAAAAACAACAGATCGACCTTGAGCAGTAAGGGTAGTTCTAATATCACTACCTCGCAAGCTGCTTGAAATACCAACGTTGGCCGATGTCGTTCCGGGTGTATCGAAGGTTATATCACCTGCGTTCTGGCTCACCTCCCCATTGCAGGCGGCAGCACCTGTAATG
>JAPYNO010000102.1 GCA_028283025.1 Pseudomonadales bacterium | reverse complement strand
ACCGGCGCGTTGGTAACAGGTGGTCACGTCAACCCAATCGGCGTGGGCGTAGAAGCTGTGCGGCATGGCGGCTTGCCTAGCACGAGTCGCATCCGCTGCCAGCGAAAACTCGACCGCCTGACCCTGCCATGAGAATTGCGCCCGCCCGCTCACGCTATCCTCGTCACCCGATTCGTCGCCTGTGAACACCTGCTTCCCGACACCGTCCCGGTTCTTGCTGAGAAAGCCGACGGACAATGCAGCTTGCTCGCCGAGCGGTGTCTCACCCGATACCTGACCATTGAACCGCCCGTCCTGCCCGATGGTGAGGTTCACATGCCCGCCCGGGGTGCCGGTAGGTTTGCGGCTGACCACATTGACGGCGCCGCCGATGGTGTTCTTGCCGTAGAGCGTGCCTTGTGGACCGCGCAGCACCTCGACTCGCTCAAGATCAAGCAGGTCGAGGGCGGCACCTTGATTACGACCGACATAGACGCCGTCAATGTACAGCCCAACACCCGGATCGGTGGTGACCATATGGTCGGATTGACCGATGCCACGCAGGAAAATGGCGCCCGCTTCGCTGCTGCCCATGCCGTAGGACGTGAAAGACATTCCCGGCGTGTACTTTCCGATATCGCGCAGATCAACCATATTGGCTGCTTCGAGACTCGCCGCGGAGAAGGCTGTGATGGAAATGGGGGTCTCCTGCAAGGATTCCTCCCGCTTGCGCGCCGTCACAACGATTTCTTCGAGCACTGCGACTTCAGTTCCGCCGGTCTCCTCAGCTACCGCATGAGTCGCCACGCCAGAGGCAGTCATCAGAGCGAGCAGCAAGGTCATCAAAAAGGCAAGTTGAACTCTTTTCGCCATGACCATTTGAGTATCCCCCTAGTCAGTCTGAGGCCGGAGTTGGCCGACAGACTCACGATACCTTTATCTGACATTTATGTCAAACTTTAGAGTCAAACGATATTGTCAATTCAAGTACACTCTTCTCCCGTGTCCTTTGAACGAATGATTAGAACCAAACCATGACTCAATCGACCACCCTCGTGCCTGTGGTGGGAACCGGCGCTGCGGCTGCAATGATATTCAACATCCTGCCAGTTTTTCTCGGCAGCGCCGCCGAGTCGTTCGACCTTGACGAAAGCGCAGCTGGCTGGCTGGCAACGACCTACCTTGCAGGCTTTGGAATTTCGTCGGTTTCGGCAGCGCTGTGGCTGCATCGACTCGGGCGAAAAACACTCGCGCTTGCGCTCTTTTTCACCGCCGCGTGCCTGCTGATACTCGCAAGTACGATGCAAGCGTACACCGCAGTTGTTGGCACGCTGTTCGCCGCGGGCCTCGTGCTTGGCGGCCTCTATACCTTCTCGTTCATGTTGGCAGCCGAACATGCGGATGCCACTCGCGCCGTCGGTGTCAAGCTTGGTGGCGAGGTAGCGCTCGGAGCCTTGCTACTAGCGATTATTCCAACAATCGTCTACCCGATGTTCGGATTCTCCGGCCTGCTCGTCACGCTCGCGATTGTGCTGCTCGCCATATCGCCGTGCACACGTTGGCTGCGCGCGGGTGCGCTGCCAATAGGTTCGCAAGCAATAAGTTCGCAAGCAATAAGCGATGGCGCCGGGCCGAAGCTTTTTCCGTCTGCGTTTGTGCTCGGCGCGTTGTTCTTGTTCACGGTCGGTCAGGCGTCGGTCTGGTCTTTTGTCGAACGCGCTGGCGCAAGGGCAGGCTTTGAGGCCGCCGCCATCGGCGGTGTGCTGTCTGTCGCTGTGCTGCTTGGCGGCGCTGGCTCTTTTCTCGCTGGCGCGCTGTCCGACCGATGGGGCAAGGTCGTGCCGCTGCTCATGGCGGCGTCGCTTTACCTCGCAGCCATGGCGCTATTCACCTTTGGTACACAGTATTGGGTCTATGCGCTTGCGATCAATCTGTTCTTTTTCGCTTGGCTGTTTGCTCTGCCGTACTTTATCTCCGTCATTGCCAGCATCGATGACAGCGGTCGCGCGACATCACTGGTGACGGCGTGCCTCGCGTTCGGCAGCATGCTCGGCCCGGCAATCGCTGGCGAGCTGCTTACGCTCGGAGGCTTCCCGCTTCTCTACCTGTCAGGAGCTATTTGCTCCTGTGCGGCCTACGCTTGCGCCATTGCAATGGTACGAAGATAGAAGAAGTAAGCGGCTAGATTCAAAACGCGATTCGTGGCAAGAACCGGTCCGTCGGCTGACATGACGAAGAAACAGGTGCTGCTCGCAAGCAGTGTCTCGTCAAAGTACATGCATAATTGCGATGCCGTAGCGCAACTCGGCCTCGCTAACCGCCGTCAGATACATTTCCCGTGCGTCACGTTTGGCAATCCACGCCGCCACGCCGCCACGCCGCCACGCCGAGCGCAGGCTCAGGGCGCATCAGTTCAGAAGCAACGTTTGTGTCTATCGCGAACATGCTGTCTGCTCAGGAGAAGTCCGGCAACTCGCGCATAGGGCCGCGCTGGGGTATTTCGAGTTCCACGCCGCCAAGAGGTGCGAAGCGCTCGTGGATGAACTTAACCAAGTCCCGAGGGCCTATTTTCTCGTCAGTGACAGTTTCGCGCAGGATGATTCGCGCTTCCTCCTCCATCGAACGTTGATGCTCAGCGGCGCGCAATCTAAGACGTGCCTTCACGTCATCTTCGAGATTTCGTATCGTGATGCTGGCCATTGTTCGTACCTCCTCATGGTGTGGGTCGTGGGTCGCACCTAAGCCAAGGGGATTTTGCAACGCGAGCAATAGATCGCCGGGGATGGACGCAAGCAATCGCCGGAAGTAAGCTCGTTGAGGATGCCGCGGGGAACATGAAATTGGACAAGCGGCGGATGCGAATCATGCTCTCTGGGACGGCGAGAGCGCGCGATGAACTTGCTTGGCAAGACAAGCTGCGCAGAATGACTAGGCAAACTTGATGATTGCTACCGCGAGCGTGAGCAAGCCGGTCTGCAAGCCGATCAATCGCCATGTCTGCGAGTGCAGGGCTTGATGCAGTTCGGCGCGAACTTGGTTCAATTCGGCGCGAAGCGAAGCAATCGCCGTATCGAGCATGTCTCGCGTGACGTATTCGGGGGCTGGCGTAGACATACAGACACTCTACCACAAGCCCGCACAAGCGCCATAGAGGGCGTTTGGTCGCGAGCGAATTCATCGGATGCGCCGGGGGGCAGGAAGACCTATCCGAATCATATAAGCAGCATTTGGCTGACGACTTGAATAACAAGCATGGCGCTTGCTGATACCGGCTACTGGCTCGCTTTGGCGAACGGAGATAAGACCTTCCTAGCACTTCACATATCTGCTCCAAGCGGCGAGTAGGAAGCTGGTCGCAACATCTTGATGTTTTGCTCGACAATCGCATTGAGCGCCCAGGTCTCGCCGATAAAGACCTGCCAATCAGGATCGGCCTCCATGTTCGCCCGCCGAACTTCCCTGTCCGCGAGGCTTTTGTAGGCCCACATGAACACCACCTCGTGCAGGTTGCCTACCTCAGTGGTGAAGATGCCGATGAACTCGCCAAGATACTTGCGCTGAATCGGCAGACCGTCGCGCTCGTACTTGTCGAGCCATTTCTGAACAGTGCCTGGGCGGAAGCTGTAGGTGCGATGGTCAATGATCATGAGCCTGTACTCTCCGAAATGTGTTTGCCGAGGATCAAATCAGACGCTTTCTCGGCGATCATGATGGTCGGGGCATTGGTGTTGCCGCGCGTGATGATAGGCATGATCGAGGCGTCTGCCACCCGCAGCCTGTCAATGCCGTGAACCCGTAATTCGGCATCCACTACCGCTGCCGCATCCGTGCCCATCTTGCAGGAGCCAACCGGATGCAGCGTCGTCATGGCCGCATCGACCAGCCATTTGGCCACCTGCGCATCCGACATGTTCTCCGGGCCTGGTTCGAGTTCCCGTCCTAATGTGCGGGCAAACGCAGGCTGAGCCATGACCTCGCGCATGAGCTGAACGCCAGCGACCGCCGTGTCAACGTCGCGCGTATCCTCAAGGTAGTTGGCGTGAATTCTCGGCGTGTCGGATGGATCGCCTGATCGCAATGCAACACGTCCTCGGCTCTTGGGAACAACAGGCCCGATGCGTATGGTCGTGCCGTGCTCTTCACCAACGCGCCGCTTGCGGCCCGGCAAGGGCAGCGACCAATGCAGGTTGGCGGTGGCTTCTGTCGCTGGCATGAAATGCGTTTGAATGTCAGGCAACTCAAGGCTTTTCGATGAGCGAATGAATGCCCCCGCTTCGTATGGAAAGGTCGTCACGAAACCGCTGCCGAACAGCACCGCCTGCAACACACCAACCGTCATGCGATCAATACGCAGGTTCTCGCGCAGAGAAACCGGCTCGCGGCACTCATGCACAAGGCAGCAGTCAACGTGATCTTGAACGTTTTGCCCCACGCCAGGCAGATGGGCGATGACGTTGATGCCGTGTTCGCCAAGATGTTCAGCATCGCCAATCCCGGACAGCATCAAGAGATGCGGTGAGCCGACCACGCCAGCGGCCAGCACGACCTCCTTGGTCGCCCTTGCGCTCACTAGGGTGCGGTCTTTGCGATATTCGACGCCGACAGCGCGCCTCCCCTCTAGTAATACGCGATGTGTCAGCGCTCGCGTAATGACCGTCAAATTGGATCGCTTGGCAGCCGGATCGAGAAATGCCGTTGCCGCGCTGCACCGCCAGCCGCGTCGGATTGTGAAGTCATAGCGGCCAAAACCCTCTTGGGATGCGCCGTTGAAATCATCAGTGAAAGGGTGTCCGGCCTGCTGACCTGCCTCTAGGTAGGTATCGAACATCGTGTTTGCGCCTCGGGCGCGCCGCACGGTCAGCTCGCCACCGCCGCCATGGAAAGCATCGCTCCTGTCGTCATGGGATTCTGATCGCTTAAACAGCGGAAGTACCTTGTCGTAGGACCAGCCGGGCAGTCCCATCTGTTCCCAGCCATCGTAGTCGGCGGCATTACCGCGGACATAGATCATGCCGTTGATGGTGGAACTGCCTCCGAGCACCTTGCCGCGCGGCCAGAATACCTGCCGGCCATTCAGCTTGGCTTCAGGTTCGGTGTAATACTTCCAGTTATAGATGCCCGAGTGCATTAGGCGTCCCATGAGCATCGGCAAGCGGAACAGCGTGTTGGAATCGCGCCCGCCAGCCTCCAAGAGCAGCACTCGGGTGTCGGGATTGGTGGACAGCCGGTTGGCGAGCACGCAACCAGCGGAGCCTGCGCCCACGATGATGTAGTCATATTCATGCTGCTTCATCCTTGCCCTCCTGCGGCTACCAATGGATAGAAGGGGCGCCCATCGCCACGAGCTTTTCGTTGCAGCGCGCAAATGGATTCGACTGTTTCAGAAAGCCATTCCCATCGGCGGGATGCGGCGAAGTCACGATTGCGGGATGGTTGTGAATCGTGTCCGCATCGGTGATACCGCTCGCGATCGCAGCTTCTTGGGCAGCGACACCGAAGAGCAGGCAAACGACCCGCTGAGCGCTGTCGTTAGCGCAAAAATAGCGCAGGATGCGTTTCATCAGCGGGCGCCACAGTGGTAGATGTCCCATGGTTTGATGCGGGTCGCCGTGTGTCTCGAACCTTGAAAGCGTGAGACTTGAATTGAGCAGCAGCACGCCTTGGTCAACCCACGACCAGGCAAGCTCTGTCGGCGACGGAAAATCGCTGTCAGGCGCATCGATGGCTGTCAGAGTCGCACGCCAGCCATCGGTGTCCTGCGCAGCAGCTATTCGACCCGAGCGAAAAGCATAGAGGCTTTGAATCAAGCAGCGCATGCTTGGTGAACGCATGTTGCCCAGCTCTCGCCAATGGCGGTGTTCACCCGACTCAAACGCACGCCCTGTGGAGAAGGCGATGTTTGGGTAGGGGTCTTGGCCAACCATAACGCAACGGATGTCCTCGGGCGAAAGGTCATCGAAAGCGCGGAACATATGCGCACCTTCGGGTTGGCCTGGCAATGCGAAATGTCGGCGTGACGGAAATATCGGCTCCCAAGGATAAATCTCCAGCGCGGCATCCACAGCGTCGAACGCGAGTTCCACGCCGTCAATCACCGACTGCCATTCCGAACTGAGGTCGGATTGCCAATCGCGCAACATCTCGCGCAGTGCGGCTTGCAGGCTTGTGGTCATTCAGAAGACCTTCAGCTTTGATATGCCACCAGACGGGACTCCACGCCCGTTGCGTTTGGTGGCGCTTTTTCGTGGCGTATATAATTGATTGAGAGTGCTAGCGGACGATGTGCAATTGCAACTGCTCTTGCTTTCACCCCGTCGCACCGTCAAGTTCATCGACCGAAGGAGGCGGCGGGAATGCCCAACGCCACGACAGCACGCCACCGCAAAGAAAAGCAGATCATCAAGGCAACGGAAAAATTGGTTGCCAGCCGAGGTTTTCATGGCACGCGCATGGACGACATTGCCAGCGCGGCCAAGTTGCCGCGGCCGAATCTGTACTACTACTTCCCGTCCAAACGCGCCATCTACCGACGCATTCTGACCGACTTGCGCGCCAACTGGGTCAAGGCGTTCGAGGAGATTGCGGTGGAGCGCGACCCTCGGCAAGCCATCCGCGACTATATTCGCGTCAAGATTGAGTATTCGAGGAAGCATCCGGTGCCTTCAAAAGTGTTTGCGATGGAGGTTATTCGAGGTTCGGACATGCTGACCGAGGATGAGAACAACCAAATCAGGGCGCTGACAGATGAGAAATGCGCAGTCATCGAGCGTTGGATGGACGAAGGCAGGATGGACCGCTTGGATGCGCGCCACTTCCTCTTCTTGCTTTGGGGCGCGACACAGTACTACGCTGATTTCGAGCAGCAGATCAAGGGCATTCTTGGCGTCAAGCGCCTGACGGCGGCGCAGTTCGAGGTTGGCGTGGCAACGGTGACCAAGATCGTGCTCAAGGGCTGCGGTCTCGACGACTGAACGCTTCGGCATCGTTTCCTGACTCTCTCAAAAGGCGTATGAGGCTCAATAAAAGTACGCTTTTCTGACATATTTGTCAAACATAAGTGTATGCTAATAAACACTCGCCACGAAGTGGTGGCAGGAGACATACGGGTAAGCCAAGGAGTCGCCGGGGTGGATTTTGGACTTGTTTTGCAAACCGACCCGCCATCAAGCCGGGTGGTAGAACTCGCGCGCCGGGCGGAAGCCTACGGATTCACGCATGTGTGGGTGTACGACTCGCCCGTTCTTTGGCAGGAGCCTTTTGTGATTCTCAGTCGAATTCTTGCCGAGACCGAGCGTATCTGTGTGGGGCCGATGGTGACCAATCCCGGAACGCGCGATTGCACCGTGCTCGCCTCAACCTTCGCCACGCTCAATGAGATGCACGGGCCGCGCACTGTTTGCGGAATAGGACGTGGAGACTCAGCACTACGGTACATCGGGCGCAGTCCGCGAAGCCTCAAGGAAATGACCGAAGCCATGCGCGTCGTGAAACGCTTGGTCGCTGGGCATTCTGTGCAGTACAACGATCAGGAAATCAGGCTGCCGTGGGTGAAGCCCGGTTGGAATCTCCCGATGTGGGGCGCAGGCTACGGACCGAAGGCACTCGATTGCATTGGCCGCAATGCGGACGGATTCATTTTGCAGCTAGCAGATCAGAAGATCCTTGAGTGGACGCTTGCGACCGTGCGCGCGGCGGCAGTTGCGGCGGGTCGGTCACAGGACGCCGTTGCTGCGTGCGTGGCGGCGCCAGCGTATGTCGGTGAGGATATGAGCCACCAGCGGTCGCAACTACGGTGGTTTGGGGGCATGGTCGGCAACCATGTCGCCGACATCGTCAAGCGCTACGGCGAACAGTCAACCCAAGTGCCGCAGGCGCTGACCGACTATGTCAAGGGGCGCACAGAGTACGACTATGCGCATCACGGACGGGCAGGAAATCCATCAGCCGAGTTTGTGCCCGATGAGATTGTTGACCGGTTCTGCGTTCTTGGAACAGTGGACGACCACATCGCAAAGCTGAAAGTTCTGAAAAAGCTTGGGGTGCGTCAGTTCGCCGTCTATCTGATGCATGATGCGCAAGACGACACCCTAGAAGCCTATGGGCGTCATGTGGTGAGCGCGCTGAGCTGAAGGCTAGGCGAGTCAGATCGCGGCGAGATGCTGCGAGACAGTGCGCTATGCGCAACTGTGCCGGTACACGCCATCGCAATGGCACGAAGATAGGAATATGAGAGGACTCCTGCGATTTTCCTGAAAGACGCAAGGTCGTATGTCAGCGTCATACAGATGATCGCACACGACTATAATGACAGCGAATTTGACACCGAGGTGGAAGACATTGCGAATCAATGCGAGGCTTGATGATGAGCGAAGCGCGAAGTTATTGCAGATGCAGACATCTTCCGGTCGCAGTGCGAGCGATCTGCTCAAGCTGGCCATAGATTGTCTGCATGATCAGCAGCGGCAGTCCCATTGCGAGACCATCGAGAATCTCATGTCGAGCGAATTCATCGGATGCGCCGGGGGGCCGGAAGACTTATCCGAATCATATAAGCAGCGTTTGGCTGACGACTTGAATAACAAGCATGGCGCTCGCTGATACCGGCTACTGGCTCGCTTTGGCGAATAGAGATGACCGCTGGCACGAGCGAGCCAAGGCTGTCACTCAAGGCTTGGACGAGACATTGGTGGTGACTTGGCCTGTGCTTACAGAAACATGTCACCTGTTGCTCTCGCGACTGGGTGTTGATGCCCAGTTGGCCTTCATGGCAGGCGCGTCTGGAAACATCCGTGTGCTTGAATTTAACACTCAGAGGCTGCTGGAAATGCACCGATTGATGGAAAGGTATCGCGACTTGCCCATGGATTTGGCGGACGCATCTCTCGTGCTCGCCGCAGAAGATATCGGCAGTGGTCGTATACTCTCAACGGACCTGCGAGACTTTCATGCCTACCGATGGAAAAACAGGCATCCCTTCGAAAACCTAATGACTTAAGCTCTTCTATAGCAACACAGATAAGACCTTCCTAGCACTTCACCGATCCGCCCCAAGCGGCGAGTAGGAAGCTGGTCGCAGCTACGGTGGTTTGGAGGCATGGTTGGCAACCATGTCGCCGATATTGTCAAGCGCTACGGCGAGCAGTCAACCCAAGTGCCGCAGGTGCTGACCGACTATGTCAAGGGTCGCACCAGTCTTCGCTACATCCCTATCGCCACTTCAAACAGTTCTTCGTATTCCGCAGTAGAACAGGGGCGAGGGTTCGTGAAGGTGCACACATCCTTTATCGCGTGCTCGGTGAGGGCAGGAATGGCGTCACAGGAAACCCCCATTTCGCCGAGATTGGCTGGCAAGCCCATATCCGCGTTGAGAGTGCGGATGAACTCGGCGGGGTCTGCATCTGTGCCAAGACCCATCGCCGCATTAAGCCGTGCGTATTTTTCGCCGGCGTGGTCACGATTAAAATCAAGAATGGTCGGCAGAATCACGGCATTGAGCGTCCCGTGGTGGAGCCGTAAGCTCTGATCTGCGCCGCAAGCGTGGCTCATTGCATGCACCGCGCCAAGACCTTTGCTGAACGCCATGGCGCCTTCGGTGGCGGCCATCATCATCTGCCAACGCGCATCCTTATCGCTTCCGTCACGCACGGCGCCAAGGAGATGTCCTTCGCGGATGCCCCGTTCAATCCCGTCGCAGGCCACTGCCTCGGCTGGCGGATTCACCTGCGGCGACAATAGCGCCTCGATGCAATGCGTCATCGCGTCCATGCCGGTTGCGGCGGTCAGGAGCGAAGGCAGGCCGACGGTGAGCAGGGGATCGCAGATAGCGGTGCGAGGCACGAGGTGCGGGCTGATGAGGATGAGCTTTTCGCCATTGTCCATGATGATCACCGCGCCGGTGGACACTTCGCTACCTGTGCCAGCGGTTGTCGGAATGGCAATCAGTGGCGCGACAGTGCTGATTTTCGCCACACCGCCGAGGCCAGCGGTGTATCCAAGCAGGTCGCCCTCGTGCGTGACCGCGAGCGCGACAGCCTTGGCCAGATCCATGGACGAGCCGCCGCCAAAGGCAACGATGCCGTCGCACGCGGCCTCGCGGTACAACTTCGCTGCCACTTTCACCGCAGCTTCAGTTGGATTGGCGGGCGTCTGGTCAAAAATCGTTGTTGCATAGTCATTGCCGAGATGTCCGACCAATTCAGCGACCATACCGAGCGCCACGAGGCCAGGGTCGGTGCAGAGCAAAGGCCGACGGATGCCATGCTGACCGAGCACCTTCGCGAGTTGCTCGCTCGCGCCATGGTCAAAGATGGTGTGGGTCATAAATGTCAGTGTGGCCACAGGTCTGCCTTCGCGCTACGCTGATCTCAAGTCAAGGTGTGTTCAGGACTCGCTGACATCACTCACATCACATCAAAGCGATCAAGGTTCATCACCTTGTTCCATGCTGCCACAAAGTCCTCGACAAAGGTCTGTCCCGCATCGTTGCAGGCATAGACCTCGGCGAGCGCCCGTAGCTGCGAGTTCGAGCCAAACACGAGATCAACTGCGGTGGCGGTCCACTTGACCGCGCCACTCGCGCCCGTTCCTTCGAACACCGATTCGTCGGCGGAAGACTTCTGCCAGCTTGTGTCCATGTCCAAAAGATTGACGAAGAAGTCGTTGCTGAGCACTTCGGTTCGCTCGGTGAGCACGCCGTGCTTCGATGCGCCGTGATTCGCGCCAAGAACGCGCAAGCCGCCGACGAGCGCCGTCATTTCCGGCGCGGTCAGCGTCAATAGCTGCGCTCGATCAACGAGCAATTCTTCCGCTGGCCGCTTGTGGCTCTCGTGGGTATAGTTGCGAAAGCCATCGGCGGTGATCTCAAGATGAGCAACCGAGTCCACTTCAGTCCACTCTTGCGTGGCGTCAGTTCGTCCTGGTAGGAAAGGAACAGTCACGTCATGGCCGGCATTCTTGGAAGCTGCCTCGACCGCTGCGCAGCCGCCGAGCACGATCACATCCGCGAGCGAGATGCGTTTATTCCCAGACTGCGCGCTGTTGAAATCTGACTGCACCTTCTCTAGAACGGGCAGCACCTTGGCAAGCTGCGCTGGCTGATTCACTTGCCAATCCTTCATCGGCGCAAGGCGAATACGCGCGCCATTAGCGCCGCCGCGCTTGTCCGAGCCTCGGAAAGTCGATGCCGAAGCCCATGCGGTGGTGACCAATTGCGAGATGGAAAGGCCGGATTGGAGAAGGCTCGCCTTCAAGCTTGCGATGTCCGCATCGCTCACAAGGTCATGGTCAACGGCTGGCACTGGATCCTGCCAGATCAAAGGTTCCTGTGGCACCAGCTTGCCGACGTAGCGGGTGATCGGCCCCATGTCGCGGTGCGTGAGCTTGTACCACGCCTTGGCGAAGGCTTCGTCAAGCTCGGCCGGATTCTCCAAGAAACGCCGCGCGATTGGCTCATAGATTGGATCCATGCGAAGCGCCATGTCCGCTGTGGTCATCATGGGAGCGTGGCACTTTTCCCCGCTTTTCGCGTCAGGGACGGTGCCAGACGCTTCGGGGTTCTTCGGTCGCCATTGATAAGCGCCACCCGGCCCGGTGATCACTTCCCAGTCGTACTTGAAAAGAAGTTCCAGATAGTTGTTGTCCCAGGTGATGGGGGTTTCAGTCCAAGCCCCTTCAATGCCGCTGGTGATTGCATCCGTACTCTTGCCAGAGCCATAGCTGTTCTTCCAGCCAAAGCCTTGTTCCTCAAGGCTTGCGCCTTCGGGTTCCGGGCCGACGTACTTGTCCGCATCGGCGGCGCCGTGCGCCTTGCCGAAGGCGTGTCCGCCAGCGACGAGCGCGACGGTTTCTTCGTCGTTCATCGCCATGCGGGCAAAGGTTTCGCGAATGTCGCGCCCGGAAGCCACCGGATCAGGCGTGGCATTCGGTCCCTGCGGGTTCACATAAATCAAGCCCATCTGCACCGCACCCAAGGGCGTCTCCAACACCCGATCTCCGGTATAGCGCTCGTCACCGAGCCATTCGGTTTCCTGACCCCAGTAAATGTCTTCTTCGGGTTCCCAGACATCTTCGCGTCCACCGGAGAATCCGTAGGTCTTGAAGCCCATGGACTCCAAGGCGACATTGCCCGCCAGAATCATGAGGTCCGCCCAAGACAGCTTGCGTCCGTACTTTTGCTTGATGGGCCAGAGCAGGCGGCGCGCCTTGTCCAAGTTGCCGTTGTCGGGCCAGCTATTGAGCGGTGCAAAGCGTTGTGTGCCGGAAGCGCCGCCGCCGCGACCATCGGCGACGCGATAGGTGCCGGCGCTGTGCCACGCCATGCGAATGAAAAGAGGGCCGTAGTGCCCGTAGTCAGCCGGCCACCAGTCCTTCGAGTCGGTCATGACCTTGTGCAGGTCTTTGATGACAGCGCCAAGGTCAAGCGTCTTGAATTCTTCAGCGTAGCTAAAGTCCTCACACATGGGGTCCGACAAGGCGGAATTCTGATGCAAGGCTCTCAGATTGAGCTGATTCGGCCACCAACTCTGGTTCGCCGTGCTGCCAGCAAACTGCAGGCCGGGGCCTTCATGCATGACCGGGCACTTGGCTGCATCGCTTTGTTGAGTCATCGCGGTTCTCCTAGGATGGAACTTCAATAGTGTGATGATATATGTTCTAGCATCCGCGTGGATTCGTCCAATAAATATTTGTTTGCGTTTTGATAGGTGGAGATTATGGGCGTGCTGTAGTCGGATTCAACTGAGTGATTGGTGGCGAAAGCGGATTCTCAAGGGTGTGCCCGCCAAGGGTTTAAGACGGATGCACCAGTCAATTCAAAATCCACGAGGTTCCGGGTCACAATCGTCATTCCGTGAACGATGGCTGTCGCAGCAATGAGCGCATCCCGGTCTGGTCGTGGATTTGGCACATGCAGCCTTGCGCAGCTCTGAGATCACATTGGTATCCAGAATGAATATCAGGACAGATCAGGAACTGAACTCTGGACCTTCGCCTTCGGTGGCTCAAAGGCTATGTCCGCCAGTCCCGGCATGGACAAGGATTCTATGAGTGTGCGGCGGTTTCCCCCAAGGCGCCGATAGTCCTCGATGCACAGCAGGACATGCGCTGGCTTGCCTCGGGTTGTGATAAAGACGGGACCAAGCTTCGACAACTTCTTCGCACGCGCGATGTCTTGGTTCATTTCACGACTTGTGAATGTTGAGATTTGCATGATCGGCTGCTACAGAATATGTAGTGATGTAACTACAAACAAGCTGAGCAGTCAAGTGTCGAAGTCTCCAGCTGAGCTGATGCTTGGCCGTCCGGCGTAATGAGAGTTGCTGACGACTCAGCGTTCTTGAATAGTGTAAATTGAACACTGCATAATTGCAGTGCATAGAAAGTCGTGTCATGCTGTGTCCCGACAACAGCATTCATCTACAGTGAGGAGCCCATGCGAAATATCACCCTCAGCGCAGACGCGGACGCCATAGACGTGGCGCGGCAGCGCGCTGCTTCGGAGAACACAACGCTCAACGCAGAATTTCGCAAATGGTTGCACCGATATGCTCGACACCATCAAGCCGCTCATGCCGTGCGCTCGCTGCGTGAGTTGCGGGCAAAGTACGGGACGGGCGGTCGCAAATTCACCAGAGACGAGATGAATGAGCGTTGAGGAATTCTTGGACACCAACGTGCTGGTGTACGCGCTCGACGAAACCGACGAAGCGAAGCATCGACGGGCGGAGCAACTGGTGCAACGGGGTATCGAGATGGGGAGCGGTTGCATCAGCTACCAAGTGGCGCAAGAAACGCTCAGCGTGGCGATAAGGAAGCTGGGCTTTTCGGCTGGAGACGCACGGGCTTTGTTTGCACAGGTATTGGCACCGCTTTGGAGGGTTTCGCCTAGTGGAGAACTCTACGAACGTGGATTGACGTTTTGCGACCGATACGGCTTCAGCTTCTATGACTCGATGATAGTCGCCGGTGCTGTTGAGTCCGGCTGCACCCGTTTGTACAGCGAGGACCTTCAGCACGGACAGCGAATTCAGTCGCTCACTATTGAGAACCCGTTTCTGGTCTAAGGGAGACACTGCCTGCAATATGAGTATGCAATACACCATTCGATCCGTTTCTGAAACTCTTCACAGAGCTGTGCGGCAGCGTGCGCGTAGCGAAGGAAAGAGCATGAACACAGTTATCGTCGAGGCGCTGACCAAGGGCATGGACATCGCGACACAGCCAGCCGAGCATTCCGACCTTGATTATTTGATTGGCACTTGGCAGGATGAGCCCGAGTTCGATCAGGCGGTCGGCGACTTTGGTCGCATCGACAAAGACGCTTGGCAGTGACCCTCGACCACGCCCAACGAATTCCACCGCCTGTGGAGATTTGCCCCTCCCAAAAGCAAGTTAGGCCGCTTCCTGAACCGACACCGAGCAGAGCTTGCCCAAGCTTCGGAGGACACTATCTATCGCTGCGGCTTTGGTGCCATGATCCGGGTTCAGCATACGTCGCACTTCGCCTTCGGCGATATTGAGGTTGCGCGCGAACTGCCGTTGAGACACGCCTTGCTCCTTGAAGGCCAGGTACAACGCCGCTTTCAAGGCAATTGGAAGTGGTGGCACGATAGGGTATTGGTCTGCACGCACTTTCGATGGCTTGGGCAAGTCTCGGCCTTCCCGAATAGTCGCGGCAATGAGTTCCCTGAGTAGATCTTGAGCCTCGGCGAGTGCTTCCTCAAGGCGCGCTCCGTCTGTGGCGCCCCATCCGAAATCAGAAAATGTGACGACGTAACGGCCGTCTTCGTCGCGCTCGATTCGGGCGGGATATATGTGGGAATCTGACATGACAGCTTTTCCTTCAGAGTTCATGAGCTTCGATTTCGAGATCGGCGAGCATTTTCTTGAGAAGACCTTTGCCGATCTCCCTCTTGCGGTCTTTCACAGTGGTTTTGCGGCTACCTA
>JAPYNO010000101.1 GCA_028283025.1 Pseudomonadales bacterium | reverse complement strand
AGCAAATGCGCGATTTCAGATATAGCGCCCAATATCTCTTCACGGCCAGCAAAGGCAATGGGCTCGCCGCGCTCACTGTGCTTGAGCAGCAGCCGCTTCAGGGATTGATGGACCTGAGACATATCTTAAGGGTGCGACCAGAGTCATTGTTCACGGCACCTATAATAGAAGAATCGCGAGGCGGGCTTCAGACTTATGCGCCATTCATGGAACGAAATTCGCGCCCGCGCAACCAAGTTTGCCGAGGATTGGAAGGATGCGGCTTACGAGAAAAGCGAGACGCAAAGCTTCTACATGCAGCGGCACTTAGTCGCGAGCTGGTCAATGCGGCCTAGAAAGCTAGGCGACCTCGCTGATCAAATCCAGATTGGGGAAGACTTCGAAGAATGGTCACCCGAATTGAGGAAAGCACTGGAAATCGACGATCCAAGGTGAAGTACCTGCTCGATACGCACGCCCTGTTATGGGCACGCTCCACACCGTCGGAGGAGCGTTGACACAGATCCCGTGCACACTTATCCTGTGCTTATGAATATTACGCTCTCCGTCAATGACCAAATAGTCGCCGAAAGCCGACGCATTGCTGCTGCCCGCGGCACGAGCCTCAACCAGATGATTCGAGACTACCTTCAAAAGGTGACCAAACTTGATGACTTGGACACCGTAGTTGCAGATCTAGAGCGGCGATGGGGTATAGAAAACTACCGATCAGACAGTGCGTGGTCGCGGGAAGAAATGCATGAGCGGTCGGAAGTTTCTTGACACCAACATTCTCATCTACGCGCATGATGGAAGAGTTGCCGAAAAACAAGCGCGTGCGCGTGAGCTAATCGGAAATCTACTGTAGGAGCGACGAGGTGTTGTGTCACAGCAAGTACTTCAAGAATTTTTTGCCACCGCAACGCGCAAACTCCATATGCCAAGCGAAATGGCTCGAGCGCATGTCCTTTCCTACACCCGCTTTGAAGTGGTGTCGCTATCGAATGTGGACATTGTCGCGGCAATTGATTTGCACAGGTTGCACCGATTCTCCATATGGGATGCTCTCATCGTGCGTAGCGCTTTGAATTCCGGGTGCGAGACACTGTACAGCGAAGATATGCAAGACGGACGCGAAATCGAATCCCTCACAATTCGCAATCCGTTCGCGCCCCCAAACCCTAGGCAAACGCGCGATCAACGCAATGCTTAGATGTCACTTCTTGACTTCACTTCTACGATAGTAACGCTTCGACAATGACGCTGGCGATGTGCCCCACGCATAAGCGAGACGGATGCGGAAAATTTGCCATGTACCGCGCACAAGTCCATCTCGCTGCCACTTCCTACACGAAGTCTGAAGGCGCTCGGGCAAGCACGCTGGTGGCGCAAGCCGGCGCAGACGAAGCGAGAGCGCAATATCTTCCATGAGCGGCTGATTCGGCACGCCGCCCGCCTCCGCAAGCAGCGTCCGGTCTGCGAATATGCCCTGATCGCCCGTAGCAATGCAGGTGAGGCGCGAGCGGAGGTTCATCATCCACGCCAGAACTCGAAACCCCAAGGGCACAGGTGCATGACCTAGCCGCACATCGAACCGTCCCCAGACTCGTTTGCCAATCAATGCAGTAAGGGCATCCAAGACTTCCGCGCTTACATGCGAATCGGCGTGCAGGAACCACAGCAGCTCGCCTCGACTCGCAAGATGTCCAGCCTGCAGTTGCCCGCCCCGACTTGGCGCACAGGTCAGCACACACGCACCATGCTGCCGAGCAATCTCGCAAGTCCCATCCTGGCTACCGCCGTCAACGACGATGAGTTCGATGGGTGCGTGCCTCTGTTGCAGCTGCGCTAGGTCGCCCAAGAGAACTCGTAAGTTTTCTGCCTCGTTGAGTGTTGGGATGATGATGCTTAGCCGGTTCATTCGCTAGTGTCCTGTCCCATAAATAAGTGTGGTTCAGAGTGAGCACAATCGCCGAGGGCAAGGCGCAGTCCGCAGGGAATATCGGGCATATTGCCAAGGG
>JAPYNO010000100.1 GCA_028283025.1 Pseudomonadales bacterium | reverse complement strand
CTGCTGCACCAGGACGCGAGCACGCACGAGTGGGTGCCGGGGTCGATGTGGGACCTGGTGGTGACGATGGACGACGCGACGAACGGGCGCCACTCGATGTTCCTGTGCGGGGAGGAGGGGACATGGAGCGGCTTCCTCGGGGTGGCGGAGACGGTCCGTGCGAAGGGGCTGTTCTGCTCGCTGTACACGGACCGGGGCTCGCACTACTGGACGACGCCGGAGGCGGGAGGGAAGGTGGACAAGGCCAATCCGACGCAGTTCGGTCGGGCGCTGACGCGGGAGCTGGGGATCGAGATGATCGCGGCGTACTCGCCGGAGGCGAGGGGGCGTTCGGAGCGGGCGTTCGGGACGCACCAGGGGCGGCTGCCGCGTGAGCTGGCGCTGGCGGGGGTGACGGACATGGCAGAGGCGAACCGGCACATCAGGGAGGTGTACATGCCGGCGTTCAACAGGGAGTTCGCGCGGCCGGCGAGGGAGTCGGGGTCGGCGTTCGTGCCGATGGCGGACACGGAGCGCCTGGACGACATCCTGTGCGAGGTGCACGAAAGGACGGTGGGGCGGGACAATTGCGTGAGCTTCGGGAAGCTGGCGCTGCAGCTACCGGGGGGCCTTGGCAGGCCGCACTACATGAAGGCGAAGGTCAAGGTGCGCCGCCACATGGACGGGCGCCTGTCGGTGTGGCACGGGCCGAGGCTGCTGCGAAGGTACTTGGCGGACGGCGAGCCGGACGGGAACAGCGAACTGCGGGAGGCGGCATGACAGGGGCGAATCCGGCGCGGCGGCGCCCGGCCCTTCGGTCGCTACGCTCCCTTCGGGCCGGGCGCCGCCGCGCCGGATTGCCAGCTGCGAAAGCGGACAGATTCAATGTTCTAAAAGCGGACAAGTCTATTTGTTGCCAACACTCTCAGAGTTGTCCAACAGCTCTCTACGCAACACGCTCGCATTTTAGCTGTGCTTAGGGAATTAATTTCCTTCCTCCTGGCATTCATTGGAAATTTCACGCCAATCGCCGCGAGGCAGAGTGACAGAGTCTTCAAGACTTCAAAAGTTGTCGGGACGAAACATCGCGTCATGGCCGCCATCGACAAAGAGGACTGACCCGGCAATCTGCGATGCCTTGTCTGAGAGTAAAAAGAGCGCCGCATTCGCTTGGTCTTCCGGCTGTGCGCCTGTGCCCAAGGGGATAGATTTGACGAAAGCTTCCATTGACGGGCCGACGACCGGGTCCTTCATGCCAGACTCCGTCATGGCGGTTTGGGTGTATCCGGGTGCGAGCGCGTTGAGTCGCACGCCTGCTTGCGCCGCCGATGTGCTTCGTTTTCGCATCCAGCGTGCGAGCGCAAGCTTGCCGCCGCCGTAGAGTTGAAAGCCCGTCAGCGACTCGGCGAGTTCGACTGCCTTGTCGCGATCATTGTCAAGGAGGCATTGCACATAGCCTTCATCGTGACCTTGCACGGTCGCGGAGTTTGAGCACACTAGCACCGCCGCGCCGCGTCTCAATTGCAAGCTTGGCATGAGCCCTTCCACCATCTCGACCACGGCGAAGTAATTGACGAGTGGAATGAGCTTCTTATTTGGGTTCTCGACGCCTGTGCCTGCGCACGGCACGAAGCCATCAAGACCGTCAGGGCAATGCGAGCGAATGGTTTGAATGCTGCGCTCAACTTCGTCATTGTTCGATAGATCCGCGCAGATGTCGGTATCGTGCAAATCGACACCAATGACGACATGCCCCTCGATTTCAAGCGCCGACTTGATTGCACGGCCAATGCCGCTTGCAGCGCCCGTGACGACAAACTCACCCATTGACCCGTTGCCCCACTTCTGCTTGCCTCAACGAATGCTCGGAATGACCTTGGCGTAGGTATCGATCATCGGCATCGCGGCTTCGGGCTTGTCCCACAAATCGGTCGCGACGCCGATCATCGCGCGGTCGATGCCGAGGTCGCGGTATTCCTTCAATTTATCGAGATTTTGAGTGTCCATGATCTGGATGTTGATCTCGACATTCGCTGGGTCGCGGCCAGCATCCTCCACCAACTGTTTGAACTCGGTGATGGTCGTCGCGACATCACCCAAGGCGAGATCCACAGGGAACCAGCCGTCGGACCAAGTGGCGGCATGCTTTTTGCCGAGCGGTCCCATGGCGCCTAGAAACACCTTTGGGCCATCCGGCTGCAGGGGCTTGGGGTCGCACCATACAGGGTCGAAGCGGACATACTCCCCATCGAAGCTCGCTGCCTCGTCACGCCACAGTGCGCGCGTTGCTGCCACGGTCTCGCGCAGCACGGCGTAGCGCTTGTTGAAGGGATGCGGACAGGCGTTCTCAAAGGCTTCCCGGTTCCAGCCGGCGCCAGCGCCGACGATCGCACGACCGTTCGAGAGGCGATCAAGCGTGGCGATGGTTTTCGCTTGCGAGATGATCTCGCGCTCCATCATCAGCGCGATGCCAGTGCCGATCCGCAAGGTCTTGGTCGCATTGGCTGCGGTCATCAGAGAGAGGTACGGATCCATCATCTGCCTGTACGGCGTCGGCAATTCTCCGCCGAGCGGATATGGCGTCTTTTGAGATGCCGGGAAGTGGCTGTGCTCGCCGTACCAGAGTGACTCGAAGCCGCGCTCCTCAAGCGCGCGTGCGAGCACTGCCGGATGCGGGTCCGACGGAGTGTTCATGGAACTGAAGGCGAGATGCATGGCGAAAGATCAATAGCGGCCGCGGTCAATCACGCCTTGCGGCGCGGGCTTGAGCCACGACGTATAGTAGGTGCCATTGACCTTGGCTTGCAAGTCAGTCAATCGTTCGCGCGGATTGTAGAACTGCCGATACCAGTCGCGAACCTTGTTGAACGGCCCGTCGCTTTTGATCTGCATGATATTGAAGACTGGTGCTTTGGATTGCCAGACCTCGAAGTCCTGCAAGAACGCGAGCCGGCTGGACTCCTGAAATTCGCGCGCTTGTGCGATGTCGGCTTCGGTTGCTTGCGGCTGCTCGCTTTTCACTTGTAAGGCGTGCCAGACTTTGAGGCGGCCATCGTCAACAGGCGTATGCGTGATCAGCATGAGCGCATCGTAGAAGCCAGTGAGCCTTGAGAGCAGGATGCCCGGGCCGGTGTAGAAGGTGTCGGTCTCGAGCAGGGTGTTGTCGGCAGCAAGCGTTTTGTGACCGCCGCCTTGACGCTGAATGACAATGTGGTCGCGGATTTCGTTCTCAAAATATTCGAGCGTGGAGCCGTGAATCGGCCCCAAGTGCGGCGAATCCGCCATATTGTCGAGCACTTCCTGCGGATGGACATCGATCTCGCCCATCTGATCGATCACCCAGTTCACCCAGGCGGGGTGATCCCATTCCGGCATCTCAGGGAGGGGGAAGTTTGGCTCGCTATCTTCCGGGTCGTGCCAAGCCCAGACGCAGCCGTAGCGCTCTTCGACGCGCCAGGATTTGACGCAGGCACGCGGCGGAATCGGCCCGTCGTGATAAGGAATGTCATTGCACTTGCCATCAGGCCCGTAGCGCCAGCCGTGATACGGGCAGCGCACCGAGTCACCTTCGACCTGGCCGTCAAGTACGACATAGGACGTGGTGTTGCGTGCGATATTGGTGCCCATGTGCGGGCAGATGGCGTCGAGCAGCACGAGTGCCCCGGATTCGCCGCGATAGAGCGCGAGTTCGCGGCCGAAGAAGCGAAGCGGCAGCACCTGGTCGCCGACTTCCAACGCATCGGCGACCATGAACCAACCGCGCGGAAAGGTGAACGGGCCTAGGTCGTAGTCCGCTGTTTTCGCCATCTCAGTGTCATGTCTCCAACACGATCAAGCCGCGAACTCGCTGCGCAGAGGCCCGACTTGTGCGGCGACCTTGTCGAGCGCCTCTTGATCGAATCCATAGAATTCAATCGCATTGCCGCCGAGCATAGCGGCGATGTCGTCTTCGGGCAAGCCTTTGAAGGTCGTGATCATCTGGTCAGCCGTGAACGGCCAAGAGCCTTCGGGGTGCGGATAGTCGCTTCCCCACATCATTTGTGCCATGCCGATCTGATCGCGCATATCGGCATCGCTCCTCGGCATGCACGAGGCGCCGATCGCGCAGTTGCGGCGGAAATACTCGACCGGCGACATCGACAGGTGGCTGCGGTAGTCGCCTAGCTTGGCGCTGAACTGCGTGTCGTGGTAGTGATGGTCAAGCATCCGAAACATCGGCGGCAAGAGCCAGCCTTGACCGGTCTCGGTGATGCTGCACTTCAACGTGGGAAAACGCTCGAACACGCCGCCCCAGAGCATGAAAATAAGCGGCCGATAGGTCCAGAAGAACACTTCCGAGACGTAGATGCCCATTGCGCCCGGATACTCGGACAGATCGCTCATCGGAAACTCCTCGCCGAAGATCTGCTCCATCGGCCCGGCGCCAGAATGCAGGCAAATCACGATGCCGGTATCCTCGCACGCCTGCCAGAAAGGGTCGTAGCGTGTGTGGTGATAGCTCGGAAACTCGCCCGTGAAGAGCGGGATCAAGAGGCCGCCGACACCGCTCTTTGCCGCCCAGCGGACTTCCTTCACAGCTTCTTCGATGTCCCAGAGCAGCGGACAAACACCGACTCCGAAGTGGCGCGCCGGGTTTCTCGCGCACAGCTCAGAAAGCCAGCGGTTATGGGCGCGCGCGCCCGCCCATTGCAGTTCCGGCATGATGTTCTTGGTTGGCAGCGACAAGCCTGCGCCGAACGGCGGCGCGTTCTGTTCGGTGATGCCATCGACAAAGATAATCTCGCCGGCGATGCCGTCTTCGTTTAAGACACGCAGGCGCTGCTCGTAGTCCCACGCGCCGGAGAGTCTATCCTCATTGCCGGCGCGCCACTGATCGTTGATTTCCTTGATAAGGAAGGTCTCTTCAGCCTTGTCGGTGATCTGCTTTTGCATGGGCAGCGCCATGTCGAAGGCGTCGCGGAACTTCGGGTCCACGTAGTCGCGGTAGTCAGCCGCCGGCAGACCGGCGTGGCAATCGGAAGAAATGACGGTGTAGCGGTTCATCACGTTGCTACTTAGCTTGCAAGACGCAGCGGCACATGATCTTGACCGTCATCATAGAACTGCGAGAACCAGCGGCGATACTTGGCGATCGGGCCGTCACCATCGCATAAAATTGGTTCATCGCGATAGGTCTTGTTCTCCCAGATCACCATGTCATGCCCGACTTGGCGCACGACTTCGGCAATGAGGCCGTTGGTGAGAGCGTCAAACGGCGACGCCAGACCTTTGAGTTTGGTGAAGGCAAAGCGCAGCTTCATGCGCGCGGCTGTAATCGGTGCCATGGTGCCCATCATCACGGTCTTGAATGCCCGGTCGAAGACTTGCGAACTCACGCCCGGGCCCCAATTGCGGCTGATGAGATACGAATCTTCGGTTTTCGAGACATCAACGTTGCCATGCTCGTCGATCTTTATCGCTTCGGTGACCATTTCAGTGACCCGCTTATGGCCGTGTAGGTTGATTTTTGCATTCGGCATGTGTGATGCGCTGTGGACATAGACGAAGTGCGCGATGTCAACCGCATTTTCACCCATCTCCTGAATAGGTGAGTTGACTTCCCATTCGTAGGTTTCAAGCTCGCTCCATTCTGGGTCTGAAAACTCAGGGATGTCTTCAAGATCAAAAGTAGGTGCGATGCGCCTTGGGTGATACCACGCGAAGATCATCTGATTGCGCTCCTGCACCGGATAGCTGTGCAGGCACGACCCGGTGCGCGCCTTCGGCGGGATGGCCTTGGCATAGGGGATATGCTTGACGATACCTTCACCATCGAGTTCCCACGCATGAAACGGACAAGCGATGCGTTCACCAACGACCTTGCCGCCATGCGCGAGGTGTGCGCCGAGATGCGGACAGAATGCCTCCATGAGCTTGGCCTCGCCTGATTCAGTACGAAACAACACCTGGTGCTCGTTGAACAGGAAATTTGGCTTCACTTCGCCGATTTTGAGCTCCTTGCTGTAGGCGACCGGAAACCAACCGAATGGGATGGGCAGATTGACATCGTGCATGGGAGTCTCTCCTGATTATCCGAGTGTAGGAATGGGGAATTCGCTTTGGTTCAAAATCGAATCAAAGCGAGCGCGGATTTTCTCTTTCGAGTCCGGGTTCATGGGTGCGATCCAGAACTGGTCATTGCGGATGCCGTCAATCGCGCTTTGCGCCACCTCGTCCGGATGCGTCAGGCGCAGTTCCTGCCCCATGAGTTCCATGATCTTGCGCAGGTCTTCGGCTGTGCGAATGCCGGTGTCGGGTGCGTCTGCGGGCTTCTCGAACGCCTCCGGGCGCACGCGGTCGGAGTCGAAAATGCCAGTGTCGACGATGTGCGGGCCTGGAAAGAGCACATGTACTTTGACCGGGCTCTGCTGCCTGCGCGTTTGAATGTGCAGCGCTTCGGTCACCACCGCGACCGCTGCTTTGGTTGCAGAATAAATTGGCTGATCAGGATAGACGATGAAAGCGCCATTGCCGGAACTCGTGGTCACGAAATGCGCTTCGTCGCCTTGCGCTGTGAGCCGCGGCATGAAGGCGTTGATGGTGTTGAGCGCTCCCCAGAAGTTGACGCCGAAAGTCCATTGCCAGTCGTGCGGCGAGTAATCCCAGAGATTGCCGGCTTCGCCCGCCGAGACGCCTGCGTTTGCAAATACCAGATGCGCGCCGCCGAGTTCACCGAATGCCCATGACGCGAGCGCTTCGACGCTTTCCGGATCGGACACGTCGCAATACTGCGTATCGCCATCGATGAGCTTGTCGTTGAGGTCGGCTTCAATGCGCTCGAGTCCGTCCTGATCGACATCCGCGACCAATACGCGAGCGCCTTCGGCGCCCAGCGCCAAGGCAAGCGAGCGACCGACGCCGCTTGCGCCGCCGGTGATGACTGCGAGTTTGCCTGCGAAGTCCTGCATGTGCTGCGAGCCTAGGCCGCCATGGGGAAGCGCGTACCGCCGATGGTGCTAGCAAACGGCCAGAAGCCTTCGCCATCGAGCTCGCCAGCGATTGTGATCTCGCGTTCGAGAAACTCTGGCGTCCACAGATACGCCTCGACTTGTTCGCGCATCGGCAGGCGCGCAGCGAGCGGATCCGTGGCCGAGTCGCGCAACACGAGACTCCCCTTCAGGTTTTGACGATACGCGGTGCGGTACTTTGCGCGGACGCGCACAAGATGCGGCGGAAAGTCGTAGCTGTTCGGTGTCATGGTCACGCTACGCGCGACCTTGACCCACCACTCGTTGACTTCGAAGGTCTCGCCGGACGGGCCTTCGTCGCTGACATCGCCGCTGAACTCAGCGAAGGTGTGACCGGCGTGACGCACGCTCGCTTCAATATGATCCATCATGCGGAAGTAGCGAATGTCGGCGAGATATTTGGGCTGCCCCCAATGCTCGCGGCTGACATACACGGCCGACTCCTGATCGATGGCGTAGCCGAGCGCGTATTCGCCCGGTATGCCCTCGTAGTCGGCGGCGGCGGTCATGACGAGCCCAAACTCAGGCTCGTTCATAACCGGAAAGGAGTAGAAAGTGAGAAACACCTCTGGATCCGCGCCTGGCGTCAAGCCTGGCGGAAGAAGCTTCGCAATTGCATCGTGATCAGTTCGATAGGTAATCTTAAGCATTGGTACGTTTACAATATCGCCCGGATTGCCCTGCGGTGGAATGGCAGACATGAAAGCCCTTCGAATCATATGCGGAGAGACATATTATTTATGTTTGTTCCATATGTCAACAATTCTGAAATAGTTTTTTTCATATTGTTCCAATATGGCATTATCGAATAACGCAGAAGCCCCGCAAAGGTCGGAGAACACCCGTCACGCCATACTCAATGCGGCGGTCAATCTTTATCATGCGCAAGGCGTGCCACAGACCACCGCAAGCGCGATCATTGCCGCATCAGGTGTCGGGCGCGCAACCTTCTATCGACATTTCTCCGACCAGGATGAAGTGCTCAACGAAGCACTCAAGCGAGACTTCGAATCCATGCTCGACGCCTACGAAGCGCAGCGTTTCGACCATCGAACACTCGAAACGCAGATTATTGAGGACTTGGCTTGGTTCCTGCGTCAGATGCAGGCAAAGCCCGCGCTATCGCTTATTTTTGGACAGCAGCGCGACCAATTCCTGCCGCGCATCAATGCCACGCTCGACGAGTTCCGCAATGCCGCGCAAATCTGTGTCAAGCCGATCTTCGAGCGCGCGAGAACAGAAGGCCGCGTTCGAGAAGGCGTGACCGTTGAGGCCTATGTCCATTGGGTTGCGTTCGTGGCCACATCCTTGCAGGTGGTTGATGCGCCCTTTTCAAAGGATGACTTCAAGCTGCGCGACGCCTTGCGACAGTTTTTGCTGCCGTCGCTGATTCGCGACCCCAACGATGCGCTTGATTAAGGACGTTTGGTAGCGGACGTTTCGACTGCGCATGTTCGGAACGCTCGAAACGCATCCGAGGGAGCGCTTGAAGTGACGGTATGTCAGGTTATTTCCTGCTGCCGTGCCAGACGCGCATGGATGGCGCTCGCGATTGCGCGTGAGTGGCCGCAAGCATCCAACTGGGCTATCAGCTTCTTCCAATCAAACGCCGAAGCGTCGAGTTCCGGCAATCTCGCATACCGCCTGCCTTTGCGCGTGCTGAGATAGAGTGTATCGAGCAGGGCTTTCTCCGCCGATGCCCTCAAGTAGGGCGGGTTCGTTTCGGACACCTTGATGCCGAGCCGCATCATTTCAGGCTTGATCTGATGGAACTCGTAGCGTCCGATTGGCGTTTCGAGCATCCTCCCGTGCCCTGTGGTCGCGACCTGAACCGCCGCTGGAATCTGCGAGAGCGCGCCTTCGGTGTGCAAGGCGGACAGGAACGACACATACCCTCGCTCATTGCCGAGCAAAAGGCGCACCGCCTGATTGGGCGAGAATCGAGCGTGTGCCGGTTGACACCAGACGCCGCGGCTCACTTTGGTGAGCGCCTCTTGCGCTTCAAGACGCGCAAGCCTGCGCGAGGCGGCGCTCATCGAGATCTGGCAGAGGAACGCGAATTCGCGCGTTGAGAAGACCGGATGTTCTTGGAGGAATCTGATTGTGTTCATGGGCTGCCTTCCAATAGCCGGAACGTACATTCGCGCATCCGCGACCAATGCTCGCGACTACCAAATCGGTCAATATCATCGCGCTCAAGAAACGGCAGCACCTGGCCGCGATAGTCGTCAAATTCGAGTGAGAAGAGTTGATCGAGCGCACGGTCTCGTGTGTCTGGCTCAGTTTCCGCAAGAGCGGTAAGGTCGTGACCACCCAAGTGAAGGATGTAGAGATCGAATACATCCCGTGCTTGGGCTTGATCCCGATAGGCAAGCGCCTCAAGCTTTTGACTCGCCGCCACAGCGGCCGAATAGTGCTGGCAGGCATAGGTGAGCTGCTGATACGGAAATATCACCGCACGGTCAATATGCTCGCTCAGGAACTTCCCTTCGCCGATGCGCCGCGAAAACTCAACCTTCGTAGGGAGATGCTCATTCGCCTCGGTGACAAGCTGCAAGCGAAATCTCTGCGTGGTCGAAGTATGCTTGGCTTTGTCTCGGTCACTCGTTAACAGGTCGGCGATACCGTAGCCCCGCAGAGTCCGTCGAAGGATGTCGCCGTCTAGAACCTTGTAGCCATTCTTCTTCAAGGTGGACACGGAGCCGCCGAGCACATCGATGTCCATATCTTCGGAATATCGCGGGCTGCGGTAAAAGAAGCGCAGGTTGATCCCGCCCTTCAGAACGTAGAAGGCAGGGTCGGAAATCTTCAGAAGCTGCGACAAAAAGAGCAGATGGAAGACTTCCCTGAGTTGTCGATGCGCGTAGCTCATTGATAAATTATGTATTTGAATTAACGTTATTGTCAATTCAAAGACGTTATATCACGAAATATCTTAATGCGAACGAGGCCGCTGGGCAGCGCGAGCCGCTACGATGCTGACTCAGCAATTGCCATTTTTGTTGTGTGCGATAATTGAGCTTGATATAAGAATATCGAGACTTAGCTGAGCCTTGACGATGGTGGGTTATGCGCCGCACCGACTATGATCAAGAGGGCAGTTGGATAAGAGTGCGTCAAGTTCACGCGAGGGAAAACAAATGCAGAAACCAATTGAAATCGACGGAAAGCGATATGAAATCAGAGGTGGCTTGGTCGGGGGTCAGACGATTTACGATCTCGCCGGATGCACAGAAGGACAACTTTTCGTCAGCCGACCTGACGATATTGACGTACAGCTTGGTCGCGAGAATTTTCTGATCATTCTGGGTGGGGAAGTCTTCGTATCCGGTGAGAGTTCAGTAGAGAACAATCCGCCTCTAAGAAGGCCAGTTCAGATCCGATTCAACGGAAAGGCTGGTCCCGCCTTGCCGACAGCGAAGATGAGGGGATTCGATTTGAAGCAGTTTGACGAGGAAATTCCACAAGGACGCTTGTTCGTAGATATTGGATTCGGACCTGATGCCGAGATTCCGGACAATATGACGCTGTTGGTTCAGGACGATAATGCCTTCTTTGTGATTCCTGCCCACGAAGATGCACAGTCGGGCGATGCTGTCGATATTGAGGAATGCGGACGGCATGGTCGCCGACCGCCCAAGGGACACAAGTATAAAATTAAGATTGATAGGGAAAAATATGTTGTCGAAGGCGCACAGATAACGGGGGCGCAGATTTTAGCCTTGGTTGGAAAGAGCCCCGAGGAGTGGGCACTCAATCAAAAGCTGAAAGGGGGCAAGAGGGAAAGAGTCAGGAGTGATGATTTCATTGATGTGTCCGAGCTTGGTACTGAACGATTCGAAACCGTCCGTCGACAGGCGCAGCAAGGCAGTGAGTGACTATTTTGAATTACTCCCTGAAGACATCGAATACCTTGGTGCCAATTATCAGGGTCGATGGCACAAGCTTGCCGAAGGAAGCGGTAAGCATGGCTTAATAATTAAAGGGTTTAGGATACCGGCTGGATTCATCCAGTCCGTCTCTGATCTCATGGTACTGGTGCCGTCCGGTTATCCGGCATCACCTCTCGACATGTTCTACTTCGACCCTCCGCTTGCTACCGAAGATGGTGCTGATGCTGGTGCGCTCTCAATTGAGCAGCACTTTGGAAGACACTGGCAGCGGTGGTCGCGGCACTATGAATGGAGGATGGGCGAAGATGACCTCTGTCGCCATATCGAATATGTCTCGAACGAACTACAGCGGAGCCCCGCGACATGAAGCGCCCTACCTTGGTGATGACGGGGCGAGTCCATCAGGAAGCGTTTCAATATCTGTTTCCTGGCGATCATCTGGAAGCAGCGGGTATTTTGTTATGCAATCAGGGTTCGGGCAAGCTCCATCAAAGACTTATTGTCTGCGAATTTCTGAGCCTTCCATACGAACTTTCGAAGCGAACGCCAGATCGTGTCACTTGGCCGTTCGAGGCATATTTCGATCCTGAGAGGATTAGCGATGTCGATAGGCGCGGACAATCCATAGTCACTATTCACTCCCATCCTCGCGGGGAAAGTCATTTTTCGGAGATCGATGATCTCAATGATCAGGAGTTGTTTCAATCCGTAAATGCTTGGTTTGAAGATGACCGAGTGAACGGTTCTGCAATCATGAAGCCTGATGGAGAAATCATTGCTCGGGCGATAAACGGACAAGGAGAATTTCAAACATTCAGCTCGGCTTGCGTCGCCGGCCCTTCAATTCATATTTGGAAAAACGATGCACGTATTCCCCTCACCCAATACGAATCAAAACTATCGCAAACCTTCGGCAAAGCAACTCTGGATCGTCTTCGGTCTATGAGAGTAGGCGTTATAGGTTGCTCTGGCACAGGTAGCATATTGATCGAATTACTTGCGCGAAACTGCGTGGGGGAGCTTGTGATAGTCGACGACGACTTCATTGAGGAAAAGAACCTTAACCGCATTGTAAATAGTTCGACTTTAGCTGCGAGAAAGCGTCTTCCAAAGGTTGTTGCTATCAGCGAAGCAATTAAAGGGTTTGGCTTGGGGACGAAAGTCGAGCCGCTCCAAGCATTGACTGATTCATCAGATGTGACAGCAGCACTTATTGATTGTGATGTTATCTTCGGTTGCGTGGATTCTGCTTTCGGGCGCTATCATTTGGAATGCTTCGCGAGCGCCTATTTGACACCCTATTTTGATGTCGGCGTGCATCTTGAGGCGAACGGAGAAGGAAATATCGTTAGTGCCGATGCAGTCGCGCACTATGTCCATCCCGAAGGCAGCGACCTGCTATCTCGGGGCGCCTACCGGATGGAGCAGGTCACCGCTGAGAATTGGAGACGCACGGACCCGAATTACTACAAGCAACAACGTATAGCTGGGTATTTGGAGGCAGTTGGTGAGGAACAGCCAGCGGTGATGTCACTCAACATGCAAGCGGCGTGCATGGCATTCAATGACTTCATAGCTCGATTACACTCTTTTCGATTGGACGAGAACTCAGAGTTCGCAACGCAAAGGTTTCGGCTGGCTCACGGATGCTACGAGCACGAAGCGGACGATGGAACGCCGCATAAATTGTTTGATCGCTATAAGGGTAGCGGTGACGCAAGTCTACTTGTAAGAAACAACATTCGCCATGATTAGGTGGCTATTCAATTTATGGGCTGCGCACCACCGGTACCGCACTGAGTGGGTGGAAGATTTGCCGGATGGTCTGTCAAAGGAAACGGTCTATATCGTTGGAGGCAGGAAGTATCCGTTTCAAGCGACTGTTGTGTGCCCTAGGCGTGCATGCAAGCAAGTGATCCATCTAGATTTATCTCCCGATGTCGAGCAGCAATGGCATATCGAAGAACATGGCGGCGGGGAAATCTCATTGCATCCCTCTATTCACGTGACTGGCCTTAGCTGCAACTGCCACTACTGGCTGCGACACGGCACAATACGCTGGAGTGAGACACCGAAACTGCGAGTGCCGAGAGAGAACAGACGTGATCCGTAACGTACACATTAACAACTTCAAGAAGTTCGACCGGATAGAAATCGAACTGCGTGATCGCATGGTCATCGTAGGCCCCAACAATTCTGGAAAAACATCGCTTCTTCAAGCTATAGCAAGTTGGTCGGAATTGGGGGAAACCTGGCTAGAAAACAATACTGATCTCGTGTGCAATGAGCATAGAGCATTTCATCATGTGCAGGTCGAAGCTAGTGGCCTTAGGACCCTCGCGCTATCTAGCTTCAATGAGCTCTGGCACAACCAATCGACGACCGAGCCTATTTCAATTGAAGTAGCCACAGATCGGTGGCAGGTCGGCTTTGAGCTCCGCTACGTTGAGCCGACCATAGCAGATGTCGGACCGTCGGCGAAGACTTCTCAAGATGACTTGAAAGCGTATGCGGAACAGCCGCTGAAAGCACTCTATGTCCCGTCGCTATCAGGACTTGACATTCACGAGCCGGAGTATGGAGAGCAGGTGCTTGCAACGAGGCTGGCACATGGGAAAGGTGGCACTGTGTTAAGGAATCTGGTTCAGGCGGTAAGTAGGGACAAGGAACGGTGGCAGGCTTTGCAGAGTACCGTGCGTACTTTTTTGGATACGAACTATCGATGCCGAGTGGAGCGGATCCGATTAGAGTGCGTTACAGACAATCGTCGGAGGAACATTGGTACGACTTGACTAGTGGATCTGCGGGCTTCTTACAGACAGTGTTACTTCAATCGGCGTTACTGCATTCCGAAGTAGCGATCTTTCTTTTGGACGAGCCGGATGCGCACCTACACGCGTTACTGAAGGAAAAAATGTACCGGCTTCTCAGGGAGTATTGCGAAGTCCGTGGTCGACAAGCTGTCATTGCTACTCATTCTGGTCGGCTAATTGATGAAGCTGCTAGGGAATGTGGAGAGAAGCTCTTTATTGTTACTACGGAAGGTCTGAATCCTGTCCGGCAGCAAGAGGCCAAGCATTTGTTGCAAATTCCGGGAGATCAGATCGTATTGGCTGAAACTTGCCACCGCGTCTTATATGTGGAAGGCAAGTCAGATGTAGACATATTGCGAGAATGGGCGAAAGTCCTAGATCATCCGGCAGTCGATCTCTTGGACTGGGTGCTTTGCGTGACAACAGCCCAAGAGAAGGGCAAGAACTATGGTGATAGGCACTTCCGTACGCTCCGGGCTCTGGTGCCGGACTTGGTGGGGTTGGAGATTCGCGACCTAAACGGAGGAAGTGGGCGGCCCGACCGGCTGCGAACACCGGGAGGCCTAAGCGAAGGGAGTAACAGAAAATCACCCACAGGATTGGAGATTGTTCAGTGGAAGCGCTATGAAATTGAAAACTACATGATTCATCCAAAAGCAATTTCAAGGATTGTGTTGGAGACACTAGGCGAAAATGCCGCACGAAAGGCAGATGAATACATGCGGCGAAATCTGCCGGGTGGTCTCTTTGACGAACCGTTTGAACAAACGCCAGCGGATCAAAATAAGGGGAAAGTGACAATTGCTATGATTCTTGCGGCTGCTGGTTTGGATTTAGGGGAATCGGAGTATTACCGAATTGCCGGGCAGATGCGGGCAGATGAAGTTCACCCTGATGTCGTCATGATGCTTGATCTCATAGAGCGGAAACTCACCTAGAAAGATGAGTCGTGAGATGAATAGGAATGTTGGGGGGACACTACGATTCTGCCTAGGATCGGATACTGAGGAATCACTATATGCATACGGATGACCATCCCGTTGAGGCCGTGCTCAAGGATGCTCGACGCTTCATGGTGCCGCTCTACCAGCGCCAGTACCAATGGGGGGACGCAAGGCTCGAGCCGTTTTGGGAGGATGTTTCCGTCAAAGCCAGCGAGGTCCTTGATGGGGAGAGTAAATTTGAACACTACATGGGTGCGTTGATTTTATCCCCTGTTGACCAGGGATCTGAAATCGGGCGCACACCGCTAGTGCAAGTTGTCGATGGACAACAACGACTCACTACATTTCAGTTGTTCTTAGCGGCACTTCGTGAAGTCGCAAGAGACCGCAAGCATGACGATTTCATAGAGCAAGCCAATGGCTATCTTTTCAATACTCCGCAGAGCAAAGACCAAGATCCATTGACTAAATTTAAATTGACGCCGACCCCCTATGACCGCGGAGTCTTTCAAGACTTAATTAAGAAACCTTACGATGAAGTAAAATCAAAGTACCGGAATCTCTTCTGGGGTCAGGGTGTTCCAAAGAACACGCCATTTCGGGCCTTTCGAGCGTACTACCTGTTTAGACGATGGATAGACCATTTTTTGACTCTTGGGCCTGACCACGAGGCTGACTTCACCAATGGACATACAACGCTTGTACGCGATTTGGCAGAGGACATCGACTCTGGTATCGAAGCGCAAAGACTTGAGGCACTATTGTCTGCCGTTTTGGACCGAATGAAGCTCGTCGTTATCACGCTAGGCGATAGTGACGACGCGCAAGTGATATTCGAGACCTTGAATTCCAGAGGTGAGCAACTGTTGGCCATGGACTTGGTGCGCAACAACATCTTTCATCGTGCCGAGAAGCAGCAAATCGATGTCGAATCGCTCTACAAAGAGCTTTGGGAGCCGTTTAACGACGCTTGGTGGAAGGAGAGCGCCCCCAATGCCCGACCGAAGCGACCTCGTCTCGACCACTTCTTGGCACATGTCCTTGTGGCGCAAACAGGTGACAAGATTTCAGTCCGCGAGCTTTATGCTGAGTACAGGGCGTTTGCAGTCCCAAAAGGAACTCCACGATTCTCTAAAGTTCAAGACGAACTTAAGCTCTTGGAAGATTACGTTCCCCTATACCAATCGCTTGAGGGACGAGTAGAGGCGAACGCCCAGCTTGACTGGCTCGGACGGAAATTGAGGACATGGCAGGTCACGACTGCCTATCCTGTCGCGTTACAAATAGGTGCGGCTAATATTGATGCAGAAGAGAGAGGCTGGCTGACCAAGCTCATATACTCTTTTCTCGCGCGTCGAGCAATTTGCGGGTTGACGACCAAGAACCTTAACAAGGTGTTTCAAGCGATTGCTGCCAAATTCCATGCGAGCGGAGTCTCGGTCGGTGTCTTTCAAGAGTACTTCAGCGACAAGACCGGCGATAGTTTGAGATTCCCTGACGACGCTGAATTCCGACAAGGGGTACTTTCCGGTAATGCCTACTCAATCACACCGAGAAGTCGATTGGTGGATATTCTCTCTGAGCTTGAATATGCAAGTCGTCCTGCGATGGCTGAGAACATATCACTGCCAAATGGACTGTGGATTGAGCATGTAATGCCGCAGACTTGGACGGACGAATGGCCGTTCGAGGACGGTGCGACCAGAGACGTTCTCTCGGACGACCCTGAAGTTTTGGCTCGAAGCGCTTTGTTGCACTCGTTGGGAAATCTGACATTGCTCACTAGCAGCCTCAACATTTCTTCTGGAAACTCATGCTTCAAAGAGAAACGCGACAATCTTAAAGAGCAATCAGGACTATTTTTGAATAAGTGGTTCTTGAGCCGAGAACGGTGGACAGAAAAAGAGATAGTTGAGCGTGGAGAGGCACTCGCCGTAGTATCGAGACAGGTATGGCCTAACTTAGATGCTGCTGTATCGTGAACCAAGCGATTGCGTTGAGTCGGGTGAAAGGAAAAAGAGGCGGGGTCACGCCTCAACCAACCCACTATCGGCCAGACCGTGGACGAAGCTATGGCCCGCGTCGAGCGTGACAACCCTGCGCTCAAAGATGTGCTACCAAAGGACTATGCTCGTCCTGCCCTTGACAAGGTCCGCCTCGGGCAACTGATCGACATGGTGAGCAACATCCCTGTCGGCACTGATGATGCCCGCGCCAACGATGTGCTTGGACGGGTGTACGAATACTTCCTCGGGCAGTTCGCGGGGACGGAAGGCAAGAAGGGCGGCGAATTCTATACGCCGCGCTGCGTCGTTCGACTACTTGTTGAGATGCTTGAGCCTTATGCTGGGCGCGTCTACGACCCGTGCTGCGGCTCGTCCGGCATGTTCGTGCAGTCGATCGCCTTCATTGATGCGCATGCGACCGGGAATGGCAATGGCGGTAAGGCGCGCGGTGATATTTCAATCTATGGTCAAGAGTCCAACTACACGACGTGGCGGCTCGCACGCATGAATCTTGCTATACGCGGCATTGAAGGGCAAATCGCGCACGGCGACAGCTTCCACAATGATCGTCATCCAAGCCTGAAGGCAGACTTCATCTTGGCGAACCCATCGTTCAACGTGAAGGATTGGGGGGGGTGAGCGCTTGGCAGATGACAAGCGATGGCAGTTTGGTGTGCCGCCAGATGGAAACGCTAACTTCGCATGGGTGCAGCATATTGTCCACCATCTGGCGCCTAACGGCAGGGCAGGATTCGTGCTGGTAAACGGGTCGATGAAGTCGGACCAGTCAGGCGAGGACGAGATTCGCACGAGTCTCGTCGAGGTCGGCTTGGTGGACTGCATGGTGGCTACCTGACAAGCTTTTTTACTCAACGCCAATTCCGGCATGCCTATGGCTCCTCGCACGTGGCAAAGATCAAGCACGACGGGGTGAAACTCTATTCATTGACGCGCGTCAGCTCGGTAGCATGGTGGATCAAACGCACCGCGACCTGACTGAGGAAGACATCTCACGAATTGCCGGTACCTATCGTCAGTGGCGGATTGGATCGGAAGAATACAAAGACGAGCCGGGATTCTGCCGAAGCGTTGGTCTTGAGGAATTGTGTTCGCATGATTGTGTGTTGACGCCAGGGCGCTATGTTGGTGCGCCTCCAGTCGAGGACGATGACGAGCCGTTTGCTGAGAAGATGCAGCGTCTTATGGCGGAACTGCGGGAACAGCAGGCTGAGGGCGTGCGACTCAATGCGGCGATTAAGAAGAATCTTGAGAGTCTTGGGTTTCCGTTGCGTCCGGAGGAACTCCGTTGACAGATGGCGAGCGGGACAGTCAAAGTACGAGATGCATTCGCATGCTTGAATCAGCTGGTTGGCGCCAAGTGCGGATGCGCGGGAGCCACCGCCAATTTCAGCACCCACAGAGATTGGGTACCGTCACGGTGGCAGGAAAGCCGAGCAAAGATTTAAGTCGCGGCACATGGAATAGCATAGTGAAACAAGCAGGCATACAGGAGTGAAAAAGACTATGGAATTCACAATTGTGATTGAAAAAACACCGAGAAATTTCTCCGCCTACGTACCGGACCTTCCTGGTTGTGTGGCAACAGGGGATACTGAAGAGGAGGTTGTGCGTGAAATGCGAGCGGCCATATCCTTTCATTTGGAAGGCATGATCGCGCAGAACGAACCGATACCTGCGCCACTGTGTTCCGCGACTGTCGTGAATGTGGCTGCCGTGGCCTGATCCCCCCATCCATGATTGTTCACAGGTGAACATTGATACGACATTTCTGCGCAGATGCATCGCCTCTTTGGAGGCGGCGCTTGAGGGTATTGAACGTCACCATGATGATGACAATGACGAGTTAATGTACGACATCTATCGTGCCGCCTGCGTCAAGGAGTTCGAGCTCGTCCTCGAACAAAACGGCAAGTTGCTGCGTAAACTAGGAAATGCCAAGGAGTCGGCGCCCCTCCAAAGGGAGACGGAGATTGCTTTGGCAAGACGCACCTACCACCGAACCACCAAATCCACCCCATAAGTCCTAGGCAACCCGTAATACGCGGGCGTCAATCTCGCGAAGCTTGGCCCGAAATCGATCATGTTGGCGCGGTATTTCTCATCGCCGAGGTTCTGCGCCCACAGGCTCGCACTGAAGCTCGTGCTTTCCCCAAAGCGGACGTCGCTCAACAGCAGGCGCAGATCAGTCAAGCTGTAATCGCCGACTTCGGTGGCGGGTGCTAGTGCCGATGCGGCGCAAGCCGGATTGCTATCAGGGACAATCGGATAGGGGTAGAGGTAGTAGTCGGAAATGTAGCTATAGTCGATGATGACATCGAGTTGTCCCCATGACCCGCTGAGGAGCGCGGCCTCAAGGCCGAGGCTCAGGCTGCTCTCGGGTGCGTGCGGAAAGGCGCGGTTGTTCGCAACGTTCACAGCGCCGCCGCAATCAAGGTACTTGTCGTACTTCGGGTCGAGGTAGCCGTAGCTTGCGCGCACGCGAATCTCGTCGCTCACATGCAGCATGGCTTCAACTTCGATGCCTTGAATGACCGCTTCGCCGGCGTTGCGCACGGACGAGCCGGCTGCGCCTTCGGCGGTGAACACGGAGAGCTGCATATCCGAGTGCTCGTTGCGGAACACGGCGGCGGACGCGCGCAGGCGATTGTCGAACCATAGACCCTTGACGCCAGCCTCGATTGAGCGCACCGATTCTGAGCCATACGGCATGAGCGTTTCTTCCAAGGTCTGTGCTTCGCCGTTAAAACCGCCGCTCTTGAAGCCTTCGGCGTAGCGCAGATACGCACTGACCGCATCGCTCAAGTCGTAGCTGAGGCTGATCGTTGGCGTCAGGTCATCGAAGCTGGTGTCGGCTCGGGTGCCGGCGGTAATGGTTCTCGGCTGGCCTTCATTGCCGAGTTCGCGTTCGATTTCCTTCTGCTCATCGGTGTAGCGAAGGCCAGCGGTGAGGGTGAGCGCATCGTTGACGGCATAATCGAACTGCGCGAACAGTGCTACGGCTCGCGTCTCGAAGCCGTAGCGGGACTCGAAGTACGAACCGAATGGGCCGAACGCACCGAAGAAGCGCTGCGGGTTGTCGGTGAAGCCATCGTCACTGAAGAGGTAGGCGCCTGCCACGAAATTGACGGTGTCGTCCCTGCCGCCGAGCAGTTGAATCTCCTGCGAGAAGGACTCGTAGTCCGAGTGCCTTTGCGTGTGTGCGACGTCGAGCGGGGTGCCGTCGAGGTCGAGACCGTCGGACCAAGTGAGGTCGCGAAACGCAGTGATCGACTTGAGGCTCAATGTCTCGGAAAGATCGAGGTTCATCGTCAGCGAGTGTCCGCTCACTTCGGACATCTCGAACGAAGCGCCATCGACCGAGGCGTTATCCTCGCGCTCGGTAGAGATGAATCCCAGAATCGGCAGCATGAAGTCGTCGTCGAGGCGATGTAGCTGCGAATGGACCGCGGCTTGGTCGGCTTCGCTGAAATCATATCGGTAGGCGAGCGTGAGGCTGTCGCTCAAGTCCACGTCAAACGCCACGCGAAATGCTGTTCGGTCGATCTCGCCGAGCGCATCCACTGAAGACGCCGAGAACGCAGTATCGTCCACATCCACCCAGCCGTCTCGCATCTCAGAACGTGCCGCGAGATTGACACGTACATTGCCAAACGCAGGCAGGCTGACCGATGCCGCGAGCGTCTGCGCGCCGTAGTTGCCAACGCCTGCCTTCGCATAGCCCCCAAGCTCGCCACTCGGTGCTTTGCTGACGATATTGATGCCGCCAGCGAGGGTGTTGCGGCCATAGAGCGTCCCTTGCGGGCCGCGCAGGACTTCGATTCGCTCGACCTCAACCACATCGAACACCGAACCTTGCGTCTTGCCGATGTACACGCCGTCGAGATAGAGGCCAGCGGTCGTCTCCCAGGTGAGCGCCGGGTTGATGGTCACGCCGCCGCGAATGGCGATTTGCGCCGCGGTAGAATTACCGGGTGCGTCGCTCACCTGTAGATTCGGCACGAGGCGGTCGATCTCGCCGATATTGGTGATGTCGCGATTCTCAATATCTGCCTCGCTGATCGCGGTGATGCTAAACGGCACCTCTAGGATGTTCTGTTCGCGCTTCTGCGCGGTGACGACAATTTCTTCGATCGGCTCTTGGGCGACGCCGGTGTGAAGAGCGGCCACCAAAGCGAGCACTGCTAGCAAGGCTTTATTCATTTTAAGTTCCCTCCAGACAAAGAGTTAAGCGGCGATTCGCACGCGCGCCGGTAGCGCATCGTTCAATACGCACTTGACGCCGTCGCGGTCCATTTCCGCGACGCACAGGTTGCACACAGTGCAGCCTGATTCGGTCTTTTCGCCGTCGCGGTAGTGATTGACGAGCGCCGGGTCATGAATGAGCGCCCGGCCAAGCTGCACGGCGTCGTAGGTGTGCTCCAAGGCGCGATGGACAGATGCCAAGCTCTGCACGCCGCCCACGCAAATGAGCGGCAGACCAACGGCCTTGCGAACCTCCTTCGCGTGCTTCATGAAGTACAGCTCTTCAAAAGGCATCGAGCGCAGGCTCGGTCTTGCCATGCGGTAGATAACGCGATCAATCCAGCGGCGCTGCACTTTGATGAGCGCCTCGACAAAGGTCGGCCCGCGAAAGAGATACATGGCGTTCCTGCCGGAAAAACCGCCACTCAAGACAAGCGCATCAGCATCCGCCGCTTCAAGCTGCCGCGCAAAGGGCACGCTGTCCTCAAGTTCAACGCCGCCGCGAAAGCCATCGCGTAGATTCAGCTTGACGATGACCGGCACCGAATCGCCGACCGCCGCGCGCACGGCGCGCAGCACCTCAATGGGGAAGCGCGCGCGATTCTCTTGGCTGCCGCCATAGTCGTCTGTGCGTTTATTGATGATCGGGCACAGGAATTGACTCAGGAGATAACCGTGCCCCATGTGTAGTTCAAGTGCATCAAAGCCAGCGCGCACGGCGCGCTGCGATGCACATCCGTACTGCTCGGCAAGTATTTTCAGCTCGTCCACGCGAAAGGCGCGGATCAAGGGCGAACCGATGAAGGCGCCCATGCCGTTGAATCCGGCGCTCGGGCCGCGCGCCCTGCGGCCAGTCCAGCCGCTCCACTTGGAGAGTCCGCCGCAATGCGCGAGCTGTATTGCGGCTTTCGCACCGTGACGATGAATGGTGTCGGTGACGAACTTCAAGTCATCAAGGATGTCGTCCTGCAGGCACATCTGATCGTCAAAGGTGCGCCCGCCTGGTTCAACTGAGCCGTAGGAAACAGTACACAACCCGACGCCGCCTTTGGCGAAGGCTTCGTGAAATCCCGCAAGCCCTTCGCGGTGCGGACGGCCATTTGGACAATGCCCTTCGAAAGTCGCGGCCTTGATAAAGCGGTTCTTGAGCTCGAGGCCGCGCAAGGTCCACGGCGCAAAAGGGTCGATGGATCGATGCTCGCTCATGTCAGATCACTCGTGCAGGATGTGGAACGCGGGGCGCGCCGAGTTGGTCGCGATACGATGGCGGCTGCTTGCCGCCTTCATCGCGAATACCATACTCAAGCGCGAGCTCCGCGCTGATCAACGTTTGGCCAGACTTCTCCATGCGCATTCGATCTTCAAATAGCGCATGAATCACGCGGCCGTTGAATTGCGGGGTTTCGGCGAGCGCCATGAAGTCGTCGTACTGCTCGCCTCGGTGCCGAAGGACAATCTCACTGCGCTCGGTGCGCTGCGGTCCGAGCCATAGAGAGACGATGGCAACGCCGGTATGCTCCAAGTCAACGGCCATATCCGCGGCAAACTTATCGTAGCCCGCTTTTTGCGCACCGTATGCCGGGCCGTGCATGTAGCACACGCCGCCAAATGAGGATGTGAAGACGATCAGGCCCGAGCCTTGCCGAATCATGATGGGCGCGGCGTAGTAGCTCGCCACATAGGCCGAGCGCAATCCGACATCAAGAATGTCTGCAAGTTCGAGCGGCTTTTCCCAAAATCCGCCTGGATCAATGAGGGCGTCGTGGATGGAGGCTGCGTTGTTGACCAGAATGTCGAGCTGTCCTGATTCCGACTTGATGCGCTCAATAACAGCCTGAGTTGATTGATCGTCAGCGTGGTCGCACGCAATGCCGATGCCCTCGCCGCCCGCCGCATTGATCGCTTGGACAGTCTCATCAAGCGTGCCTTGCAGCACTTCGCCTTTCAGGGTTGCGGTCGCCTCGCTGTGCGAGCGGCCGGTCACATAGACGCGCTCGCACGCGCCCGCGAGCCCCAAGGCGATGCCCTTGCCCGCGCCGCGCGTTGCGCCTGTCACCAATGCGATGGTCGATGACATGCCTGTCTCACACCGAAGTGCAGCCTAAACTAATGAAAAATTGCGAATAATGCAACTTTGCGGGCAAGTCTGTGCCGAGATGCGCAGAAATCTGAGCGATGAATGCGAATTGTGACACTTGCCCGAATTACGCAAATGGCCAATATCGCACATGAGAAGACAGGTATTTCGCACAAGGCGATCAAGCTAAATGGAGTAGGCTCGCATCGTGCATAGGGCTATATTGCGGCATCGCGCCGTGGATAGCTTTCAACACCAACACAATAGAGGTTAGACTTATCCATGCGCTTGAATGTTCAAGAACAGCACGACATGACCAACGAGTTTCTCGAAGGGGGTTTCAACGAAATGCAGTCAGGTACGCTGACGAGCGTTCTTGGCAAGCTCTTGGAACGTCAAGAGGCCATCTTCAAAAAGTTTCGAGAGGATTTTCGCTCCGATATCGAGAAGATGCGTCAAGAGGGCAAACGGGAGCAGGAGCAGTTCCGCACGGAGACGAGGGAGGAATGGGAACTGTTCCGCACAGAGATGAAGGAGGATCAGGCACAGTTCCGTACGGAGATGAGGGAGAATTTGGAACGGTTCCGCACAGAGGCGAGAGGGGATCAGAAACAGTTCCACACGAAGGTGGGGGAGGTTTTCGAGCGAGTCCGCAACGCGGACAAGGAGGAGCGCATTCGGATGCGTCAAGAGGATGGTGCAAGATTCGAACGCATTGAAGCCTCTATCGAAAGTTTGCGCGTATCCATGGAAAGTATGCGTGAATCCATGCAGGTTATGCGCGAAGAAGATATTGAACGCCGCTCGCATGATTGGGATAAGATTCGCGACTTACTTGAGCAAGACCGTCGCGCTAACTTTGACGAGCGAGTGATATTCGAACGGCAAATGCAGCGCTGGATCATCAGCACACTTACGGCACTGGTCGCCGCAGGCATCCTTGGAGGCTTTGGTGCCCTCTACGCACTCATGACTTAAGGATTCTCTGGAGAACCCGGCAGGCCGGGGAAATACACTCCCGCTGTCATGCCGCCGTCGATCTGCAACTCAGCGCCATTGCAGTAAGACGCCGCGTCAGATGCGAGATAGACAAAACCGCGCGCGACCTCCATCGGACGAGAATAGCGCTGCATCGGTGTCCAGCTCATTTTCCTGTCAAGCGCCCCAAAATCCTCGCCCAAGGGATTGGTCATAAGGGTGTCCACACCGCCTGGGTGAATTGAATTGACGCGAATCCCGTGCAGGCCGAGCTCCATGGCGGCGCTCCGAGTCAGGCCGCGCACCGCAAATTTGCTCGCACTGTAGACGCCAACGAAGTTGGTGCCGAGAAATCCTGACGAGGACGATGTATTGATAATCACGCCGCGCCGATTAGCCTTCATATGCGGGACGACGGTGCGCATGCCAAGAAACACGCCTTGGACGTTAACGTTCATAACGTGCTGAAAGTCCGCAAGCTCAGTGCTTTCGATGCCGCCGAATGTGAGCACGCCAGCATTGTTGATCAGTATGTCGATCTTTCCGTGCGCTTCAATGGTAGCCTTCACGAGTGATTGCCAGCCAGCTTCATCGGCCACATCGAGCACCGAGGTGCTGATCTGCTCGCCTTCTTCGATCTCCGCCAAGGCATCGGCAAGCACATCGGCGCACACCACGTGCGATACATCGGCCTCAACAAACGCCTCGGCGATGGCGCGGCCAATGCCCCGCGCGGCGCCGGTGACAATGGCCACCTTGCCTGCGAGCGAAAAGGGTGTTTTGGTTTCTTGTGTGGCTTCCAATTTTTTTCCTGCGCGGCGAGGTTTTAGACAATTTGATCTGCAAAAGATACCATTATTCGTGAAATCTCTTGTCGATTTTCGTGCAAATTCGCCTCGCATGATACGCTTAGCAATGGAGGCACCTCTTGCATTTCAACTTAACAGAAGAACAATGCTTGATTCGGCAGGCGGCTGAAGGCCTCGCTCGCGATTATGGTTCGAGCCAACAAGTTCGCGCTGCCATGGCAAGTGCGCAAGGCTATGATGAAGAGACGTGGACTTCGCTCTGCGAGCTTGGTCTCCCTAGTCTGCTGATGCCTGCGGATTTCAGCGGTCAAGGTCTCGGTGCGGTGGAAATGGTCTTGGTATTTGAGGCCTTGGGCGCGAAACTCCTGCCGACTCCGCTGCTTGCGACAGGCGTGCTGAGCGCCTCGGTCTTCAGTCGGCTGGCACACCCGAAAGTGCGCGAAATCGCTGCATTGATCGCCTCAAACAAGCACTGCGCGGCGATGGCCCGAAACGAATCCGGGAACGCTCGCTTCGTGCTTGATGCGCACAACGCGGACTACCTGCTTGTGGAACATGAAGGCACATGCAGATTCATGGAAGCGCGCGCACGCGGCATGTTCGAAGGCGTGCGCGTCGCGCGCCTCAAGATGATGGATCAGACTCGCACACTTTCGCATCTCGACTTTGATCAAGGGTTCTTAGGGGCAAGTGAAGTGCTCGCCGAAGGCGATTCGGTGACGCAGGCGTTCGAGAATGCCTTTGACATGGGGCGTCTCGCCATTGCTGCCGAAGCAGTGGGCGCCGCGCAAGAATGTTTGACGCGCACGGTTGAATACGCGCAGCAACGTGTGCAGTTTGGACGCGCCATCGGCAGCTTCCAAGCAGTCAAGCATCAGCTTGCGGATGTGATGGTGGGCGTTGAGGCGGCGCGCTCCGCAGTTTATTACGCGGCCGCATCGGTAAGCGACAATCCGATGAGCTTGCCGACGATGGCAGCGCTCGCCAAGCTTGAAGCAAGCGAAGCCCTCACCTACGCAGCCGGCCGAATGATTCAATTGCACGGTGGCATCGGCTTTACTTGGGAGCACGATGCGCACCTGTACTTCAAGCGCGCGCGCGGCACGGCCACGCTCTTTGGAGCCAATGCTGCGCTTGATGAGCGCATCGCGCACCATATCGGCCTTGATGACGCCGCATGAAACTGACCTTCACGGTAGAGCAGGAAGCCTTTCGATGCGAGGTGGCGAGCTGGCTTGAAGCACAGCTTTGCGGCCCTTTCGCCGATATTCGCGGCATCACTTCGCAAACGGCGGCCGCCGAGCGTCGCCATGAATGGGAGCGGGTGCTCGGCAAAGCGGGCTGGAGCGCCATTGGCTGGCCGCGCGAGTACGGTGGACGCGATGCGAGTCTCGCTGAACAGGTGATCTTCGCTGAAGAATACGCGCGTGCACGCGCCCCTGGGCGGCTCGGCCACATGGGCGT
>JAPYNO010000010.1 GCA_028283025.1 Pseudomonadales bacterium | reverse complement strand
GCGTGTCGCAAGAAGCATCGCCGAATCACCGCTCGTCAAGACCGCATTCTTTGCGCAAGATCCGAATTGGGGGCGCATCTGCATGGCGATCGGCAACGCCGCACTCGAAGACTTCGATCAATCGCTAGTGGACATTTCAATCGGGGACGTGCCGGTCATGGCCGCAGGCGTGGTGAGCGAAGCTTACGATGAAGCAGCAGCGCGTCATGTGATGCAATCGCACAAGTATGATGTGCGCGTTTCGCTTGGGAGAGGCTCGGCAATCAGCGAGATGCTGACGAGTGATTTTTCGCATGAATATGTCACAATAAACGCCGACTACAGGACGTGAGCGAACGCTATCTCGCGCCTGTCCGTGCCGGAATAGCTCAGTCGGTAGAGCGACTGATTCGTAATCAGTAGGCCGGCGGTTCGATTCCGCCTTCCGGCACCATGTTCTATCGCTTTCTTGCTGCCAACATCGCTAATCAATTTTCGTTATGAATACCGATTCCCAGCCCGACATCAGCCGCTCCCAAGGGGTCCTCGCTTGGATCGAGCGTGGCGGCAATCGTCTGCCGGACCCGGTCGTAATCTTTCTCTATGGCATCCTCGCCATGATCCTGATCAGCGTGCTCGCTGCCGCCACTGGCACCTTTGCCCTGCATCCAACGCAGGTCGATGCCGCTGGCAATGCGCTTGTGATTCAAGCGCAAAGCCTGCTGTCTGCCGACAACATCCGGCGGCTGTTAGTGGAGATGCCGAAAACCTTTACTGGCTTTCATCCCTTGGGGTATGTGCTTGTGGTGATGCTCGGCGCTGGTGTCGCAGAGCGTGCGGGTCTGCTTGGCAGTGCCATGAGCGCGGCGGTGCGCAATGTGCCGAAGCTGCTGCTAACCCCTGCGGTCGCGCTCGTTGGCATGCTTGGAAACCTCGCTGCTGATGCCGCGTATGTGGTGTTGATTCCGTTGGCAGGCGTCATATTCGCCGCCGCCAAGCGGCATCCGGTGGCTGGCATCGCCGCTGCCTTTGCCGGGGTATCGGGCGGCTTTTCCGCGAACCTATTGCCCGGTCAGCTTGATGCTTTGCTGTTCGGCATCACGGAGTCGGCGGCGGAGACGATACTTCCGACTTGGGATGCCAACGTTGCTGGCAATGCATGGTTCATCGTTGCCATGACCTTCGTGTTCCTGCCAGTCATCTGGTACATCACGGATCGCGTGATTGAACCTCGTTTGGCACCCATGACCGATGCGAATGATGCGGAGGTCGCCGAAGAATCCGCTCAAGGATTGACCATGGATGAGCGACGCGGCCTCAAGATGGCCGGGCTCGCCGTGCTCGGCGTGGTGGCGGTCTGGGTGTTTCTCTGCGTTGGTCCGGGCACGCCACTGATCGACGAATCGGCGCCGCCGGAGTCGCGCTTCAACCCCTTGTTTCAGTCTTTGGTCGCTGGGTTTCTGTTTGTTTTTCTGGCTGCAGGCTGGGCCTATGGCGCTGCTGCTGGCACGATACAGAATCACCGCGACCTCATAGCCATGATGCGCGATGCGATGGGAGACATGGCCTATTACCTCGTGCTGTCATTCGCAGCGGCGCATTTTGTCGCCATGTTCAACTGGTCGAATTTGGGTCTTATCTTTGCGATTCACGGCGCCGATGTCTTGCAAAGCTCAGGCTTGCCAGATGTCGCTTTGATGTCCGCGATCGTTCTTTTCGCCGCTGTGCTCAATCTGTTCATCGGCTCGGCGAGCGCCAAGTGGGCACTGCTCGCGCCTGTGCTGGTGCCGATGCTCATGCTCTTGGGGCTGTCACCCGAAATGAGCACCGCCGCCTACCGGGTCGGCGACAGCGCCACCAATATCATCACGCCGCTGATGCCGTATTTCCCGCTCGTACTCGTGTTTGCGCAGCGCTGGCAGAAGGATTTTGGCCTTGGCAGCCTCGTCGCGACGATGCTGCCTTATTCTGTGTTCTTGCTGATCTCGGGACTACTACTCACAGTGCTGTGGGTGTTCCTCGGCTTGCCGCTCGGACCCTTGGCAACGGTTGAGTTTTCGATGCCTTGATGGTGGATGGGGCACCTTGAGCCTATACAATGCATCTTCTCTCGATGCTTTAAGAGAGCGATGACGTGAAGGATGACGTGAAAAAGGAACGCGCAGCGAATATCTACGACCCTGACGCACACAAGCGATGGACCTCGGAACGCCTCTGCAGAAGGATTGAGGAACTCTCTGAGCAAAAGCGCAAAGCATCAATGGAACTTCGCGAATACTTGGGATTGCCGAAGCCTCCAATCTCGTTTGACAGCACGCTCATTCGCGCACCGGTGGACGATGAGCGAATTCGCAGCGAGACCAAAGCGCAATTGCAATCTATGCGCGACAAGGGCTTGGTCGATTAAGAGTGATGCTCACTTTTGATACCAATCGACTTGGCAATGTGTTGCAGCGCCGCTTCAACGCCACTTGGCGGGAAACCGACCGGGAGCCTGTCTGGCTGCTGCCGCAATGCGCTCACGAGCTGATGGGGCATCGAATCAATCCTTACGCTCTTGAGCTTGGCATGAAGAGTGTGCGGGAAGAGCTAGGCGCTCTATCAAACACATTGAACCGCAAAAGAACGCTGTGGGGAGAATCCATTTTGTGGTGGGCGCAAGAGTTCGTCAGTGCCGACCTCTACCGAGTGCGCCTTCTCACGGGCGACGAGCAAGCAAAGGTCGAAATGATCTGCGAGAACCTCGACCGTTTTGCGTTTCCTAAAGCTGACCCCACGCAGTCTCTTCTTGAGCATGGTGACGCGGCGCTTGTCGCCGAGGCGTTCGCCACAAACACGAAAATCCTCATTACCAGCGATGAGAACATGCGTCATGGGGTGATTCATCAATGGGCGCTTGAGAACGCACATCGCTTGGAGATCGACAACCCCTATGTGCTCTTTGTCCAAGATGCGTTCCTTGAAGAAACGTATGTGAATCGGGGGGATTTGGACTTCTTGTATAGGGTCGTCCTCGGTGCTTTCTGGCCTCATGCCGAGGACGCTTCGGACATGGAAGTGCTGGAATCGCTGAACGGCAGCCTGAAAGTCATGTCCGAACAGCAAACCGGGCTTCAAGGTATCGGGAGAACCATTATTCAGCAGTGGCACAACGATGTACGGAAGAACGACATCATTGACCATGTGCGCGAGCATTTGCCGTGCAAGATGAGGGATTCCGAGCGTAGGCATCCCGCGTTTCGCGGGCAAGTGTAGTGCGCTTGGTCGGCGACGCTGCGCCGAGTCAATTCACCCGCCATCCAGACTTGATCTTCCCCAAAACCTCGTTCATTCGACCTTTGGTCATCGCATCAACCGCCTCTTCGTCTCCAACGTGAATGGTGACTTCAAACCTCAGCGTGTGACCGGCTGCGACCTCTAGGAGGCCGTCGATCTCGTCGGCCAGGTCTTGTATCTCGTGCGATTCGAGTTTGGATGTGGCTTTGGTGGCGTCGGTCGCATCTCCGGGCTTCGCAGCGCCGACTTGAATCTTGATGGCGCTCGCGCCTCCGGCATCGCATGGCCAAAGTGCGGAGTCTGGGGTACGTTCGAAGAGACCCAATCGAAACCCATTATCGAGCGCATCTCGAACTAGCGGCCAAGGTAAGGGTCGTCCGTCTTTTGACGACAATGCGGCTTGAATGAGAGCGGCGGATGTTCCTTCATCGGACCACGCGCTTTCGATTTTCTCAGGCAGGAGATCAGCCGCATTGAGCGGCTCTGGCGGCGGGTAGAGAGCCGCCTGATCATTAACAAATCCCGCGGGCGGCTCTTCACCGAAGACACTGATCGTGCCGTTCACTAGCCAGATGTGTCCGCTTGCGACAGCTTGCGTGACGGACTCCTTGAGCGCATGCTCGTTCAACGCTGGCACAATCTGAGGTTCAGTGTAGCTGCCTTTTTCGATGGAAACGAGATGCTCACCTGAGAAGTAAGCGGACAGTGTACTCATATCGAGCGACGTCTCTTTACAAAGCTCTGGCCAAAGCTCTGGCAAGGCGCCGGGCGCAAGCAAGCGCGGTTCGAGCTCGGTGAGTTTAGTTTTGTCGGGCAGCACGACTTCAAGGCTCGGTTCGGCAAGCGCGGTATCGTCCGGGCGGTTTCGCCAGAATGTTCGAGAGGATTTGTCGCTGCGCGTCACGCGCAGAACGAAATCGCCTGACTCACAGCCCTGTAGCAGCGTGTCCAATATTGCTTGTTGATTGAGCATCTTCGGCAGTCGCGCAGTGGCTGCGAACGCGCCTACCAAGTCCTTGACGTAGCGCGCCTCGTCTGACTCGCCCCATAGGTCATAGGGTCCGCCCGGCAACAGCGCCTCGGCATTCACCGCCACACTCTCAATTCTCGTGCGTTGATCGGCGCACAGCCTTGCAAACAAGGGCGAATTGTCAGCACCGACTCGAAACGCAGCGACCTTGTTGTCTTCCATCAAGGTCACGCATATGCACCACGCCAGGAGCACTTGCGACGCCATGTCGTTCGTCGCTGTGCGCACGTTACCTTCGAGCCGCGCCCTTGAATGAGCGTCCACATCATCTCGCTTCTCCAGTAGTTCGCGAACTCTCTCCCATCCCAGAAGATCGCGCACCTTTTCTCGGGCGACTTCGACGCCTTCTCTTGATGGCGCTGCCAATACCACCGCGTTTCGGTTGCGCGCCCGAGGCTTGTCCGTGCCGGTAGTCTCATTCAGAAAGCGTGCGGCAAAGGCGCTCGGCCTGCCGCTTTCAGAGGCCGATTTGATGCCGAGCACGGCAAAATGAAATGCGCCATCGTCTTCAATGTCCGAGGGGTGCGTGGGCAGCATATGCAGCTTGGCACCAGCGCCTCGCACGCCTTCGATGAGCTTTTTCGACTTGCGAACCTGCTCTTCGATGACTTCATCGACTTGCGAATCAGCGACTTGCGCGCGTGCATCGTGGTGCATTTGCTTCAAATTTGGCTTGCAGCCAAGTCGCCAGAGCTTTGGCAATCCTTCCTCTCGGTCATCAATGAAGGTGTCGTCGAGATACCAAGATGCGTCCGCCCAATGCGCAAGTCCTTTACCGAGCTCGATCGCATCCGGTGCACCGCCGCTTGCGAGCAGCTTCAACTCTCGTGCTGTCGCGCGCTGCCCGATCGGTTGCGAGTGCAGGAAGGTGGCAATCACCGCTTGTTCGACTTCCCGTGCTTTCAGGCTGCCGAACCCTTCCGTTGCCTTGCGAGCGTGCGCCAGTTCAGATTCAAGAATCGCCGACCAGTTCTGGCTTTTTCCTTCGTACTGCTCGACCTGCGCCGTGCTCGCGAGCTCGCGTGCCGCCGCGCTGAACCCACTCGCTTCAGGTGACGACAGAAATGCCTGTGCGCTGATCAAGGGCTGCGTGTCCCAAGATTCGGCATCGCGTATCGCCGTTGCGAGCGTTTTGAGAATGCCGCGAGTTTGCTGAAACCCCTCAAGCTGTGTCCATTTTGAGTAAAACAGGTCCACCAAGTCAGGATGGAACGGAAAGGCTTTCAGGTAGCGATCTTCCTCTTGCGGTCGGTTCTTGCTGGTGTAGTCATCAAGCGGCGCACTCCTATTGAGTGCAGCCATGACCTGCTGACGCCATCAAGAAGTCGGCCATGCGCCGAATCCAAGCGGGGTCCTGGTCGGCCATGGTGCGCACGAACCAGAGCACTTCATCGAACAGAATCAAGACCGACGGCGCCTCTTCTCTCGCGAGTTCCAGAAGCTGCTCCATGACATTGGTGGCGGGCGGGCTTTCACGCTCGGAACCATCGTCTTTCAGCAGTTTCAAACCTTTCTTGCCAGCGAGTTGCCAAGCAATGAGGCTCCAAGGCATTTTGAGCTTGGCGGTAGCGCCGTCTGGAGATTTGACTTCCATGCCTTGCTCGGCATCGAGTCGGTCAAAAACGACCGCGGCAACACGCGCCTTCGGAAATTCCTCACCCAAGTCGCAGTGTGTTCGGAACTCTTGAACGGCAGGCACATCCGGCAGGGCGGCAGGATCTCTGACGAGCTGCACCAGCGCGATCAATGCGTGCGTCTTGCCGCCGCCGAAGGTCACATGCAGTTGTCTGACGGCCTTGTCGGACTTGCCAGCGAGCCGACGAGTGACATCACGCGCAAGCTCGCGCAATCGCAGCGTTGGATAAGTCAGCGAGAAAAACGCTTGCGGGTCGTGGTAAACACCGACATTGCGGTCGAGCATGACATCGTAGAGGTCCGCCGCGAACGCTTTGAGCGACAGTTCTTCGCTGCGAATATCCGCTCGAACGCGGACTACTTCATGCCAAGGTTTGGCGATATTCTTTGCCATCGGCTACTTTCTCCGTGAGTCCTATTCGAGAACGATCTCCCGCTGCCCGGTGCCAATGGGCAGCTTCAAATGATTGGCGATGCGCTCGATCATCGCACACTCGTCATTTTGCCCTTCTTCTCTACTCTGCTCGATGAGCGCTTGCACAAGCTGGCCGAAAAGTTGGTTGCGCTTGAGACCACGGCGATCAAGATAAGCATCGACCTTGACGGCATCGCCGGCTTTCCATAGGTGCATGACGCGATGCAGTTGATCGATGAGCGGCGGCGCGCGTCCATCAGCCATGTCTTCACCGATACTTTTATGGCTGCGCCTCGTCCAAGGCTTGAGCTTGAGTTTGCTGCCTGAATCTGTTGATTCTTCGTCGCTAGAGTCATCTTCTTCGTTGCTTGAGTCGGATGTTCTACCTTTGGCGAGTATGCCTTGCGCATCGGTGAGTTCGCGTTCCGCCACGCCGCATGAGAGCATGTACAGGATGCAGGGGCCGGACGGTGCGTCGCCCAATAGAAAGTCGCTGCGATGCAAGAGGTAGTAGGTGGTAATGTCGTCGAGCAGATTATCTTCTGAATGGCCGTTCGCTGCATCGCGGCTGAGTACACGTCCGACGACAAAATCGACGACGATGCGGCGCACTTGGCGTAGGAATTCTTCGACACCCATGAGTGCGCCAGATTCAGAAGCTTTCTTGACGGCGGGGTAGCGACTGTAGGCTTCGAGCGCCGGGCCTGTCGCTGCCCAGACAAAGTCCGGTCCGCGAATGCCCGCATCCCAGAAATCGCGCAGTTTTTCAGTGATGTTCGATTGCATATCCTTGAGCACTTGCGTGTCCCATCCGGCTCGCGTGCGTGGATCGCGCTTGCGGCAGACGAGCCAGACGGAAGAGGAGAGGGCCGCTGACGAAAAGGCGCGCATTCGAGTGCCCATTTCGGTCTGTATGGGCCAGCTTGCATCGACAACGAAGCCCGCTTTGATGATCGCGCTGACCAACGTTTCCCACGCATCCGCCTGCTTGTGGGCAAAGACGATCACAAGACGCCCGTCGTCTTTGAGTGCCTCGTGGCATTTCGTGAACGCTCGCGCCATGCCGCTTTCGTAGTTCTGCTTGGAGACCTGTTTGTCGCCTTCAAAACGGGATGCGTCGTCAATGAGTTCGCCATCATCTGCTGCCTTGTCCCACTTCGGAGACACTGGGTTGGCGAAGGCTGAGTCGAACTCTGCTGAAAATCCGTGCAGCACCCTGCGAAGCCAGACATGGAAGAAATCCATGAGGTCGGAGTAGGGAATGGCATCGTAATAGGGCGGGTCGGTGACAATCACATCCACCTGTTCGCTTGCATCTTCAAGCACAGAACGTTTGCTTGCCTTTGCCGAGCCTTTCTCGGCCGCGGCGAGCGCATGAGTGACATAGCGGCATAACCAATCCGATTGCGCTGTCCATGTGCCACCTACGTCGTTTACCACAGCAAGTTCTGCAAAGTCCCATATCATCGGCAGCGCGAAGCGGCCAAAAGTATTTCTGATTGCCTCAACGGAATTGTGCCAGCTACAGATGGATGAGCCGTAATCCGCTATCTTGTCCGATAGCAGCGCGTTGTAGGCAACGAGTGCTTGCTGCCATTCATCAGAATATCCATATGCGCCGAGTTCCTCTCTCAGTTTGCGAACTGTCTTGGCGAGCACGCCGAGCGCGAGTAGTTGGCGCGGCGCGTACAGCGTGTGCCATTGGTCGAATCCGTAGCGCGGGACGCGGAACCCAAGAGTATCAGCACTCGGCAGTGGCTCGTTTAGCATTCCAAACGGCAGGTTTTGAAACGCGCTCCCAAGTTCATTTTGCGCCGCGAGCGCCATCTCCGTCTCGGTCACGGTCGGCGCACGGTATTCCTTACCTTGAGGACTCTCCGCAACGACCGACGTGATTGTCGCGCCGAGCCTACCAGCCCGCCCTTCCATCCGCAGATCCGCCATCGTCATAGTCGTGCCGCAGCATGGGCAGGTAGCTCCAGCACGGCTCATCGTCCCCGCGCCGATACGCTTGTCATGCTCGCGCCGCTGCGCCACGTTACCACCAACGGGTGGAACGTCGGTTTCAATATCAAACTCAACGCCCAACTTGTCTTCACGCGGATGCATTCCTAGCAGCACCCGCTTGTTTTCCTTCTTGGCAAGCCAACGTGTTTTTAGCAATGGTAGTTCCGCCCGGCAAGCTTTACACGACACCGTGCGGGCCCAGAGATACGCAACGGTCGGTTTCGCAACCCATCGGGGGTTCGCCGGATTCTTCAAATACCCCTCATCAAACCCTGCATTCAAGAGATCAATCTGCGGCTCGCCATCGTCGCTGACTGGCACCAGCTTCAATTCATCTCCCGAATCAACGGACATCGTCTGATAGGGTTTAAGCGAACAGAACTCGGCATAGGTCGGATAGAACTTCGCAAGTTCTTTGCGCGCTGCTTTGAGCACCCATCGCGTCCATGTGCGCAAATGCCACGACAGGTCGGCTTGTAATAACGCTGAGTCAATTTTTGGCGCCTCCCAAAGGTCCGCTGTCTGACCACGTTTGGCGCGCGTCTTCTTCACACCCTGCGCCTTCAGATAGGCGGCCATGAACTCGTCATCTTCAAGCGCGAACTCTGGCAGCTTCTTCTTCTGCCCAGTGAGCTTTTGCGGGTATTCAAGCGTGCATTTGAGAATGAACCAGGCGACCGGGTTAATGTCGGCAGCCGTCACATCGCAGCCGAGACGCATGGCTTCGAGCGGGATAGCGCCGCCTCCTGCGAATGGGTCGAGCACCTTCGGTGCGCGGCCGCCGTATGCTTTCTTAATCTCCTCCCGAAACCAATCGAGGTCCGGGCCGGACTCACGCCCCCAATGCAAGATGCCGCCTTGAGTCTCCCAAGCTTCCGTCTCCTTCACGCCACCGCCCGGCAGCTTCTTTTTCTTGCGGGTCTTGGTCAGCGTTCCGCCAAGACGTTTGAGAATCTCGTCACGCTTCGCCTTGTTGCCCGGATCAGGCAAGAGCGTTGCGATCAACGCCGCCCGGCATGCCGCTAAAGGCCGACGCGCTGGCCAGATATGCAGTGTCGAGATATGCCCGTGCCGGACATTCTTCTCATGCACCGAATCAATCGATGCCTGCCGCAGAGGAAAGGCGACTTCGATGAGGCGTTTGTCGTTCAATGCCATCCCCGCTCATCTAAGGCTTGAAGGTGCTACATGTGAGTTGATCGGCGACCGGTCTACGACCGATTGCACCAACTTGCCGAACCATGCCTCACTATGCGGATGCAAGACAACCTCTTTGATCAATGCGTTGAGATCTACCGAGATGTAGCGTCCGCGTTGCTTCTCGACATCCGAGTCGAGCGTTATGAGAATGTTCGTCTCATTCGGGTTTTCCAAGTCTGGGCGAACTTCCCAAGGCGGGCTCGGTAGGGTAGCGCGTACCTCTTCCTCACCTCGGTATTCCACCCGCTTATGGAATAGCGGTGCGTGACTGAAGCGTGGCGACTCCTTCAGGCGGTGATCGACATACGCAACCTTTCCGAATCTGACGGGTAGCGTTGGGGCGATTGAGAGCAATGATGTCTGCAAATCTTGGAAGGTTGTTCTTATGGCCACCCCTTCTGCGTTCGCGTAGGAAGTCCACATGAGACTGGATTCGTGGTCAGCCTCCGTCCAGCAATTTATCAAGGCGTTTTGCGTTGTCTCGCGTAATATTATCGACCCGATATGCTCTGCTCGCTCAACAATATCTCCTAGCTCGTGCGATGTCGGAGGAGAGATGAACCCTTCAAACTTATCTGCCATGTCGCTTACTAGGGCGAAGAAGAGTTGCTGACGCTCGAAAAGCGAGCAGAACTTGGCGAAGCTCATGTAGCGCCACAGCGTGGCAGTTGCATCGGGTTCCCGTGGCTGCCAAGATTCGCCCCAAGCGGAGTCGTCACTCGGAAAAAGGCGTTGATCGCCTAAGGCCATCCCGTGTACCGGCTTGCCGTATTCGAAAGTCAACTTATCGTTCCTGTTCCTAGGGCCGCGATGACGCAAGAGTTATGTGAGTACGTCCGTTGATTGGGATAAGTTTCCAACAGATGTTTAGGAACACTCACGTCAACCTCCTGAACTCACCACGATGTGCGGCTTAGTGCCACTCTTTCGGCCTTTCCAACAAGTGCCCACTCTCGCTAGTCACTGTTGCTGGCAATTGTGACGGGAATTAGGCACTAAAATCAGCAAGGTTGGCTAGGCGATCTCATCGTCATCGGTTGCTTTCACCCGCTCGATTGACGCGACATTGACCTTGGGGATGGCCGCGACAATCTCATTTTCGAGGCGGAATACATAGGTGTCGCAACTTGGTTGAAAGCCGTTCACGCTATCCGCCCTGACTTGCCTCAGACCTTGCCCAACGCCGGGTTTGTATCTGATCCTGTAGTTGTTCATCAAGAGCCTCCTCGCGGGCTGATTCAGGATTTTCCACATTCTACCCCATTCGTTTGCTATTTGAAATCATTGAACATATAATAATCAGCAATATTCACGAGGATGCGCGGATGTCCAAGAAAAGAATCGCTGAAACCTTCGGAGTCACTCAGCTTTACCGCATGTTCCCAACCGAGGAATCATGCTGGCAATGGCTTGAGGCTGTGCGCTGGAACGGCCAGCCGGTCTGCCCGCACTGCGGCGAGGTCGAGAAGATCGGCAATCCGCCGAAGAGCAAGGCTCACCATTATTGGTGCAGGTCATGCAGGAAACACTTCACCGCCACGACAGGCACAGTCATGCACTCTCGCCGCCGTCCGCTACAAGACTGGCTGTACACGATCTATTCCGTTCTGACCGCCCGGAAGGGAGTGAGCGCCATGCAGCTAAGCAAGGAGCTTGATTGCCATTACCGGACAGCATGGTATATGCTGCATCGCGTCAGGGAGGCGTGCGTGGACGAAGACTTCAAGCTCCGAACAGTTGTCGAGGTTGACGAAACCTACATTGGGGGGAAGCGCAGGAACATGAGCAACGCGAAGCGCAAGGCGTTGGCCGGGACTGGTCGCGGCGCGGTCGGCAAGGCCGCCGTGTTCGGGATTCGCGAGCGCGGTGGGAATGTCAAGGCGATGCCGGTCGAATCGACCGACAAGCAAACGCTTCAAGGCGCTATCGCCGAGCATGTGGAAGCAGGCTCGACCGTCTACACCGACGATCACGGCGCATACGAGGGGCTAGGCGACGTGCTCTACACGCACGGCAGCGTGAAGCATTCGCTTCAAGAGTATGTGAACGGCATGTGCCACACCAACGGCATAGAGAGCGTCTGGGCGGTTCTCAAGCGCTCGATCAACGGCACTTGGCATCACGTCTCGCCGAAGCACCTTGCCCGCTACGTCAACGAGGCCGCGTTCAGGCTGAGCGAGGGGAACTGCGAAGTGGACACCATCGACCGCATGGCGGCGCTGGTTCGGCGCATTGCCGACCGCAGAATCTCACTTGAGGAACTCACTGCCGACAACGGATTGTCGAATGAAGTGGTGTCAATGTGAGCATCAACAAAAAAGGAATGCCGGATGCTTGTAGGTTCCATGTGGGGGATGCGGTCTCGGTCCTGGATTCGTGGTGTGATGACTGTGTTGATTTGACTGTCACAAGCCCTCCTTATGAGAATCTCAGGGATTACAACGGATATTCGTTTGATGCGGCGAAAATGATTCAGGCGATATATCGGGTGACGAAAGAGGGCGGGGTTTGCGTGTGGGTTGTGGGCGACAAGATCAACGGAGGTCGCAGCCTTGTAAGTTTCGACCATGCGTATCACGCGAGAAATGCAGGCTTTGTCGTGCATGACGTCATGATCTACCAGAAGAAAAACACGCCTTTCATGCGGGCGAATGCGTACACGAACTGCTATGAGTTCATGTTTGTGTTCACGAAAGGGAAGCCCAAGACATTCAATGCCTTGAAAGTGCCTACAGTCCGGCACGGATGGGAGCGATCCGTGTCAAACAAGGGGCCGGATGCGGTCAACCGAAAACGCCCTGTCGAGCTGAAGAAGGAAAAGGTGAGAACGAACATATGGCAGTATGCGGTTGGACTAGGTGGAAGCACCAGTGACCGTGTGGCATTCCAGCATCCCGCAGTGTTCCCGGAGAAGCTTGCGGAGGATCATATTCTGTCGTGGACTGAGGCTGGTGATCTGGTGCTTGATCCGATGTGCGGGAGCGGGACGACCTGCAAGATGGCCAAAGTGCATGGCAGGCGTTGGATAGGCGTGGATGTGTCCGAAGAGTATGTGGAGATAGCCAGGCAGCGACTTCCTGATGACACGCTGCTTTCGGCCGTCTTGTAATGTTCGATAGCGATGTGCCTGAATGGGTTGTCATCATTGCTGACGGGAGGTTGGCGATGGTTAGGGAAAGAACTGGTCGTGGTGTGGAAGTTGAATTGCCGTTGGGAGGAAGGCCGCTGAAGTTGCGGATTGAAGATGTCGAGCCTTTTAATCCGCACGACCATCCGATACAGATGAGCTCCACCCGGAGGAAGAGCATTTATGCGGCGGACAATGTTCCCAGAGATCAGATCGAAAAGGTTTGCAATCAATGCTTCAGATTGCTGGATGTCGAGCGCTTTGAGATGAATCAGACGCGAAAGGATGGCTCTTCCATCAGGAGGCCGACTTGCATTGAATGCAGGAGAGGCATTGATGGCGTAAAGAACTACACCACTCGCAAGGACGGGTCAAAGCCTGCCAAGCCTCCAGTAGGCGCTTTTTGGCAGTGTGCGATATGCGAGAAGAGAGGGATAGTGGGTGTCACCGTCAAACTGGTTCTGGATCACGACCACTTGACGGGGGATGCAAGGGATTACATCTGTGATAGTTGCAACACTGGCTTGGGCCGTTTTCAAAACGGCAAGAACTTCTTGAAGAATGCGGTCGCTTTCATTGAGCAGTTTCAGAACTAAAGAAGGGAAGAAAAATGAACGCAAAGCACCGCCAAGAGTTTGAGAAGGCCGAGCGCGCACCAGTCACGGAGGATGATTTCATGGACGCGCTGAATATCCTGCTCAAGCCAAAGACTGATGTGAAGTTTAAGAACCGCGAGCCTGCGAAGCAGGCGCTTGATGAGCGGTTCAAGCTAGTGCGGGACCACTAGAACCTTATATGGTTCTGCTGATTTTAGTGCCTAATTCCCAAATAATGCACAGCTTCTAAGGTCTGCTCAGGTTTCAAGAGGGATTGGGAGAGTGTCACCAAATCAAGCCAGTAGTACTTCCGCCACTTCTTCGACCGAATACCATAGTACAGATTGAGGCCATCGATGTAGGTAACGACTCTGCTCACTTTCTCACGAATCCTCGGACATCGAGCTCAACCTTGTCAGGTTCAAGATTGTGGCAAGAAGGTCGAGCGAACAAGTTGAAAGAAACTGCTTGACGCGAGTGTTGTTCCCTACCATAATTGCGCTCGTTAACCCCCCCGGTGATAGTATTGCCGGCCAGACGCCCCCTGTCGGGGGCGTCTCTTTTTGTGCGCTACTCGGCGGAGTCATTGGTCTCATCCTCTTCTGCTTCGCGAATAACCTCACCATATGCAACAACTAGTCGTCCTCGCGACTTCGCGATCAACTTGCGAAAAGGGTTCTGTACCTTGAGCAGCTTGGGAGCGGCCGTCCCGCAATCGAATACGCAATAGAGCCAGTAACCGTCCTGCAAATTGCAGGCTGTGGCCCATTCATTTTCTTCCAACGCAACGTCAGTTCGTCCGGCCCGGCCCTTCACTTCGATGCTGCAGTCTCCTTCAGGATGTTTTGAGAGAAGGTCAAAGCCCGGATAGTCATTGAGCCCTGCCTTGCGGGCTTTATCCGCGGTGGAGACGTCAAACACCTCAGCGCCTCTCGCCCTCTCAAAGGCAACCACCATTTCAACGGCGATACGCTCGGACTCGATGTCAAGCGGCCTTGTCTCGTCTGTGGCTTCGGCTGGCTGGACAAGTGCGGTCGCGATGAGGTCTACCGAGCCGAGGTCGATCAGGTCTGTCGCGCGCCTTGCCGTGTGCAGGGCAAGTTCTCGACGTTCCGAGAGTGCTCTCTGGTCTCGTTTGATACGTTCAAGTTCGCTTGAGGCGTCGCTGTGTCCCTGCTTGACTTTTTCTGCGATTCGCTTTCTTTCGGTCGCAAGTTGCGATGCTTGCAGATCGAACGCTCGGCGTACACGACTTGTCGATTCAATCAATTGCTCATTGGCGGCATCGCGATGTTTGGAGACTATCTGATCCAATGCGTAGGTTCGAAGGTGCGCCTCCGCCCGCCCTACTAGCTCATGTGCTTGCGAGAACAGATAGTGACTGGCTGGACTTAATCGTCCCGCAGGTTGCAAAGTCAAGAGATGCTCCACCGGCAGCATCGACATGTGTCCGTCAGCAAACTGCCTGACGCTGACAAGTCGTTGCTCAATGCATCTGGACTTGCGTAACTCGGGCGCATCGTCACAGCCCGCCCGTTCGACGTGAATGCGCGCGAAGTAAAGCAAGTAGGGCGTATCTGTACCTTGGTCGGTGAACATGGCCCCTTGTAGTGCGGAAGCGCGGCAGGCATCACGGGCGATGCGCTGTAGTTCGTCAAATATGGGTTCGCCCGGATGGAGGAAGATTGCATCCCTCGGATTCGCGCTCGGAAATAATGTGAATCGTTCGCTTGTGGTTTCCGGGTGAGCTTCGAGCACTGGCGCTAGGCGTTCGAGCACGCCTTTCTGTCTTGGCCTCAATAGAAACTGCCCGCCTAGGTCTCCCACCAAATCCACGCCTATGAACGGTGCGGCGTTTTCAAGGTAGAGGCGGAGATAGCCCGGAAGGAGCCTAAGCAGCTTCTGCATTGCTATTTCAGATTGAAGCTGCGGCAACGACTCGCCGACTTCTCCCGGAGTGCCGTAAAGATGCTCTTCGCGAGATTTTAGTTCGGCCACTCGTTGTGCAGTCACAAGCGACTCCATTTCCGAGCCATCAACATCTTGACTGCTGTTTGAGTCCAGAATCCGTCGCATGTACTCGGTGAGTTCCATGCCCTTAAAGATTCGTCCAATTACATCGAATACTTTGTCGTTCCCGAGTTGTTTGCGTATTTCCTCAAGTTTGTCAAGGAGCGTCTTGACGACATTCCCTTCTCGCGTATTGCCCGCCACCAAATTGACGATGTGTACCCGGTCGCGCTGTTGTCCGTAGCGGTGAATACGGCCCATGCGCTGTTCGAGACGAGCAGGATTCCAAGGGATGTCATAGTTGATGAGTGTCGCGCAGAATTGAAGATTGATGCCCTCGGCCGCAGCATCTGTGCCGATGAAAAAGCGTGCGCCATCGCTGCGACCCTGGTGCGAGCGGCGGAAGCGTTCAACTTCGAGGTCGCGCTTGCGAAAGTCCATGCCGCCGTGAAGACAGGCGACTTGTCCGGCATAGCCCATGCCTTCAAGTCGCTGCAAGAGAAAATCGAGCGTATCTTTGTGCTCCGTATAAATGATGATCTTTTCTTCTTGATGCCCACTCGAATCAATGAGGTCGCGCATTCGATCAAACTTCGATTCAGCGCCAGTCGCGTACACAGCCTCGGCGAGCTGCGTCAATCGAGCAATCTGGCCTCGTTCATCGCCCAGTTCGGCAAGGCTTGTTGAAACGAAAGCGCCGAGCGCTTCTGCCTCGCTGCTCTCGTGCTCTTCCTCGCCTTGCTCAGACACGTCTTCTTCGTCGGCGGTCTTGCTTGCTAGCACATCCTCAAGTTCGTCAAGCCTTTGCTGCTGCTGACGCAGTTTCGCTTCGTCTACTCTGCCTGATTTCAGGTCGTCGATGAGTCGCTCAAGTTTGTGCATCCGGTTGCGTAGGGAACGCAGCAGCGCCCAAGTGCTGCTCGCAAGCCGGCGTTGAAAAATTGTCATCGCGAACCTGGCCGCTTGACGATTCAAGAGTCTCGCTTGGTTGTAGTAGTTGCTGATATAGGCTGTTGTCTCGTCGTAGAGCGCTTGCTCGCTGACATCACCTTGAGACAAGTCATATTGGACCGTGTCGCACACACGCTGCGGGAACAGTGCTTTGCCATCAAAGTCAACCATCTCCTCTTTAACGCGGCGAATAAAGTGCGCGTCTCGCCAACTTGTCTTTATGTCTGTGAATGCCGATTGCGTGCTGAGCGCTTCAGGTTCTAGCAGCCGCCAAAGACAGTAATACGGGAAGTCTTTGCCCATGTGCGGCGTTGCTGTGAGCAGCACGAGATTGTGTGCGCACCAGGGAAGTTGCCAGTCGAGGGAGAGCGGGCGAACGCCCGCGATCGCCTCCGCTAAACGGTATCGCCTAGTGCGGCGAAGCGTTCCATCGCTGTCGCGACTTGCGGAGAGTTTATGCGCCTCATCAAATACGACGAGGTCGTAGGGATCGACCCTAGGATCTTTCAGGCAAGCGAAAAGCCTTTCTGCGCATAAGCTGTCCACACTCACCAACGCCAAGTCGCTCCCCTCGCCGACAAAGGGATTTGCGTTTCGAGCATCTGCGTTCCGAACAATTGTGAAGTTGAGTTGGAACAGGCTTCGCAGTTCGCGATGCCAGTTGCCGACAAGGCCAGCGGGAACGACAATGAGGACACGGCGCAAGGTTCGACGGCTTAAGCGCTCGCGCACATACAGCCCAGTCATGATTGTCTTGCCCGCGCCGGCATCGTCGGCAAGCAGAAACCTCAATCGCTCTTGTGGCAGCATGCGCTCGTAGACAGCGATACGCTGATGCGGGAGTGGGTCGATTCTGCTGATTTCGGTGGCGAAGGCCGGATTGAACTGGTGCCCGAAGGTGAGCCGTTCGCCTTCGACGTAAACTTTGAACGCCTTGGGGTTACCGAGGAAGTCGAGACGAGGCTTAGACGAATCTTCAATTTCTTTGGGAATGGTTGCTTGGGAGACTTCGCGTATTTTCTTGATGGCTAGCGGTGAAGGCTTGGATTTACTATTTTCCCAGCGATTCAGGGTGACGAAGGAAACACCGAGTTGGTCGGCGAATTCTTGCTGGGTGAGGCCAAGCGAGTGTCTAAGACTTCGGATCTGAAACGGATGCACTCGGTTGCTTCGCCCCTGTTAGATATTAGAGCGCTTTATAACAAGTGATATGTGTTTTCGTCAATTAGTGATATGGCGGCTTTATGGAGGATGCCTGCAATTCGGCCGTATAGGCTATCAGAACGAAGCAGCAGTGGATCATATGCTAATCTTTGCTTTGAGACTGCTTGGTGAATTTGCCCACATGTCAGGCATTCATGTCTTAGAGTAATCCTATGCCTAACGACGCACGCCTTAAATTTCAGATTGAAGGACTGGCATCCGAGTCCGGTGATGTACGGCTGGATTGTTTTTTGCAAGGATTGCAGAATTTCGACAAGGCGGTCCGTCGCTCCACAGCTTTGATCTTAGGTGATCATGGTCAATCGGCCATATCGTTCAGGATCGTTGATCTAAGTCATGATTCTCCAGCGTGCGTTACGCTTGAAGGCTTTGGGGCGGAAGGTACGGATGAAGGCACCGTTCAGTCGGTATTGGGCCATCTGATGAATAGCCTGACGCAGGTATCCTCCGGCTCCTTGGATGGTATTGATGCAGGACTGATAGAGGCATTCAGGGATCTTGCGGCAGGTGTTGGGCAGAAATTTTCTATCGCAACGATCAGACAGAACCATTCTGAAGTCAGAGTTGACAGCAACTTTGCAACTGCCATTGCTACAGTGGAGAATCAAGAGATCGAATCTTGGGGAAGTATAAAAGGGCATGTAGAGCGATTCAATTCGCATGGTACATCTCGAAACTTTTACTTGTATTCCAAGCTGGGTGAGACGGTCCGCTGCGATTTTTCAAAAGAAATGTTGGCACTAGCAGTAGCGGCGGTAGAGAAAAGCGTAACGGTGACTGGCAGGCTGCATTACCGCATTGGCCAAGCTAGCCCCTACAGGTGTCAAGTTCAGGATATTGATATTCACGAAGCCGATAGCGAATTGCCTGAGCTTGAAGTAGGTGTCTATCCGCATATGACGGGTGATTCCACCGCGGCTGACTACCTAAAAGAGATTCGAGATGGCTGGGATTGATCGCTTATGCTGGGATTCTTGTATCTTCTACGCGGCCCTGAAGGGTGAAGAGCACAGGGCGGGCGAGCTGGAGGCTCTAAAGGAGCGAACAAGGCAGTTCAATGATGGGCAATTAGAAATCCTCGCGTCCACGTTGGTATTGGCAGAAGTGCGATCAAGCAAGCTAACCGCAGAAGAATCTAAGAACTTTGAGAGCATGATACGAAGATCTAATGCGCTGTTAGTAGATGTCAATCCGAGAATCGCGTCGCTCGCTGCTGAGCTTCGCGACAAATATCACACGGAGCAGGGCAAACACTTGTCGGTGCCGGATGCAATTCATGTCGCCACGGCAATTGTCTTTGATTGCGAGATGTGGACAACGGATGCGGCAAATAAGAAGCATGAGGCGGGAATCCTTACGTTTGCAAAGTCGATTCAACAAGATCACGGGATCAACCTTCGGAGGCCTTGGGGACAGGCTGGGCTATTGTGATCAATGCCTGCCTCGATTGAAGAATGACTTGCAGGCTTTCGGCCTAGCCCTCCAAGAACCTCAATATCCCCTCAAGGCCCCGTTCAAGCTCATCATGCCGACGTGCAAAGCAAATGCGAAAGTGTGACTCGTTGCCGGGGCCGAAGGTGTAGCCAGGCGCGACGCCGACATGCATCTGGTCGCGCAAGGTTTCGGCGAATCGTGCGCTGTCTGTGAGACCTCGAACCTCCGGGAAGGCGTAGAACGCGCCTTGCGGCTCGATGTATTCAAGGCGCGGGTGCTCTTTGAAGGCAGCGGAGACAATTGCCCGTCCCTTGGAGAACTTGGATTGCTGTGCGTGGACAAATGCCTCGCCTTCCTCAAGGGCTGCCGTTGCGCCCGCTTGTGCGAATACGTTGGCACCTGTATTAAAGCACTCGGAAAGCGAGCCCCAGGCCGTTGCGAGACGCTTCGGCGCGACCACCCAGCCGATGCGCCATCCGGTCATGGCCCATGCTTTGGAGAACCCGTTGACCACGATCACAGGATCTTCGTCACTCGCGATTTCGACAAATGACGGCGCGACCGGGGCGTCAAAGACGCATCGATGGTAAACCTCGTCGGCGATGATCAGCAGGTCTCGTTCGCGGCAGAATTCGAGCAGCCGCAGTTGCTCGGCGCGCGGCATCACCCAGCCGGTTGGGTTGCATGGGGAATTGAGGAAAATGGCGCGTGTCTCTTTGCGCACGCTGGCAATGATCTCGTCTGCTGTGATCTGCCAGCCGCCTGGCGTCGGCCTTTGCCGAAGGTGCTCGATTTCGGCGCCGATGACCCTGAACACGGCTTCGATATTCGGCCACACGGGACTGACGATGATGACATGATCGCCTTTCGAGGCTGCCATCTGCGCGCAGATATTGACCCCAAGCATGGCGGAGCCGGGCACGCTGATGCGATCAGGATGCACATCCGCATCGTAGAGCCGGTCAAGGTAGCACTTGATCGCGGCGCGCAAGGTCGTGCGGCCGCGCGTATGGGTATAGAAGGTGTGCCCTTGATCGAGCGAAGCTTTGGCGGCGTTGCATATGAAATCGGGCGTGACTTCATCGCCTTCGCCGAACCACAGCGGCATCACTGTGTCATCGTGCAGACGCGCAAGGGCCGTGCGGGCAATGCCGTTTTGCCCGAATGATTCTATTTCTGGCCGGATGGCGTGCATGGCTGGTCTCCTGTTGCGTCAAGGGAAACTTGAATTACAGAATTTCCCGGCTATGCTAGGGTTCGACCTGCCGGTGAGGTGTCAGTTGAAGGGAACGCATTATGCCAAAAAATTCGCTCAAAATTAACCCTTGGAACTCGTGGCTGACTTTGGAAGCGGCGTGGCGCGGGCAGCCCACAGAACGCCGTGCGACGCTTATCAAAGCTGTGCGCGATCACATGGAACACGAGATACGCGGCAATCTTGAACCCTTGATGGCGACGCTCACCGCCGAGCCCATCTACCACTTCTGGGGCGGCGGTCCCGGCAACATGGTGATTGAAGGTCACGATGCCGTGCGCGCTTTCTACAGCAACATGATGGTGGCTGGCGGCAATCAGTTTGAGGTCTTGGTCGAGAATGTGATTGTCGGCGACGACCATGTGGTGACGGAAGGGCAGGTGAAGCAGGTCAGGCGCGGCGCCGAGGTTCGTGCGCTTGGCATCCCGCACATTGACGATGCGCCGATTGAAGACGAGGAACTGATATTGACGACGGCGCAGCTCGTGACTATTTGGCCGGGCGATCAAGACGGCAAGCTCGTTGGCGAGGACATTTACTTTGGTGAGAGTCCTGCGAGCCATGCGCAGCGCATCACGCCAGCAGACCTGCCTGACTACTACATTCTTTGAGAGAATCTTTAAGATGAATCCTAGCAACAGAACAGCGCTCGTGTTTGGCGGCACGTCCGGCATCGGACTTTCGGTCTCGGCGCGCCTTGCAGCCCTTGGCGCCCATGTGGTCGCCATCAGTCGAAACCCGGAACGAGCGCGAGACCAGCTGCCAAGCGAGGTTGGCCTCAAGGCGTGCGACACGCGAAACGCGGAGGATGTCGAAGCCGTCTTCAAGGCTCATGCGCCCGTCGATATCCTTGTCAACACAGCTACTGGTGGCGAGCGCCCATTCGGCCCGTTCGCGGAGATGGACATGGATGCCTTCAAAGGTTCTTTCGACAAGCTGTGGGGCTATGCGAACACGGTTCGTTTCGGCCTCCCTCACCTGAGCGAAGCAGCGAGCATTGTGCTTGCGACCGGTGCGCCCGCCGAGCGCAGCCTCACCGGACAGGCGGCGTTCGGTAGTGTTGGCGCTGCGATTCAAGCGTTTGTGCTCAGAATCGCGCGCGAGGTCGCGCCGAAGCGCATCAATGTCGTGTCGCCGGGTTTGATCGACACGCCGATGTTCGGCCCTGACCCGGCGCTGCGCAAGCAGGCCACGCAGCCTGTGGTTGATCGATTCCTGATCAAACGCATGGGCACGTCCGATGAGGTCGCGCAAGCGATCGAATTTCTGATTTTGAACGAGTATGTCACGGGCACCACCATCAATGTTGATGGCGGCTGGCTGCTCAGCTAGTGTGCATATGTCATGCTGCTTTTGATCGACAATTACGACTCGTTCACCTACAACCTCGTGCAGTATCTCGGCGAACTCGGTGCCGAGGCGCGCGTGCAGCGAAACGATGAGATTCGCGTCGCTGATATCGCTGCCGACCTGCCTGAAATGATCGTCATTTCGCCCGGTCCCTGCTCGCCGGACGAGGCTGGCATTTCAGTTGAACTGGTGCGCTCCCTTGGGATGCAAGTGCCGATCTTAGGCGTGTGTCTTGGCCATCAATCGATCGGTCAAGCCTATGGCGGGCGCATCGTGCGCGCGCGGCGCGTCATGCACGGCAAGGTTGCGCGTATTCGCCACGCCGGCGAAGACGTGTTTGCATCCATTGCCGACCCGTTTGAAGCGACTCGCTATCATTCCTTAGTCGTTGAGGCGGATTCGCTGCCGAGCTGCCTGCAGGTCACCGCGAGAAGCGCCGAGGCCGAAGACCCAGACGAGATCATGGGCTTTCGCCATGACACCCATCCGGTCAGCGGCGTGCAGTTTCATCCTGAATCGATCAAAACCCCGGCCGGACATACGCTTTTGAAGAACTTCCTTGAGCAAGCGAATGACTGGAATCGCAGCAGAGGCCGACATGCACATTGAGCCTGCCATCGCGCATCTGGCATCTCGCAAAGACTTGGATGAGGCGCAAGCCTATGCAGTGTTTCAGCGCGTGATGAGCGGTGAAGCGAGCGAAGGGCAAATTGGCGCATTGCTTGCGCTCATGCACGCGAAAGGGCCGGCGGACTCTGAGGTCATTGGCGCTGCACGGGTCATGCGTGAAATGTCGCGCAAAGTCAATGTCGATGTCGTGCGCTTGGTGGACACCTGCGGTACTGGCGGCAGCGGCGTGAACAAGCTGTTCAACGTGTCTACTGCCGCCGCGTTTGTGGCGGCCGCCGCTGGCGCGCGCGTTGCCAAGCACGGCAATCGGCGCGCGACCGGTGCGAGCGGCAGCGCGGATGTGCTTGAATTCGCTGGCGCTGCGATTGATCTTGACGCGAGAGAGGTCGCCAAGTGCATTGAGCGCCTCGGTGTTGGTTTCATGTTTGCGCCCGCGCATCACAGCGCGATGCGCCATGTCATGCCGGTACGTCGCGCGCTCGGCATCCCCACCATCTTCAACATGCTGGGGCCGCTCACAAACCCCGCGGGTGCGCCGAATCAAGTCATTGGCGTCGGTAAGCCGGTTTGGCTGCGTAGCATGGCCGAAGCGCTTGATGCGCTCGGCAGCCGCCATGTGCTGTTGGTACACAGCCGCGGGCTCGATGAGATTGCTCTTGACGGCGAAACCGATGCCGTTGAACTGCAAGATGGCACGATCCGGCAGCGAACCTTGGCACCGGAAGACTTCGGGGTGATGCGCACAAGCGCATCATCGCTCGCCGCCAAGGATGTCGAGACAAGCTTCAAGCTGCTGCGGACATCGCTCGCCGATGTGGAGAGCGCAGCCTCGCGCCTGGTGCGTATCAATGCTGCCGCTGCCCTCTATGTTGCCGGCCTCGGCGAGGACTTGATGCAGGCGTCATCGATCGCGCTTGAAGCCTTGTCTTCAGGCGATGCGCTTGCTCGCTTTGAAGCGTTCGTTGCGCTCACAAACGAGCTCCGGGGTGCGAGGCAAGCATGAAATCAGACTCGATTCTTGATGAGATCCTGCATGTCAAGCGAACCGAAGTCGCTGACAAGCGGGCGAGTACGCCACTTGCTGACATTCGTGCGCAAGCGTTCGATCAACCTCCCGCGCGCGGCTTCCGTGAAGCGCTCGAAGCCAGTATTCGCGCTAGTAAGCCCGCCATCATCGCGGAGATCAAGAAAGCGAGTCCGAGCCGTGGGGTCATATGCACCAACCTTGATGTTGCGGGCACGGCCGAGGCTTATGAAGCTGGCGGCGCGGCGGCGCTCTCGGTGCTGACCGATGCGCGCTTCTTTCAAGGTTGCGACGCCTATGTGCGTGCGGCGCAAAATGTCGTTCGCCTGCCTGTGCTGCGAAAGGAGTTCATCATTGACCCGTGGCAGGTGTACGAGTCGCGCATCCTTGGGGGGGATTGCCTGCTCTTAATCGTTTCGGTACTCGGTCAAGCTGAGTTGGAGGATTTGCATGGGCTCGGCATCGAGTGCGGGCTTGACGTGCTTGTTGAAGTCCACGACGAATCGGAGCTTGAGCGGGCGCTCGGTCTCGACGCGGCGATGATCGGAATCAACAATCGCAACCTGCATGGATTTGAGACGCATCTTGATGTGACGCGCCGCCTCGCGCCGCGCGCGCTCGATAAGAGCCTCGTGGTCGCTGAAAGCGGCATCAAGTCAGCGGACGATATTCGCGCGCTTCGTGAGACTGGTGTGCACGCCTTTCTTGTGGGAGAGTCGCTGATGGCATCCAATGATCCTCAACGAGCGCTCGAAGAGATGCTCAGCGCATGACATCACTTTTGAAGACAACCGGCCTTCGGCATGTGGCGCTCAACGTGGTGAACCTAGAAGCATGCCGCGACTTCTACATGAACGTTCTCGGCATGGACATTGAGTGGCAGCCAGATGCGGACAATATCTATCTTACGAGCGGCAACGACAATCTCGCGCTGCATCGGGCGACTTGCGAATCTTCGCCGTCAAGCGGTCAACGCCTTGACCACATCGGATTTCTGCTCGATTCGCCAGCAGATGTCGATGCTTGGCACGCGCACATGCAAGCGCACAGCGTCACCATCCTCAAGGCGCCCAAAACACATCGCGATGGTGCGCGCAGCTTCTACTGCCAAGACCCGGATGGCGTCTGCATTCAAATGATCTATCACCCGCCGCTGGCGAGCACTACACGTTAAACCGAAAGTGCATGACATCGCCGTCCTGCACCACATAGTCCTTACCTTCCAAGCGAACCTTGCCGAGTTCGCGCACTTCTCGTTCCCCGCCAGCCGCGAGCAGGTCGCTGAAGGACACCACCTCGGCGCGAATGAAACCTCGCTCGAAGTCGGTGTGGATGGCACCGGCAGCCTGTCTTGCACTTGTGCCGACCGGAATCGTCCAGGCGCGAACTTCTTTCGGCCCGGCAGTGAAGAAGCTCTGTAGCCCGAGCAGCGTATAGCCGGCGCGTATCACCTTCGCAAGGCCGCGCTCGTCAATGCCCATCTCCTTGGCGAATTCGTCGCGCTCATCCGCATCGAGCTGCGCGATTTCGGCTTCCAAGGCATTGCACAAAGGGATGACTTGACTCTCCCCCGCAGCCTTGCGAGCTTGCCGCAGCAGTTGGCTGTCATCAAGGTCCCCATCGGCGCAGTTGGCGACAATGAGCATGGGCTTGGCGGTGAGCAGGCAGTACGGCGCGGCGAGCTGGCGCTCTTGATCTGTCAAACGCAGGTCGCGGGCGGCCGTGCCCGCGCTTAGAGCATCGCGCAGCTGTTCGAGCAGGCCAAGCTCGCGCCTCGCGTCCTTGTCGCCTGCACCAGCGCGCCTCTTCACTTTCGAGATGGCGCGCTCGATGGTCTCAAGGTCGGCGAGGATCAGTTCGGTTTGGATGATCTCCATGTCGTCCTTCGGCGAGACTTCGCCCGACACATGCGTCACTTGATCGTCCTCAAAGCAGCGCACCACTTGGATGATGGCCTGCGTTTCACGGATGTGGGCTAGGAATTGATTGCCAAGCCCTTCGCCTTGCGCGGCGCCGCTGACCAGCCCCGCGATGTCAACGAAGGTCATGGCCGCCGGAATGACGGCTTGCGGCGAATAGAGCGCTGCCAAGCGATCAAGGCGCACATCGGGGACAGGCACGATGCCCTTGTTGGGTTCGATGGTGCAAAAAGGATAGTTGGCCGCTTCGATCATCTCGCTGGTGAGCGCATTGAAGAGCGTTGACTTGCCAACATTCGGCAGTCCGACGATGCCGCATTGAAAGCCCAAGTGCGTATCCCTAGCTGTCAGCGAGCGGCGCGTGCAAGGTGTTCATCGCCGTGTCCATATCGCCTTTCAGCAAGGCTGCCCACACGGCATCTGGAATATCGCAAGACACCCGCATCAATTCGCGCTCTTCTTTCGGGGGGCGGGCGTTGACAAGCCACGGGACAGCGTTTTTCCCTTTTGGCGGCTTGCCGACACCGAGTCTCAGGCGCTTAAAGTCAGGCCCGATGACGCGCATGACATCGCGCACACCGTTGTGGCCGCCCGCACCGCCGCCGTCCTTCAAGCGGGCAACGCCGGGCGCAAAGGCGGTTTCGTCGTGGATAACGAGGACATCTTCGGCAGGAATACGAAAGAAGCGGCACACGCGACCAACTGGTTGCCCGGAGAGATTCATGTATGTCAGCGGTATCAGGCAGCGGCGCGCTTGACCGTAAAGCGGCGCGCGAACAAAGTCCGATTTGTAGCGGGCGGCACGGGTCGCTTCAAGGTCGTGTCTTCGCAGCAGCGCACGCAAGCAATCCGCGCCCAAGTTGTGGCGTGTGTCCTTGTAAGCATCGCCGGGGTTGCCGAGACCGACGATCAACTGAATCGCCATGCCTCACATGTGCCTCCCTGTCACGCTGCCTCTTCTTCTTGTTCCGCCTCATCCTCGACCACCATCTCGTCATCTTCTTCGATTTGACCACCGCGGCGCGTGGTGATGCTGACGACCGGGCTGTCGTGCGTATCGTCGGCAGGGTGCAGCAGTGCGACACCTTCGGGCAGTGAGATGTCGGACAGATGCACGGTTTGCCCAGACTCGACTTCGGCCAAGTCCACTTCAATGTACTCTGGAAGATGCTTCGGCAAGCAGCGGATTTCGAGTTCCGTGATGGAGCGGGCGATGTTGCCACCGCCGAGCTTGACCCCGATGCAGGTGTCTTCGTTGAGGAAGTGCAGCGGCACCGAGACCTGAATCTCGTGATCTTCGCTGATACGCAGCAGGTCAAAGTGCAGCACGCGATTGCTCGCTGGGTGGCGCTGGATGTGCTTCACCACCGCAGGAATTTCTTCACTGTCGAGTTGGACACTCAGCACTTGCGAGAAGAACGACTCTTCCTGCAAGGCTTTGCCGAAATCGACATCCGAGATCATGACGGACTGGGTGCTGCCCGTTTCGCCGTAGAGCACGCCGGGGACCATGTGCTCAACGCGGCGCAGTCGCCGGCTCGCATTCGTGCCGCGCACGTCTCGATGATGAAGTTGCAAAGTGATTTGTTCGCTCATAATGGGCTTCTACCTGTGCTTTTAACTGTGCTTCTAACTGTGATTGATGCGTCCGAGAATTGGCATTCCGTTAACGGAACATGACGCTGATGGATTCTTCGTTGCTGACTCTTCGGATGGCTTCAGCAAGCAAGGGTGCGAGGGAAAGTTGCTTGATCTTCGACACTGCCTGCGCCTCTGGGGTGAGTGGAATCGTGTCAGTGACAAATATCTCGTCTACGCCGGATGCGTCGATGATCTCCAGGGCTTTGCCCGAGAACACCGGATGCGTGATGTAGGCGATGACTTTGCGCGCACCGCGGCGCTTGAGTTCATCGGCGGAATGGCAGAGCGTGCCTGCGGTATCGACAATGTCATCGACAAGAATGCAGGTGTGGTCTTCAACGTCGCCGATGATGTTGACGACTTCGGCTTCGTTCGGCCCCGGACGGCGCTTGTCGATAATGGCCAGCCCGATATCGTGCAATTGCTTTGCAATGGCGCGAGCACGCACAACACCGCCCACATCGGGCGAGACGACGAGCGGGTTCTCGTAGTTTCGAGAGAGCGCATGGTCGATCAGCACCGGCGAGCCGTAGACATTGTCAACAGGAATATTGAAGAAGCCTTGAATCTGGTCGGCGTGCAGATCGACAGTGAGCACACGATTGATGCCTGCGACAGTCACCATGTCGGCGACGACTTTTGCGCTGATCGAAACGCGCGCCGAGCGCGGACGACGATCCTGCCGCGCATAGCCGAAGTAGGGCAGCACGGCGGTGATGCGGTGCGCCGACGAGCGACGCACGGCATCCGCCATGATCAAGAGTTCCATCAAGTGGTCGTTAGCCGGGCGACAGGTGGATTGCAGCAAGAAGACATCCTTGCCACGCACATTCTCACGGACTTCAACATTGATCTCGCTGTCCGCGAACCTGTCCACCGACGCTTCGCCGAGCGCGGTGCCAAGCTCATAAGCAATGTTCTCAGCAAGCGCTACGTTGGAATTGCCAGCAAAAAGCGTTGGAATAGTCATTTTTGTTGGGGATGGAAGTTGCGGCGGATGAGTCGCATCTTGTGCGGACGGCATTCTACCCGTTTGATGGCAGGGGTGGCAGGATTCGAACCTACGATACCGGGATCAAAACCCGGGGCCTTACCACTTGGCGACACCCCTTGAACGTTTGCTCGCATCCCCAAATAGCGATATTTGGAGCGCGAAAGTGGAATTGTCATAGTTGCGGGATGCGGGTGTCAACTGGCGGAGGAGGGCATTTCAGCGAAGGTCGAGAATGGATGCCGCCGGCAGCACGCTAATGCGCTCGTTGATCGGATAGGCGCGATGTGTTGGGCAGACGATGTAGAGGTGATCAAGATCCAAGATGTCAGCCGCGCTGTAGAGCGCCTTGCCAAGTTTTGGTGCTTCGCTGAATTTCATTTCAAAGCCGATGCGCTTGCCTTCATTGTCGATGATGAGATCAATCTCGCCGCCCGCGTGTGCTGTCCAAAACCATGCTGACGGAGGATTCAAGAGCGAGAGAATTTGCTCGATGAGGAAGCCTTCCCATGACAATCCAACAATGCCGTGTCCCATGAGGGCTTGCTGCGTGTCCAAGCCAAGCAAGGCATGAAGCAGACCTGAGTCTCTGAAGTACACCTTTGGCGACTTGACTTGCCGCTTGTTGACATTGACGTGCCAAGGTTGAAGTTGGCGAATCATAAACGTGCCAGTCAGCAAGTCGAGGTAGTGGCGCAGCGTCTTATCCGATGCGCCTAAAGACCTGCCAAGCTCAGAGGCGTTCCAAGTGCGGCCGTGCCAATGCGCGAGCATAGTCCAGAATCTTCGCATGGCGACCGCAGGGACGCTGATGCCAAGGTCAGGGATGTCGCGCTCAAGAAACGTGCGAATGAACCCTTGTCGCCACGCGAGGCTGTCCGCATCGGAAGGCGCGAGGTATGAGCGCGGGAAGCCGCCTCTGAGCATGAGCGCAAGCATCTCCTCACTATCGATCTCTTGCAGATTGAAACCGGCGATATCGACGAATTCGATGCGCCCGGCGAGTGATTCCGATGCGCCGCGAACGAGGTCAGGCGAAGCGCTTCCAAGAATCAAGAAGCGCGTGTTGGAATCAGGTCGGTCAACGAGCACGCGAAGGGTACGAAAGAGCGATGGCATGCGCTGAATCTCATCGAGCACGACAAGGCCGCTGAGTCTGCCGAGGGTGAGTTCCGGATTTGCAAGCGCGCGAGCGTCCTGATCGGATTCAAGATCGAAGATAGTGGCTTCCCTGTCATGTGCAAACTGTTTTGCGAGCGTTGTCTTGCCACTCTGCCGAGGGCCAAGCAGCGCGGTCACGGGAGAGCGAACGAGAGCGACGGACAGTCGCTGTAGATAGGTAGTTCTTTCGATCATGTGGGAAGTATAGCCATTTTTTATTGAAAATTCGGAATTGAATTCCGAGATTTCAAAAAAATATGCGAATGTAGGCATAAAGTGCAGCCATATATGACGCATAGCGGTGTTAGATTGCCTTCGATTCAATGAAGACAATAAAGACGAGCAGGCGAACACATGTTGACAAGCTACGAACGACATTTCATACGCAGGTGCATTTCCAATCTCTTGGGCACGTTTGACGATGACTCTGCGCAGCACAAAAAGGTGTTTAAGAAATTGCAGCCATTTTCGAACTTTCTCGGCTGGCCCGAGGCTATGGATGGAATGGCCAAAGCTGCGCGGCTACAGGATTGGTTGAATACAGGCAGCAGGGCTGTTCGACGCGACCAATTGGCAATAAGAATAGAGAGCCTAGGTCGCCACCTGCGCTTGACGCGCACGGATCTCAATCTGCTTGAACTCTCACTTCGCTACGGCACTCATAGCATTATTGAACACATCTTGGATAAGTTTACAGATGATCCTGGCCAGCGCGGTTCTCACAAGTGGTTCCTTTCAGTACGTAACCAAAATATTCCGTCAATGCTTGGTACATCCGCTGGTCACTTGCGCAGTCGACTACGTTCGGATTCGCCGCTGCTCTTGCTTGGATTGATGCAGGTTGACGACGACGGAGAAATCAGACCTTCTAGTTGCATGTGGCGCTTGGTACGTGCGCCGACAGAGCGCGGAACGGATGCACCGCGCGTGCTGTTTGGCAAATCGCCAGCACCGCAACTCACTTGGAGGGACTTTGACCATGTGGCGGAGCAGCGGGATCATGTCGAACGCCTCATCAAAGGCGCAGCGAACATGCGCAACAATCCTTCGACGCATGATGTACGCGATGGAACTGCGCCTACCTTCAGCCCGCATCCGCGGAAGAATCTGGGCAAGAGAACTTGAGCGCCAAGGCATTCCGGTGCAAAGTGGCGAGGCCGAATCGCTTGGTCGCGAGTTCAAAGTCGCGCCAAGCGTGGCGGCCGGGGCCACGGCTGCTGCGGGACTGATCGAAGGCGGCGATATCGAGACAGTTCGCAAGGGCGTGCGCAGTCTCTCGCGCCTGCTGCATGGTGACAAGGCGCCTCAAGGCAGGGTCGAAGGCTTTGATCTTGCGCTTGTTCACGGCGATTGCGACCTGGTTCAACTGGCAACATCCTCGACCACGCGCGGTAGACAGCGTCAATCGCTACTGCTTCAAGGGCCGCCGGGTACGGGCAAGAGCGCATTCGTTCGTCACCTCGCCGACCTGATTGGGCTCGAAGTTGCGCAGCACCGAGCTTCCGACTTGCTCTCCATGTGGGTCGGCGGGACGGAATCGAACATCGCCAGCGCCTTCGCAGAAGCGCGCGATCAGGAGCAATTCCTCGTGTTCGATGAGGCCGATTCGCTGTTCGCCGACCGGCGCTACGCGCAGCGTAACTGGGAGGTTAGCCAAGTGAACGAAATGCTCACATGGATGGAGAGTCATCCTCTGCCATTCGCGTGCACGACCAACTTTGGAGACCGTCTTGACCCTGCGACACTGCGGCGTTTTGACTTCAAAATCCGGCTCGATTACCTCACGCCTGATCAGGTCAGGCTCGCGTTTCGCGTATTTTTTGATTTGCAACCCCCAGAGAGTACGCAAACCTTGCCCAATCTCACACCGGGTGATTTCGCTGTCGTGCGACGGCGCGCCGAGGTGCTGGGGAAGCAGGACGATGCCGAGGCGCTTGCCGACATGCTGCGCGAGGAGTGCGAGATCAAGCCTGACCGACCAAGGCAAATCGGATTCGCGGCGAATGCCGCGTAAGCTTGGGAGAAGCTCATGCGATATGAACGACTGACAGATATTCTGCGTCTAGCCTTGCATTTGCAGGGCGCACGAGGCGGGATGACGATGGATGAGATTCAAGATGAGTTCGGCGTGAGCCGCCGCACCGCCGAGCGCATGCGCGATGCCGTCGAAACCGCTTTCTGCCCGCTCGATGAGGTGGACGCGGCGGACAAGCGCATCCACTGGCGGCTGCAATCGAACGGGTTGCGCAGTCTCGCCCAAATTTCATCTGAAGAAATAGCCGCGCTTGAGTTTGCCATTGCGCATTTGGTACGTTCCGGTGCCGCTGAGCGCACAGACTCACTTCGTGAACTGACCGTCAAGCTCAATGCACTGAAGCGACCGTTCAGTGCGCAGGCGTTCGATGACGATGTCGAAGCGCTCATGAGGTCTGAAGGTCTGGCCATGCGCCCAGGCCCGCGCCCGGGATTTGACAGCGCAATGTTGCCGCTCATTTGGGATGCGATCAAAGCCTCTCGCAAGCTCGCGTTCGAGTATGTCGCGAGGCGGTCGGGTCAGTGCAGCCTGCAACAGGTCGAGCCTTATGGTGTGCTCTATGGAAACCGCGCTTATCTGGTCGGGCGACTCGATGCATCGGAGGATTTTCGGCTTTGGAGTTTGCCGAATATGAGCCGTGTCCGCCTGACGGACATGACGTTTGAGGCGGATACGGATTTCGATTTGCAAGCCTTTGCTGAGCGTTCTTTTGGCACCTATCAGGAGCCGCCATTTGACGTAGTGCTGCGCTTTGACTCAAAGGCCGCAGCGGATGCGAAGTGCTTTCTGTTTCATCCTAGCCAATCAATCAGCGAACACGAGGACGGTTGCGTAACCGTCCGCTTCACAGCGGGCGGCCTTGACGAGATGTGCTTTCATCTCGTGACCTGGGGTCGGCATGTGGTCGTTGAGCAGCCGAGCAAGCTGCGGGAGCGCTTGTTTGAGCTAGGCGCTGCGCTTAAGGCGCAGCATCGAGGGATACTCTAATTCGCTGATTTGGTCGTAGTGTAGCGGTTCAGGGCATTTCGGAATATATGCCCGCCGAATCGTTCTCAAGCCCTCCTCGAGGATCCGGCAGACGAACTTGCGCACAAGCGCGGCGCCTTCGAGGCCGCCGCCCATAAGGATGTGGAGCTTGAGAACATTGCTGATGCTTTTGTCCCTAGTGAAGCATGCGCGTGAAGCTGAGAAAGCGAAAGACCGTAATCGGTGATTAGCCACACTTGAACTTGTTGCAACCATCTAACACATAACGGATTTCACGATACCCATTGTTGATGTCTCGAATTTCAAACACTACATATGTGCTGCCGTCAGCAATCGTTGATGGAAAAGACATTGTGTATTGAATCTCATCAGGTAAGAAATTACCTGTCTGTGTTTGTGGTCGATATTTCGCAGGTACCCATGAAAACATCGGGTCTAGGGCAGGTGGAACGTATGTGTGATTTACCAACGAATCACATCTGAATCGAGCACTACGAGTAGTTCCACCAGCAGTGGAGCAGAGACTTGTGACATTCTGATTCGATTCAACTCGAATGCCTCGATATGCCATCGGTGTTCGAGTTGCCTTAAATGTAGGCAACGTGAATGCAGGACCACCTGTGCGACTGACAATATAGACATCAACTCGTTTGATACCGTACGGATCAATAATCCGGTGATTCCATGTCTCTCCAGCACCGCCGGTGTAGATGTTCGATGTTGCAGGTTCGTAGGTTTGTGCATGTACCGCGCTTGTCAAACATGCAATCAGAAGGATGAGAAGTTTTCTAATGGCTCTCGGTTGTGAATGCGTATTGTAATTGATGGAGGGGCGTTTCATGTCTGTGCCTTATGAACGCGAATGGACACCATGAACCATACCATAATTCCTTGATGAGGAAAGTTCCGAAATGTTTCTGAGCCGGTACAGTAGTGGTTGAGTGCTTCATGAAATACTCGCCAGTGCTTGCCGGATTTTGACGCTCGCGAGGGTGTCCCTTTCGCAGTAGGCACGCAGGTCGTCGAATAGTGACTGTTGTTGCCTTCGGTCTTTCGTGTTGAGCGCGAGCGAATAGCGAGCGGCCGCGGTCTGTCCGTCGGTGATGGCGAGATCATCGTAGCCGCTATCCGGTGAGAGCAGCGGCAGCACGCTCTTGAGCGAGAGCGAGCCGCGATAACCGGAACGGTAGTAGCCGACTCGAATTGGCCGGTAGAGGTCGAATAAGCGTGCTTCGATGGCGTGAAGGGCATCAGCCCGATAAGGGAGTGCTGCAATCAGTCCTTTGATCATCCTGCGCTCATAGCCGGAATAGGTGCAGACGCTGCCTTCGCTACCGAGCGCATCGATCAATCGGTCGGCGAGTTGCGGACGCGGGTCGTCTTCTCCCTTGTGCAAATAGTCGGTATGGGCGGGGTCTGCGCCATCATGCTCGGTGTGAATTGAGAATAGAAACGGGATTGGCTCATAAGGGCGGGTGCCTGCGAATCGCGGAATTGCTGGCGCGAAAGTCTCGAAGTCGAGGTGCCGGATTGGTGGTGTCAGCGAGGCGAGGGCGTGTTTGATGTGGTTGCGCTGCTCTGGGGCGAGCGCTGGTAGTGCGTCGCTGGCTTGGTCTCTTTCTGCTTGGTCGCGTGTGCAATGCGCATGGTAGGGGCAGGTGTAGGGCGTGAAGCAATGATCGCCCGGCGCGATGTCAGGCGGGTCATCTTGGGTGATGAGCGATTTCATGACCTTGGCTTGATCGCCGACGGATTCGCACATGGCATCGGCTCGCTCGTAGCATGGGTGATAGCGGAATAGTGCGTCGAGGTCGAGTTGCTGCCCGTCGTAGACGTAATCTCGGTTGAGAGTCAGCACGCCCGCATCGCGCACATCAAGCCCCGCGCCGCGCAGGATGCCGAGCTGAAAAGCAAGGTCGAGCACGAAGACATCCTTGTTGCGCGTGGTGGACTTGACTTCAATGAGCCGCCAGCCTCCGTCGGGGAGGCGCTCAATGATGTCTGCACGTGCGAACAGGCCTTGGTATGTGAAGGCTGCCTCGAACAATGCGGGGAAGGTGTCCTGGTCGATGAGCTTGCTTGTTTCCTCAAGGGCTTCTGTAGTGTGCCGGTGGTCATGGGCGATCAGATGCCCGCTTGGATAGCGAGCACACGCCAAATCACCGACTTCGTGACCAGTGTCGAAGATGGCTTGGAGAGTGGGGTCTGCCGGTTTAGCGAGGTGCGGTGCGTGGTAGTCGTGCCAGAGGCGCAGGTGGCATTGAGAACCGTTGATGAAGCGGGATTTGGAGAGGGTTGGGGTTGCCATTCAGCCGTTCTTTGGGTATTCCTCGAATCCACCTTCCTTACCCTTGCATCGGTAGAACAACCTGATTTCTTTGAGATGACAATATTTGTCTAGTTGATCCCACAATGTCTTGGACTCTCCGTCTATCTTGGGCGAAGGCCAAAATGCGATGTACCAGTCACTCTCAGTTTGCTTTACGGAAGGTTTTTCCAGAAGTTCTTGTATCATTTTGAGCCGTTTTTCGATGTAATCGTTTGCGCCCACTTTTGTTCTTTGGTTAAGACCTGCAAGGAATATCTTCAGGGGACTCGACACTACCAAGAGCTTGCTGAAATCCTCAAAGAATTGTTTTTCGCCAGTTTGACTTTCGCACTCCAGTGCGCAACAGACAGCGACAGCGATCTCGTGTGGTTTTTCGGCCTCGCTACAGTCCGGCTGATGAGTTTTAGTCCAAATGCCGTCGAGCAGCCATTCACCAGATTCCCTAGGTTTTTCTCGGTCGTCGACAACCCTTATATAATTCCCCTTTCCGTCTATAAAACCATCTAACTGCTCACAAGATCTGCTAAGAAAAAGTGCTGATCGCAGTGAGTTGGTTAAATGTGCTTTCTTTGGATCCCATTTCAAGCTGTCGTTTAGGGCTTTGTTGAAAGCGCAAAGCATCTGTTCAGTAGTTTGTATCATTTGATGTTCCATTTCCTGCGGTTTGGTAGACCTGAGGATGTTACCTCACCCGGCCCTTCTTAACTTCTGAAGCGTTGCACTTCTGACTTGAATGTAGGATTCGCTCCGCACCCGGAGATGCACGAAATCGGCCACTGCTGCATCGCCTGTTTTTATCATCTGTGCCTTGGTGTTCGGATTCCAGTCGAGCAAGTCTATTTGTTGCCAACAGTATATCAGAGGCATGTGTCAAATGCGGTCGTAGCAAGTGTGCGTAGCCGCCGATATAGAGATTGCTAAACTGCGCCGCTTTTTCTTGGCTTGAAACAAAGCCAGCTTCAAAAGCTAATTCTCTTGAAAACCAAGCGCTAAGCCCAACGAAAGTAGGGTAGGATGTGATCACTCTTTGATATCGCAGGACTCACCGCTTCAATGAACGGGGACACTGAAATGGCAATAAGACCGCCTCGCAACAAGGCACTGAGGAAGCCATTAGAGGTATTCAAGGCTAATCAGGAGCAATTCGCTGAAGAGCATCACGGTGAATTCGTAGTGATTCATAAGGATGAGGTTGTTGGCTTCTACAGGGAAGAAATGGAAGGCTACGCTGTGGGCGTCGAGAAATTCGGTCTAGGAGAGTTTCTCTTACAAGAGTGTGTTCGTGACGATGATCGAGGAGTCATACGATTCCATAGCAGGGTTGGTTGGTGATTACAGAGTGGTACGGAGGTCATCGCCCAACACATATGCCTTCACTGTCAAGTATCCTGAAAAGGTCAGGACGCTAACGACCGAAGTCATTGTTTCGGTTGTTCGCATAAGAAAAACTGAACCGCCGCCGTTAAAGCCATTCGTTGCGGTTTGGGATACGGGTGCTACGGACTCCGCCATCACTAAAAGAGTGGCTGATAGCTTGGGTCTCAAATCGATAGGTGTTGAGCGTGTTCACACAGTGGGAGGAATAGTCGAAGCCGACGTGTATTTGGTCAATATCGGATTGCCAAATCAGGTGGTATTTCCAGCGAGGCGTGTGACCGAAGGAGAAATTGGCGGTGCCGATGTGCTAATCGGCATGGACATCATAGGAGAAGGCGACTTCGCCGTGACTAGTAAGGGCGGAGAAACATGGATGAGCTACAGTTTGCCATCTACCAGAAGACTGGATTTTGTACGAAGGACACAACAAAAGAACAAGGGAAAGCAACGCGGGCGCTAGTTGTTGATTGATCTGGATCCGTTACTGATTGTTCCCATACTTTGACAGAGCAGACGCATGCAATTCACTACCGAGCGCGAACCAACGGAAAAGCGAAAAGCAAAGTGTGAGGGCTCCAAAGAAAAAGTCCTTTCCGAGGCTGCTGTCATGCTGGCTATGGCTCGATGGATGTATGCATGCGGGGCTGATCGGGTATGCATCCATCCAGACGGCATGCATGTAAAGCAATTCGACATTGCCAGTTGGCTGAGAGCGGACGGATTCTGCAGGAGCACTAGCGAAGGAAGCACCCCTCATGGTGGAAAATGGATCCGCGACCGCGACGGTAAGACCTTGGAAGTCCGATTCCATCCCGGCAAGGGAGACGTTGTGGCGGACATCAAAGACCAGCGCATCTTTGTGGAGGCAAAAGGTGGTTGCATCAATTCGAATTATCCCGGCATTCTTTCTAGACTGAGGACAGGCTTGTACGAGGCGGTGGGAAGCCTTTTCGATGCGCCAACAGATGCAACGCGCCTTATCGCTGCTGTGCCACGACATCGGGAGACGGATAAATTGGCGTGGAAAATGACGGAGCGATGCCGGGCGGCCAGAATCGAGATCGCTCTTGTATCGCCTGATGGTCATGTCCGCGTAATTCCAGAGTGAGCGCTTGACCCAATGCATGCTTGTTTCAGCAAAGCAACCCTACCCGAAGGGTGCGTTTCGGCGCACCTTTCAATGATGTGGCTACCCAAACGCGACGATAAACGCGAGTGTCAGCGCAAGCATTTCACTATTTCGATAGAGTAATGTGACGAATATCACTACTTTAGCTTTGTCATGTCTGAACATGCTGCGCCGCGTGCGCGCGACATCATTTTGGATATGGCCGCTCGCGGCCGCTACCACTTCACCTCGATCGAGCTTCGCTCGGCGCTAGGCGTGTCCCAAGCGGCGGCGCGTCAGGCTCTGAGTCGACTGGCGGTCAAGGGGGAGATCGCAAGTCCTGCGTGCGGCTTCTACGTCATCGTGCCGCCGCAGTACCGACGGCTCGGCTGTCTGCCAGCAGACCAATTCGTGCCTGCGCTGATGGAGCGCCGCGGCACTCCCTACTACGTCGGCCTTCTTTCCGCTGCGCAGTATCACGGCGCGGCGCATCATCGTCCGCAGGAGTTTCAAGTCTTTCTTGAGCGGAGTCGCCCAGCGATCATATGCGGTTCGGTGAAGGTGGCTTTCATTGCGCGCAACAACCTCGCTGCCATTCCGGTCGAACGCTTCAACAACCCGCGTGGAACAGTGGTGGTTTCGAGCGTCGAGGCGACGCTGGTTGACCTCGTCGGCCACATGAGTCGCGCAGGCGGTGTAGACCGGGTGGCGGGCGTGCTTTCGGAGCTCGCAGACGATGTCGATCCGAGGCGTCTCGTGGATGCCTCGAAGTCCGCATCAATCCTCTGGTCGCAACGCCTAGGCTACCTCTTAGAACATGTGGGAGCGGGAGACAAGGCCGTGCTCTTGAAAGAACGTGTGGCTGGGAGCGCACGGAATTTCACGAAGCTTCTGCCCGGTGAGAATGCAGAAGGTGCGCCTAGGTCGAAAGATTGGCGGCTATTCGTGAACGCAAACATCGAAATCGAAGCATGATCCCGAAGGACTACATCGATGAGTGGCGCGAGCGGGCGCCGTGGAAAGGGGAAACTGAAACATGAGCGCGTGTTTAGTTCGATGGCATGAGACGACGATCCGAGAGTTGTACGCGAAGATCGGCGAGTTGGCGATGGGGTGGGATTTGGAGAGGGTTGAGGTCATAGCTAAATTTGACTTAATCTATAGGGGACTTCTTCCACTTAAGAAGGTGGCACGCGAGAATTTTCCCGAGGTTGCCACTTTCCTTTACTTTGTTGGCAACCTCCTCGAATGTAATGATGTTATCGTCCCATCCAAATTCTCTTAGAGACTCTGGGCACGATTCCTTATTTGGCAACAAAAAGACGACTTTTGTTTCAAGCGCTTCTTCAAATTCTACGCTTTCGAGCATTTTGATCAGACAACTGTACTTCGGCTTCTGCCCAGATGATGCGCATTTCATTTTTTTGACTGCTTTGGCTAACTTAGGAAACCCCACTTTCTCCGCGGTTGCGAGGTATTCAATCTGGTTAGGTTTAATGCTTTTCATGTCCGTCTTGAGCTCAACGAGATATGTGGCCTTTTCTCCGAAAGCAACAAAATCGACTTTCTTGGACATATTTGGCCGTCCACTACATACCTCTGCCTTTGAGCAGCGGCACGACTTTGTTTTTTTCCTATTCTTAGACTTGCAAAGAGTGCTCTCATCACACAATGTGCCTAGTCGCAAAGGGAACTCGGGAATTACAGTTTCGTTAATCTTGCCAAATTTATCTTTCAGTATTTCTGGCAAGTACATGGCGAAATATGGTGCAACTTGTGGCTCCAGTCGATAGCCCGGCAAATGCCTCCACCGGTCCATCAATTTGAATAGTTCAGAAACCTTGTCCGTCATATCGATGCACTCCTTGCACACGTTAGCCTTAGCTCATTCTATCATTGCGCTGCGCCAAATCCGGTCGCATTCAGCCACTCAAACAGAAATTGCTACACTGCTCCCATGCCGCAAGCGTCTCTGTTTCAGCAAAGCAAGCCATCCCGAAGGGTGCGTTTCGGCGTGCCATCAAATGATCTTGTGCTCAGCGCTTACGCGGACGCGAACGCTGCGGTGTTCCCTCGGATACTTGATCTCTATGTGAAGCCAGGTAGCAAGGTGGCCGATGTCACCTACGGCAAAGGTGCCTTTTGGAGAAATGTTCCGAAAAAACGCTTTTCCTTGCTCGCCTCTGACCTACTGACAGGGACTGATTGTCGTGACTTGCCCTACGAGGATGGCTCTCTCGATTGCGTTGTGCTCGATCCGCCCTATATGCACAGCCCAGGAGGCACAGCACACACCGCCCATGGCGCGTTTGAGCAGCATTACAGGAACAACGGCTCCGGTGCGCAGACGGAAAACAAGTACCACGAGGCCGTCCTGGACTTGTACGAAGCAGCTGCTCAAGAAGCGCATCGCGTGCTTCGCGAACGCGGTGTGCTCATTGTCAAGTGTCAAGATGAGGTCTGTTCCAACAGGCAGAGGTTCACGCATGTTGAGCTCATTCTGAGCTATCAGGATATGGGCTTTGTCGCTGAGGACTTGTTTGTCGTTATGCGCAACAATAAGCCGGGTGTGAGCCGTGCGATACGCCAAGTGCATGCGCGCAAGAACCACTCGTACTTTCTAGTTTTTTGGAAGCGGGGAGCGGGCTCTGCGCGTTGGGAACCACCTCAATGAACCCGGTAGACCTTCTCGTTGAGATCATTGCCGAGAATACGCCGGAGACGATATGGACTGGTTCGCCGCTTGAGCCTTATCGTTCGCTCGGCAACACCAATCGTGGCGAAATAGGCGAGGAGTTCATTCGTCGCTATCTTGAAGGATTTGGGGTTGGAGTTGTCAAAGGCAGCCGCACAGCGAGGACCGATCTGTTCGTTGAAGGCCGCAAGTTTGAAATCAAGACGGCCTCTCTCGGCTCAAACAATACCTTTCAATTCAACCATGTGCGTCTCGACCGAGACTATCTGTATCTCCTATGTCTTGGCATTTGCCCGCATGAAATCGTGTTCAATATGTGGCGCAAGGGACAGGTTGCGGAGGGCGATGCCGGGACTCTGGTGCGCATGGCCGAAGGTTAAGCAGTCACCGCGAAAATCACGAAGAGGCTCGATGAGATGGTGCCGATTAGCGAGCTTCCGGTGCGCATCAGTGGGCTTTTTGCTTGAATTGGCGGCTTTGGGAATGCCACTCACTAGCCTAAGTTGGCCGCTAGTTCCCTTCATCCTCATCCCCCAACTCCAATCGGCTGAGAGAACGAACAACCGGCAATAGCACGGCAGCGGCAGCCTTGGTGAAACTTTCCACCCGACTCTCCACATCAACTATCTCTTCCCCATTCTCCCGATTATCGCGTTCGGGCGCACTTTGACTATCCGAATCCTGTCGCAACAGCGCGAGCCCAAGCAGAACTAGACCATACTTGAACTGCGAGCCAACAACTTTCGCTTCAATCTCGTCAAGCTTGTCCTGATCCTTCAGAAACGATTTGAGGTGTACATTATCGAGATTCACAAAGAAATCGTAGTCATTCACGACATCTCCCTGCCGCGAACCCGAAGGGACGGGCGCACTTTTGATATGCAATGCTGTATCTCTATCAAAGTTGTTGTCTCACTGATTCAGCCCTGCGGCTTCCGTCAGGATAGGGGTGAAGTTGCAAAGCGGCGCTTTGATCTTCGCACCTAGCTTTCGAGCTCTGTCGAGAAAGGCGTGTAGCGTCTCTGCGGATATTCTAAAATCGCTCCGGTAATCGCCTATGGCGGCTATCCTCAATCCGCCCCTTGTACATGCCGAATCGAGCGCCATCGCTGTGGGGATGAAAATATCCACAGCCTCATAATGACTACAACCACCACCCCGACAACTTACATCCCTATTTCTTCTTAATGTAAGCTGCAAACTCTGACCTTGTGCTTTTGCGCTCTTAATGAAGTACCATTTATCAAACTTAAAAGTAACTCTCACGACAACATTATCAAACCATCCGTCACTGAAAAAGAGTTTTTTACTTATGGCATCTCCCCAAAAATCGCCAGTAGACCAGCTCATTGCTCGCGCATTCCCTGGGGGGAAAGCTATCATGCCCAATTTGGGTGCGTCAAACAGGCTAAACCAAGGTGTCTGATACCCACGCCAGCCGGTCACTTCGTCATGCTCATAGTAAGTCCCTGCATGTGTCGTAATGTATCTGCGTTCGGCTAGTTGCTCGATTGTGGGTGCCGGTAGTGCGCCACAGCCTGCAAGCATTACAGCCAGTAGCAGCACGGCCAATGCGCTAGGAATGCTTGCCTTCATGTCGATCTACTCCGTTCGAGCTGGCGGAATCCTCGCTCACAGTAGCACGGCCTTACCATCACTTCCCTATCTCGGTAGTTGCGCATCGCCCACTGCCTCGCAGCGTTCTTGCTTCGGTAGGCGTGCGCCCGGCGAAAGAATGCGCTCTCGTTCTCGCTCGCGATGTAGGCATGAAAATGCGGCTTCTCGTTAGTGAGTCGCTTCGCTTCCTCAAGTGCTAAACGTCTTGGCATCGCCGCCTCAATGTTGTCACTAGGCAACGCATCATATCGACCATCGCCCATGTTGTCACTAGGCAACGCCTCCGAAGTCCCTCCACTTATCTTGGTACACCTCGATCACCTTTGGAAGGCGAAGCCCGGGCACCTTGGGAGGGATTGAACTTCCACGCGGCTTGTTTGACTGGGGCGCCAGTAACAAGCTGAACTCGTTGGTAAAGGGTTCAATCTGAGTCTGATCGTTGACTTCGGCTATAAAACCGATCAGTTCACCCTCTTTGAGGCTTGTTGGCAAGGAGAAGTTCAGGATGGCGATACCCTCATTGAGGCTCAAGGAGTAATCCTCGACCTCCAGCGGGACCACAGATGCTTTTGCAACAAGTTCAAAGGCGCCCTGATCAACATCTCGCGAGAAGTACCCGTTCTCCGCGTCTGTTTCAAATTCGATGCGCGCTGGTTTTCCAATCTGGCATTCCTTCTTGAGCTTCTCACCCGCCTTCCTACCTCTGAACCGAAAGTAGGTCGGGTACCTCTTTCCTATGAAAGGCTGATCAACATCCTCTTCGCTTTGTGGACGAAACGGATTGCGTATGCGCTTCCCGCCACGGAGTAGGTGCGCGAGTGATGGGTTAGTATTCAGAAGATTGCGAGTAACCTCTTCAAGGGGCTTGTCCTCAGTTACTCGAGCCTCCACTTCTTCTCGATGTCTGCGCTCACGAAGGTCACAGAGACCGGGATGGGTCTTCAATATTCGTTCCAACTCCCTCTCAAGATCCTTGCGCAGATCGCAGTGCGCGATGCGGTCTCTGCTGTTCATGAACAGTTCCTCACGAGCGCGGGCACTGATAGCTGAACAATCTACGGCAACAAGTATCGAGTCCCTCAGATAGCTCATGCCTACGTTCTGACGGCGGAAGAAACTTGTCGGCAGGTGCCCGTGAGTCTGTCCATTCAAGGTGAAGATGATTCCCTCGTCGCTTCTGTAAGTATCTGCTTTTCACTTCTTGAACGCGAAGATCACCGCCTTTATGAATTGGCTCTGAACCCTCAGTTCCACTGACGACGGATCAAACTCCAAGTTTTCGCCTCGGTTGTCCTCTAGGCGAACGCGAATACCGGTCAGATTGCTTTCAGCACCCCCTGTGTTCTTATAGTCTCGACATTCATGCAGGCGAATTGGCAGCGCCACCTGATGGAGAAGAAGATCCAGCCTGCCCAGTAACCCGTCTCCCAAGAGTATGTGGCTTCTTCGCCTGATCTGATACTCATAGAGCTTGATTAGCGTGCCCCAAGCAGATTCGCGTTCATACGCCATGCTGCCCAAAGGAAGAATCGGCAAGGACTCCGCCGGAAAGTGTAGGACACCGCCCTGACGAGGATGCGATTCGCAACCAACGGGCGCGAGGTAGGAATACACGGTATTTCTGCCGCCTTCTTCTTGGCGACGCACCACCGTGAAGCCCCAATGGCTGTCCTTGTCCTCCGTTTTCCCCGGCAAGTAGTGGATTTCGCTTGCTGACAACGAGTTGTAAATTCTCTTTTCCACAAAACCTTAAGGCACCCGTTCCACCCATATTGAACTTCCCCTGCACGAACGGAATCCTGAGCTTGTTGCTGAGGTGCATGGAGAGCAGGGTTTCAGGGAACTTTTCGGGTGTCTGACCTTCTCCCCGGTCAGCGACGGTCAGGCACGGGTAACCCTGACCAGGCTTTGCCCCAGTCGCAGCCAAAGTGATCTCTCTCGCAACTTGGGTTCGGTAACGGTTGGGCCATTGCAAGACGAGGCCAGACCTGCCACTGCTAGCGCTACTTTGAGGATCAAAGAAAACCGCTACCGCTTCTCGGATAGTCTGTGGGGCCTGGATGCTCTCGGGGTCAATTTCCGCTTCACGGCAAGCTGCGATCAGCCGCGCATCGACGGAGTTAACCAGTTTTTCAACAAGAGCTGCTTCAGGACTGCTTTGCTGATTACCGATGGTTGCCCAGTTGTTCTCTATGTCGCCGAAGTGTCGCCAAGCTTCTTGCCAGTCCCAGAATCCGGCTCCATGAAGGAGGGCGATGACCTTGGTTTCGGAATTGGCGTGGATGAGGCGAAGGCAGAGTTCTTGGTAGGTTTCGTCCACGATATTGAAATCTACTTTCAGGTGTTCTGTTCCATTTTCGTCCAGAGTACAGACTCCTTCAAGTCACGGGATATGGACATAAGCCACGAATTTTGATTTTGTTGGTGTCTTCGCAGACACAATCATTCAGCATTCATTGGTTAAATTACTGGTCAAATATCCGGGATAGCACGCTTCAGGTTGGAGCGTTCGTTAAAATCTTGAATGCTAAAATCTCAATCATTGATCAGGTGGGGCGAACGAATGAGCACGGAAAAGAGCGATAAAAGTATGCGTGATCGATTCGTCGAGGCTATGGCGATCAGCGACCAGGTCGTCGCGGACATGGACAAGGTGGATGAGAACTACAGCCCATACCATGCCGCCAAAGCAAGAAATGAGAAATTAACCCTTGAACTCGCCCGTCGAATCAGCTTGGTGCGTGATGCGCCTGATGGCTGATGTTCGTGTTCGACACCAATCTAACGTGCCTGCCGGGCGTGCGGGCGTTTTGGGGAACGGTGTGTGAAACAATTGACGCATAACTCATCTTCACGCAGGATGGCTTCGCGCAGAATTGCGTACCACTGCTTGAATGCGGAGCAATAAAAATGAAGACACTTCCTGAAGGACAAGATCTCAAACAAAGACGAGAAGAAGCTCTCAGGCTCTGCCATCGCATGGATGAGCTCACAGAGGGATATAACGGCATTCATGGTTTTCTTGGCGAGAGTTTCTGTGAAACTTACGTTGGCATGGTCAGGACTCCCAGAGGCACGAAAGACGTTGATGGGTATATTGGCGAGAAGTCCGTTCAAGTCAAATTCAAATGGGTCACTGAGGAGAACTTCGCGACTCGCTATATCGCAATCGGTCCTAAAACCGATTTTGATTGGTTGATTGTGGTTTGTGCGGAGGACGGAGATGCGGAAGTGCGTCTTTTTGGAATTTGGGAAAGTGGAGCGGTTTTCGAGCTGAGAGATCGTCCGCCTCAAAATAGAGTGAAGCTACGAGAATTAAGAGAAATTCCCCAAGTCGAAGGTTTCAAAATTGCCCAGACGCTGATATACAGTCACTGCGAAAATCACCAACAAAGCTGAAAAATTGTCCCAATTAGGAAGCTTCCCCAGCGCATAGGCGAGCTCGCCGCTTGAATCCGCGCTGCTAGCTGCCAGAGGAAGCCAGATAAACCACCTCTCCCCAAACTGCTAAGATTGCCCACCTACCGATGAGTTGGGAAAGGGTCGGACGAATGCTGCAAAGAATCTCTTGGAAGCATGTGTGGACGCTAGCTTTGTTGGCCCCATTGATTGGCTGTGCGCCTCAGTCTGACCTGCCCGCCGAGGATGCCGAATCCACCGATGCGGGTGATGCGCAGGCAAGCATCGACCGCAGCGAGGAAATTCGCGCCAAAACAGCCACTCTTGATGCCGCTCGCGTTATCGCTGCCGATGCCGAGCCCGGCAACTGGCTTGCGCACGGCCGCACTTATGGCGAGCAGCGCTTCTCGCCGCTCGATGCCATCAATACGGACAACGTCTCCGATCTTGAGCTCGCTTGGTACGCCGATACGGACACGACACGCGGGCTAGAGGCATCGCCAATCGTGGTCGATGGCGTCATGTTCACCACTGGCTCATGGAGCCTTGTGTACGCCCATGATGCCAAGACCGGCGAAGAACTCTGGCGATACGACCCGGAAGTGCCGCGTGAATGGGGCGCCAAGGCGTGCTGCGATGTCGTCAATCGCGGTGTTGCCGTGTGGAAAGGCCGGGTCTACGCTGGCACCATTGATGGTCGCTTGGTCGCGCTCGATGCTGGCAGCGGCGAAGTCGAATGGCAAGTACAGACAACGCCGCGCGACAAGCCGTATACGATTACTGGTGCGCCGAGAATCGTCAAGGACTTGGTGATCATTGGCAACGGCGGTGCTGAGTATGGCGTTCGAGGGTACATCACGGCTTATCATGCTGAGTCGGGCGAAGAAGCGTGGCGTTTCTATACCGTGCCGGGCAATCCTGAACTCGGCTTCGAGAACCCTGCCATGCGAAAGGCGGCCTCGACTTGGCGCGGCGGCAAGTGGTGGGAAGTTGGCGGCGGCGGCACGGTTTGGGACTCAATGGCCTACGACCCTGAGCTTGACCTTCTGTATATCGGCACTGGCAACGGCTCGCCTTGGAATCGCTATATCCGCAGTCCGGGTGGCGGCGATAACCTGTATCTGTCCTCAATCCTTGCGATCAATCCCGATAACGGCTCGCTTGTCTGGCACTACCAGACGACGCCCGGCGACAATTGGGACTACACGGCGACCCAGCACATCATGCTGCTCGACCTTGAAATCAACGGGCAGCTTCGAGAAGTGCTGGTGCAAGCGCCGAAAAACGGCTTCTTCTATGTGATCGACCGGCGCACTGGCGAGTTCATCTCCGCTGAACCCTATGTGCAAACGACTTGGGCGAGCCATGTGGATCCTGAGACCGGCCGTCCGGTGGAAACCGGCGGGCAGTACGCAAATGAACCTAAGCTCGTGTATCCCTCGCCCTATGGCGGCCACAACTGGCATCCGATGGCCTACAACCCGAGCACCGGGCTTGTGTATGTGCCTGTTCTTGACATTCCGATGGTGTTCGGCCAGCCGAGTCAGTTCACATACGACATCCGTACCTGGAACACGGGCATCGACCAGACATTGATGGCGCCGCCTGATTCGCTGACAGGCGAACTTGAAGCGCTCAGCCTTGTCAAAGGCCATCTACTGGCGTGGGACCCGGTGGCGCAAAAGCGCGTTTGGCAAGTGCAGCATTCAGGTGCTTGGAACGGCGGCCTGCTGTCAACGGCTGGTGGCTTGGTGTTTCAGGGCCGTGCGGACGGTTATATCTCGGCGTTCGCCGCCGATACTGGCCGCGAGCTATGGGAAAGTCAGACTTATGCTGGCATCATCGCGCCGCCTGTGAGCTATGAAGTTGATGGTGAGCAATACATCGCTGTCATGGCGGGCTGGGGCGGGGCGTTTGCTTTGGCGTCAGGCGTGCCGCCGCAATCTGGCATGATCGCCCGGCACGGTCGCGTGCTTGCCTACAAGCTCGGCGGTGGGCAGCAATTGCCAGCACCAAGCGTCGCGACTATCGATATGCCTGAGCCGCAGCGCGGCGATGCGAGTGCCGCGCAAATCGAGCGCGGAAAAGCCCTGTTCCACGCGCATTGCTTGGCCTGTCACGGGGGTGGCGCGGTTGGCTCTGGCGTACTGCCGGACTTGCGCTACAGCAACGATGCCATTCACGAGATATGGGACAAAATCGTCTTGGAAGGCGCGTTTGCAGTCAAAGGCATGGTCGGGTTCGATGGCGTGATCTCGGCAGAGGAATCCGAGGACATTCGCCAGTACGTCATCAAGCGCGCTCACGATGGGGTGGCGATGCAGGCGCTTCTTAGCGAGGGGTGAGCGGGTTTCTGAGGCGCGTGTTGCAGGCCCTTGGCCTTCCCGTCCGGCATGATGGTGATCGTACTAAATTCTAAAATGCCTTGCCGATCTTAGAAAAACTTCCCTAAAACTCCAGCAGCTTCCAACGCACGAGCAGAGCGTCCGACTGGTCGATGCCAGCTTCGAGCGTCTGATCTTCCGGGTATAGGTAATACTCGCGGCCGACTGCCGGAACTATGCGAATCAGCCGCAGCTCGCCGTTGAGACGGTACTCATACGTCGTTTGTTCGCCTTCTTCGGTGATAACGACCTCGTCAGCGCTCGAAATCGCTTGTGCGGCTGATGCTGGCACGAGCGCGGGGTCGTCCGCTAAGGCAAGGGTCGCGCACACGCCGAGGACACACAGGCTCTTTCGGGACAGGTTTATGATAGAGCGCACACCACGCATGAGACGAGACTCTCAATTCGAATGCCAAGCGGCCCTATTCTACTCATTGACGGTTCGTCGTATCTGTTCCGCGCGTTTTTCGCCGTACCCAACTTGACGACTGCGGCGGGCGAGCCAACTGGCGCGATTCGCGGCACCATCATGATGATCGATAAGCTCGTTAGGAGCTATCCGAACAGCCCGGTCGCCGTCGTGTTCGACCCCAAGGGCGATACCTTTCGCAATGAGATCTATCCCGAATACAAGGCGAATCGTCCGCCGACACCTTCGGAACTCGTTGTACAAATCGCGCCCATTCACGAGATCATTCGCGCCATGGGCCTTGCGCTTGTCATCAAGGAAGGCGTTGAAGCCGACGATGTGATCGGCACATTCGCGCGCATGGCGACTAGAGCGAAACGTGAGACGATCATCTCGTCGTCGGACAAGGACATGGCGCAGCTTGTCAACGAGCATGTGACGGTGGTCGATTCCATGTCCAATAAGACCTTCGATATCGACGGCGTGCGCGAGAAGTTTGGAGTCAATCCAAGTCAGGTCATCGATTCCCTCGCCTTGAGCGGCGACTCGTCGGACAACATTCCCGGCATCGACAAGGTCGGCACCAAAACCGCTGCCAAGTGGCTGAAGCAGTACGGGACAGTGGAGAACATCATCGAACATGCTGAAGAGTTCGGCGGCAAGATCGGCGAGAATCTGCGAGCGTCACTTGACATGCTGCCAGTTTCAAAGGATCTCGCGACTATTCGTACCGAACTCGACCTCGGCATGGGCTTGGATGACCTTATTCCGAGCCCACCCGATGCCAACAAGCTGCGCGAGATATACGAGCGCCTTGAGTTCCGCACGCTGCTTGAGAAGCTTCTCGACGCTTCGGAAGCCGTTGAGGCGGCACCAGAGCCTGAAGACACGCCAGAAGAGGTCAACTACGAACTGATTATCGATGAAGCCCACTTGGACGCTTGGATTGAGCGGCTCAGATCCGCCGGTGAATTCGCTCTCGACACAGAGACGACGAGCGCCATGCCCATGCAGGCGCGCCTAGTCGGCATTTCGTTTGCTTGCGAGCCAGGTCATGCGGCCTATGTGCCTTTTGGTCACACGACCTTGGCGAGCAGCGAACAGTTGCCTCGCGAAACTGTGCTTGCCAAGCTCAAATCCCTCATAGAAGATGAAAATTTGCCTAAGATTGGGCAGCACTTCAAGTACGATGCCCTCGTGCTCGGCAATGCGGGCATCGAACTCAATGGACTCGCGAATGACACGCAGCTTGAGTCTTTCATGCTCAATTCGAGCGCGACGCGCCACAATATGACCGACATGGCGAAGCACTACCTCGGTGCCAAGACGACTGCATTCAAGGATGTCGCGGGACGTGGCAAGAAGCAGATCGGCTTTCATGAAGTCGAACTTGAGACGGCGGCCAAATATGCCGCCGAAGACGCTGACATCACGCTCAGGCTGCATCGGCATCTGGCGCCGCAGCTTGCTGATGCGCCCGAACTGCAATCCCTCTACGAGTCAATTGAGCTGCCGCTTGCATCGGTGCTCGCACGCATGGAGCGCAGCGGCGCGTTGATCGACGGCAAGGCGCTCGCGCAGTACAGTTTTGAGATGGGTGATGCGATCAAGCACCTGCGCGATCAGATCTACGACGAGGCTGGCGAGGCGTTCAATCTCAATTCGCCGAAGCAGCTGCAGCACATACTTTTTGATCGTCGCGGCCTGCGCGTCATCAAGAAATCCCCTAGCACGCAACAGCCATCAACCGATGAGTCGGTGCTCGAAGAGCTCGCGCGCGAGGACGCGCTGCCGAAGCTCATTCTTGAGTATCGCTCGCTCGCCAAACTGAAATCGACCTACACCGACCGCCTGCCTGAGCAGATCAATGCCGAGACCGGGCGCGTGCATACGTCCTATCATCAATGCGTCGCGAGCACCGGGCGCTTAGCGTCGTCCGACCCGAACTTGCAGAACATCCCCATTCGCACGCCTGAGGGGCGTCGCATTCGACAGGCTTTTGTGGCGCCGGACGGCTACTGCCTTGTGGCTGCGGACTATTCGCAGATTGAACTCAGAATCATGGCGCATCTATCGCACGATCAGCACCTGATCGAGTATTTCAATGAGGGGCGCGATGTGCATGCCATGACCGCGGCCGAGGTCTTTGAAGTGGCGGTCGATGCCGTGAGCGATGAGGAACGTCGAATCGCGAAGATGATCAATTTCGGCTTGATGTACGGCATGGGCGCTTTTGGGCTTGCGAAGCGCCTGAGCATTCCTCGCTCGCAGGCGCAAAGCTATATGAATCGCTACTTCAACCGCTATAGCGGCGTGAGAGCCTTCATGGATGAGATCAAGGTGCGCGCGCGAGACACTGGCTATGTCGAGACCATCATGGGCCGCCGCGTGCATCTGCCCGACATTGCTTCAACTCGTGCGCCAAGGCGGGCGGGCGCGGAACGGCTCGCCATCAATGCGCCGATGCAGGGCAGTGCGGCGGACATCATCAAGAAGGCGATGATCGACATCGATGCGTGGCTGACACAGGGCGGGGTGGACGCCAAGATGATCATGCAGGTGCACGATGAGCTTGTCTTTGAGGTCCGGGACAGCGAAGCCGATGCCTTGATTGCGGGTGTCACCGAGCGAATGGAGTCAGCCGTTTCGCTGATTGTGCCCTTGCCGGTGTCAGTAGGGCGCGGCGAGAATTGGGACGAGGCGCATTAGCTGCGCTGTCCGTGTTTGCGCGAGTGCCTCCGGTCTCGCAGTCTCCGCCAAGCTGACCGCGCTCTATCTATATCAGTTTTCGACAGCCCGCACCCTTCGCGAAGAAGCACATCGTCTCCATGATCGAGCGCCGCTTCCAAGTCCCCTGCGCGAAGCTTCTTATCCAAGTAGTCCACATCGACCCCATAGTCTTCGGAAAACGGAATCGGCAACTTCTCGGCCTCACGCGGTTCGAGTTCCAAGACGCCTCCACCATAGCTTCTGCCTAAAACTTCGGAGCTCGCGAAGGAAACCGAGTTCACGAGTGACCCACACAGCTTCTCGACTTCAATGTTTCGAGTGGGTAAAAGCCGGACGCGATGAACCGTATCGGTCGAGGTGGCTCCAGTGTGGTTTGCGATCAGCAATGGCGCATGATGTATCTGGCGATACATGAAGGCATCTGGTGCGTAAACGGACGGCACGTCAAACCAGCGATTTCGAACTCTGCATTTGTAGCCTCTGTGCACCCCATTTGCTTCCCCGGATTGAATGTATCTTTCTAGGCTCTGTGGGAAGTCCGGCCGATTCACGCCAGAGAGCGAAATAAGCTTGGATGGATGCGCCTTGCGGTAGTTCGCAAGATCATTCGGGGTAAATCGAATGAATGGAGGGTTTCCTACGATGACATCGAAACTCGGGCTCGGCAAGTGTTGAGGCGCAAAATCGAAGAAGCTCCCGCATTTCCATTCAATGCTTGGGTCTATGTCCGCAAGTGATCGCTGCGCTTTTGCTATCTCGTCGGCCACTAGTTCGATGGCCGTGATGCTCCCACTTGTCGAGAGCCTCGGCGCGGCCGCTCGAATGAAGCTGCCGTCGCCGCAGCTTGGCTCGAGCACAAGGTCGTCAGGTCTTCGGATAGCCCAATTGCAAAGGTAATCTGCTAGTGGCTGAGGTGTGTAATAGCCGCCGCGCAATTTCTTCGCTGTAGGCGGGCACTTGCTGGCGCCAATCTCAAACATCACCGTATCCCAAACTTGTCAGATCTTCTCTATTGAATATGCGGCGGAAGATGTTGATCCAATTCGTCGCGTCTGGAACCTAAACGTTCGAGCGTGCTGGCAATGGCACGATACTGACGATCAAGCAACGCTGGGGCAGGAACCACCACGACAAACGCGACGATGCAGAATGGAAAGCGAGTATGGACTGTCGCCGCTTCTGAAGCTAGGTCATTGACCATGTTCTGCTAGTTCTTGCCTATGCTCTTTTGGTCGTTCAAGGTTTTGCTATCAAAGACGATACGCGGGCCGTCCGGACGGTATGCAGCATCGTAATTCTGAGGTCGTATGCCTCCGATAATCCGTGTGGGGCCTACCTCTACGCAATCTCTACCTTCAGGTGTGAGAGCATTCGCGCTAGGAGATACTACGGGAATTTTTCCAAGCATTGTGGCTAGTGAGTTTCCGAATGCTGAATCAAACACCTTGCCGAACTCAATGCCTTGCGCCTTATCGAAAGACTGAGGGTGTTTCTTGCGCTCTTCCCCGTTTCTCGAACGGCCTCGCGTACTTTTCCAGATGCCGCCCCATTGCTTCAGCAACGAAGGGTGCACGGAGACCGGAGGCATTTGCTTCAACTGCGCCAACTTATCTTTTCCGCGAGGCGGATGCTCATTTGTTCGAGCGTTAGCGTAACACGGTACTTGCCGAGGTGAGGAACAGCGTATAGCGAGGGCTTCGTTCTTGTGTCACAGCGATTGCAGCCGTGTGCGAATCCACTCGCGCGTCTCATCGGCGCCTTCACTGGTGCGGGCGGAGAAAATCAGGACATGGGCACTTTCCAACTGGTGCGATGCGAGCGTGGCCAGTGCGCCGCGCAGACAATTGAGTTTGGCGTTCTTCGAGAGCTTGTCGGACTTGTTGAGTAGCGCCAGTATCGGCAGCCTTTGATGCTTGCAAGTTTCGATCATGTCAACATCGCTGTCTCGAAATGGGTGGCGCGCATCCATGACGAGCACCAGACCACAGAGCTGCGAGCGATGCTCAAGAAACTGGAAAATGTCCCGCTGCCATGCACTGGCGACTTTCTTCGAGACCTTGGCGAAGCCGTAGCCCGGCAGGTCAACGAGGCGACCGAGGTTCCTGGCTTCAAAGTAGTTGAATCGCTGCGTGCGCCCAGGCGTCTTGCTGGTGCGCGCAAGCTTGGTTTGGCCAGTGAGGCAATTGAGCACGCTTGACTTGCCTGAGTTTGAGCGTCCAATGAACGCGACTTCCGGTACGGCATCGTTCGGCGCATCTTCAATGGAAGATGCGCTGGTGAGAAATTGCGCGTCGAGACGAGCGCCCATGACCAACCGCTATAATGACGCATTGATTCGCATCTTACGTTGTCCCTACCTTGAGCATTTACTGCAAGCACTTCGCGCCTATCCTTATTGGTCTCGGCGCTAGCCTGTTCGTGCCGGCACAAGCTGCTGACCTGCAGGCCGGTGAGCAGGCATCGGTCGCCTGCATCGCCTGTCACGCCGCAGATGGCAGCACCCTTCTGCCCGAATACCCAAGCCTCGCTGGTCAGGGCGCCAAGTACCTGTACGACCAAATGCTTCATATTCGCTCGGGCGAGCGCAACATTCCCTTGATGGCAGGTCAGCTTGATACGATGAGCGATGAGACCATCGCCAATATCGCAGCGTGGTACGCATCGCTCACGCCGCGCCAAGGTCAGGCGCTTGACATGGGCAATCTCGAAGACGGCGAGCAAATTTATCGCGCCGGCATCACGGAAAAATCCGTTTCGGCCTGCACGGCATGTCACAGTCCGTCGGGCACAGGCAACGTGCCTGCTGGATTTCCATCGCTCAAAGGGCTGTCGCGAACGTATCTCGTGCAGCAATTGAAGGCGTATCGGGAAGGCGAGCGAACCACTGACGAGCGTATGGGCGGTATGATGCGTGACACGGCACATCAATTGACTGATGCCGAAATCGAAGCGGTTGCCAACTATATTTCGGGGTTGCTGTGATGAAATCAAAGCTTGCTACGGCGCTGATTGCGATATTCATTGGGGTTGCGGCGCATGCGCAGCAGCAGTTTGAAGAAGGCATCCACTATGTGCGCTTGCCGGTGCCTTCCGAAACCCCCGATGATTCAATCGAAGTCACCGAGATTTTTTCCTACGCCTGTCCGCATTGCATGAGCCTTGAAGGGCCGCTCAATAGCTGGCTGTCGGACGTGCCTGCGGACGTGAGCCTCAGGCGCGTGCCAGCGACCTTTAGTGAACCGTACCAGATGCTCGCTGCGGTCTATTATGCGAGCGAGCAGATCGGCGTTTTGGAACAAATGCACGCACAGATATTCGAGGCTTTGCATGTGCGCAACCTCAATGTCCTGCGCAAGGACATCCTTGAACGCCTGTTTCAAGACTATGCCGATATTGATGCCGAGACGCTCGACAAGGCGCTTCACTCCTTTGCTGTGCAGACCAAGGTGCGGCAAGCCGATGCGCTGTCGCGAGTGTTCCGAATTACTTCGGTGCCAGCGCTCATCGTTGCTGGCGAGTACAAGGTCACGCCGCCGCCGGGGTTCGGAGGCGCAGCGCAGCTGCAAATCGTTGAACACTTGATCGAGCAGGTGCGCTTGATGCGAAGCCAATCCGCTGTCGAGTAGCCCATGGCTGCGCATACAGAGCTTGGCACGCAGGCTCTTGAGCGCTTGCTTGGCGAATACGGATTTGTAGAAATCCTGTCTGTCGAGCCGGCCAAGCATGGCATCGAGAACTCAAACTACCTTGTAGAAGCCGTATCGCCCGAAGGCACTGAAGCGCTGGTGGTGACCCTGCTTGAGTCAGATGTTCTGGGAGATCGATTCGCCTTTTCGTTGGTTGAGCACTTGGCAGAAAGTGGACTGTCTGTGCCTGTGCCTTTGACCACGTCTTCAGGTGCGCGCACCGCAAGTGTGAGCGGCCGTGACGCTTGTGTGGTGAAACGCTTTTCTGGGAAGCATCCACGAGTGCCGAGCGAGTCGCAATGCCGAGCAATCGGTGCATTTCTTGGCCACATGCACGAAGCGGCTGAGCCGCTCGGTCATGCTGCCGAGCCGCATCCGCGGGATGCGAACTGGTTGAGGACGAAGGCAGACGAGGTGCGGACGCTTCTTGATTCCGAGACCTCGCATGGATTGGATAAGGCTGTGAGCATGGTCGGTGCGCTGCTTGAGCGCGCAGATGTACAAGCGCTGCCGAAGGGGATCGTGCATGGCGATTTGTTTCGTGACAATGCGCTTTTTGAAGGTGATGCGCTTGTCGCCGTGATCGATTTTCATCACGCTTCCAAGGCGCTGCTTGCGTTCGATATTGCCGTTGCGCTCAACGACTGGGCGGTGGATGCTCAAGGCATGATACGGCCGGTAGCGCGCAATGCATTGGTCGCAGGCTATGAAGAGACTCGCAGCCTGAAGCTGGCCGAAGTTGTCTATCTTGATGCCATTCGCCTGTACGCCGCGCTCTGCTTCTGGATTTCGCGTCTGTTGCAAGTCAAGCAACTCGCGAAATGGGGCGATGCCTATTTTCCTGAATGGCGGCTTGATCGCGTACTCGCGACCGGTCGAGCCAAGGATCCGCGCTGGTTTCAACGCTTGGTGAAGAGTCTCTATGGTAATGAGGGCCTATAAATTACTCAGTAAACTGAGTAAAATTACTCACTGTACTGAGTAATTTGCGGTAAATGAATTGACGAAATATGTTCGTCCATATGCCGATGCCTTGGTGGCCCGACTGCTTGAGCCGCGCCAGTTTATTCAAGTCCTTTCCGGTCCGCGCCAAGTCGGAAAGACGACACTGATCGAGCAGGCGGCCAAGCGCTGCCAACTGCCAACGAACTATGCAAGCGCCGATGAACCAACTCTGCGCGATGCGGTATGGATTGAGCAGCAGTGGCAGGTGGCGAGAGCCATGTCTCGAAGTGTTGCTGCGGGCGGCGCGCTTCTCGTTCTCGACGAGGTGCAAAAAGTGCCCGGCTGGTCCGAAGTCGTTAAGCGCTTGTGGGACGAAGACACGCGAACGCAGCGAGCGCTCAAGGTGGTGCTGCTAGGTTCGGCGCCGCTGCTCGTGCAAAAGGGATTAAGTGAGAGCCTTGCTGGCAGGTTCGAGTTGTTTCGGTTGCCGCATTGGAGTTACAGCGAAATGCGGGAAGCCTTCGGCTGGTCGGTCGAGAAGTTTGTCTTGTACGGTGCATATCCTGGTGCTGCTGTGCTTGTCGGTCAGCCGCAAAGCCAGCATCAGAGCCAGCATCAGAGATGGATGCGCTACATACGAGATTCGCTGATCGAGCCCATCATATCCCGCGATGTGCTGCTCTTGTCGCGCGTGGACAAGCCGGCACTGCTTCGCCGATTGCTTGAATTGGGCTGCGAATATTCAGGCCAAATACTGTCCTATTCGAAAATGGTCGGTCAGCTTCAGGATGCTGGTAACACGACGACCTTGGCACACTACTTAGAGCTGTTGGCAGGCGTAGGACTCCTTACGGGTCTTGAGAAATACTCGCCGAGCTTGGTACGAAGACGCGCCTCAAGCCCGAAGCTGCAAGTCCTCAATACATCACTTATCACGTCGGTTCGAGAACTTGTCCTCAAGCAGGCTTCTCGCGACACCGCCCTTTGGGGTCGGTTGGTGGAGTCTGCCGTCGGTGCGCACCTCGCCAACGCTGCCGCATTAGGCGAGTGTCGGCTCTACTATTGGCGCGAACGTAATGTAGAAGTTGATTTTGTGGTGGAGAAAGGCGACCAAGTGCTTGCGATTGAAGTGAAAAGTGGTCGGCAGGCCGCAAGGCGTGCGGGTATGAGTGCCTTCGCAAGGCAGTTCATGGACGCGCGCAAGCTGCTCGTTGGCGGCGATGGGGTTGACTTGGAATTATTCCTATCAACGCCTGTCGCTGAGTGGTTTGAAGATTAGCTTCTCACGAAGCCCGTTAAGCACTCGCATCAAAACTCTCAAGAACGCGCAGCAACTCTTCAGGCGTGCGTTCAGGCTTGATGAACGCATGCAGCTTGCCGTCCGGGTTAATCACAGCGATGTTGCTGGTGTGATCGACCATGTAGCCGCCGCCCATGGTCGGCACCTTGCCGAAGGCTGCGTTCACCTGACCTGCGAAGGCCGCGATTTTCTTTTTCGACTCGCGTAAGCCCAAAAAGTAGCGCGAGAATCCGGTCACATAGCGATTGAGTCGCTCTTCATTGTCGCGCTCGGGATCAACCGTCACGAACACGCCGCGGAACTTGTCCGCGAGGCGTCTCCGTGTGCCGTCGCGTAGCATCTCGTCCATGCGGCCCATAATACCCATCGTGCGCGGACAGATATCCGGGCACATGGTGAACCCGAAGAATACATAGCTCCATTGCCCCTCAAAGCTGGCTTGGGTGAAGGCATTTCCCTCATGGGTGATGAGCGCCACATCGGAAATCTCGCGGGGCGTGCTGAGCATAATCACGCCATGGTCGCGCAGTTCATCGCCCGATAGGACATCCGCAGTGAGCACATTGTTCAAAAACAGCACGAGCACCACCGCGACAAACGCGAGGCACGAGGCGATGGTAAGTCGAATCTTGGATTTGGAAGATAGTTCAGTCATCTGTAGTTCTGTGTGAGTGAATTTGGGTTGTAGGTGACATCTGGTCGTCGCCAGACAATCCTAGAAATGTGCGTAAGGTTGAGCACCAGCAAGAGCGCGATGAGATTATGAAACACTGCAAGCAGCAGAGGAATACCGATAAGGACAAGAATGACGCCGAGCAGAAGCTGACCGCTGAGCAGCCAAATGCCGAGCATGGAGGCCGCGCCCGCGCCGGGTGCGCTTCGCAAGCGAAGAAAGAAGCTCAGCAGCACGCCGAGCACGAGTACGGCATTGAGCCTGTGCGCCATATGAATGGCGGTGCGTCCCTCGCCGTCCATGCGTCCGCCGAGGTAGCTGGTATCCGACACAAGCGGCGTGTTGAACGCTTCGCCCAAGTTCATAGGCGGCCACCATTCGCCTTGGCAGGTGGGGAAATCGGGGCAGGCGAGCGCGGCGTAGTTAGCTGACATCCAGCCCCCAAGTGTGATTTGCAGGGCGAGAAAGAACCAGGCGAACGACAGGTGAACTTTGAATGGATTGGTGCGCAGGTTCCAAGACGGCAGCGGGCGTAGGCATATAAGCAGCGCGATGGTCGTGAAGCCAAGCAATAGATGGCCAAGGACGATTGGCGGAAAGAGGCGCATGGTGACCGTCAGTGCGCCGAGGGTGGCTTGCACGACGACCAGAATCAGCAGCCAGGCGGTGATGCGTTTGCTGTGCGCATTGTCGCCGAAGCGCGCCAGAATGAAGAGACCAAGGATAGCGAGGCCAAGCAGTCCCGCAGCATAGCGGTGAACCATCTCAAGCAAGGCTTTGCCCGGCTCAAGCGGCGTATCTGGGTAGGCTTGCAAGGCTTCTTCCGCCGAATCTGGGACGGTGATTTGTCCGTAGCAGCCGGGCCAGTCAGGGCAACCAAGCCCTGCATCGGCGAGACGTGTCCAAGCTCCGAGGCACACCACGACGAATCCGAGCACGAGCGTGCCGAAATAGAGTCGCTTCCAGTACCGCTCTAAATCCTCCACGAATTGACCCTAACCGATCCGCGAGAGTTCAAGTAGGTGCTTCATATCTTCGAACAAGGGCGTGCCGACTTGATCCCATTCGTAGCGCAGCACGAGATTTCCGAGCGGGTCGGCGATGTAGACGCCGGATTCGAGTGTGACTGGCGCGGCCAAGGATTGCGAGGGCAGGTGGGTTGCATCGGGTTCGCTAGATTCGTCCCAGACAAAAGTGCGTGTGACGCGACGCGAATCCTTGCCGAGCCTGAGATGCAGTGCACGAAGCGTTGGCAGGGCGGCTTGGCAGTCTTCAAGGCAGCCGGAAGTGCCGGGCACGACGATCAAGCGCCAAGTCGGCGCTTCTGATGAAAGAGCTTCCAAGCCGACTTCGGACAACATCAGGTCTGATGTGAGTAGCTGCCCTTGGTTCGTGGTGCCCCAAGGCTCACCGCCGTCTATCGATGCCTTGAGCCACCAAGCACCAAGCAATGGCAGCACAGTGAGCGCGAGCAAGCCGCCTAAGAGAGTGCGGCCTCGCTTCGGGGAGTCAGCCATGTGGTTTTGCCCTGTTATTTGTCCCGCGAATGAACATTCCGCGCACCAAAATCAAAGTCAATAGTATAGACGCGAGCGCGAGTCCGAACCATTGCACGGCGTAGCCGGTGTGCCGCTGCGCGCCCATCGGCAATTCGAATGGTCGAGTGATGAGTGCGCCTGGTTCGCCGCTGCGCAGCCTCAGGATGCTTGTCTGCTTGGCGCCCGCGAGAACTCCCATGCGTTCGAGGTCAAGTTGTTGCAGCAGTCTCGGCTGATCGTCGCTTCTAGTGTCGCGCTCATCGCCGAGCCTCGGGCCGACCCCAAAATCTGGAAGCACAAGCCCGATGATCTCTATTTGACCGACTGGCGTGGCGGGCTGCGGGAGGGATTGCCGGTTAGGGTAGGGCATCCAGCCGCGGTCAACGAGCAGCCGCTGGCCTTCCTCGGTCTCGAAGGCTTGCACGACCTGTACGCCTGGCTCACCAAGATGTGTGCGGTTGTCGATGAGGAAAATGTGCGCATTGTCGAATCGACCCTTGGCGCGAACTCGAGTGAAGGCTTGCGTACCCGCGTGCCAAGACTCAGCAGCCTTGGTCAAGGATGCTTGCAATTTCGCTTCAATGGCGCGCTTTTCATCAGCACGCGAAAGCTGCCAGACGCCGAGGCTTATGAAGAGCGCACAACAGGCAAGCAGCAGGCATCCGGCAACAAGCGTTGACGTGGCTGGTAGAGTGGCGAGGTAGGAACTCTTCATAGGTGCATGCCGTGGCGCTCAAAATTCTCATTCTCGTGCTTCTTGCCTGTGTCATCGGCAGCCTTTTTACCAGCTTTTTCTTTCTGTTCAAGGATGTCGATGTGCCTGAGTCGCGGCGTGCGCTCTATGCGCTCGGCATTCGCATCGCCTTCGCCGCAGCGCTCATGCTCGTGATTTTCTATGGCCTCTATACCGGACAACTCGGGCTAGGTGCCCCTTGGCACAATACTTGAGTCTCAAAGCACATAGACGAAAATAAACAAGCACACCCAGACCACGTCCACGAAATGCCAGTACCAGGAAGCGGCTTCGAGTCCGAACTGGTCGTTCGGTTTGAAGTGGCCGATGATCGCCCGGTAGAACTGCACTAAGAGAATGACAGTGCCGAGCGTGACGTGGAACCCATGGAAGCCGGTCAATATGAAGAAGGTCGAGCCATAGATGCCGCTTGCGAGCGTCAAGCCCAATGCCTGATAGGCGTGAACATACTCCCACGCCTGCAAGATGAGAAAGAGGACGCCAAGCAGGCAGGTGAGGCCGAGCCAGCCGATGAGCTTGCGACGATCTTGGTTTTTGACGGCCGTGTGTGCCCAATGCACGGTAAAGCTCGAAGACAGCAGGACGACCGTGTTCCAAAACGGCAGGTAGCTCAGCCACCCGCTGAACGCTGGCGCTGCCATGCTTTCGTGTGGGTTGGGGTAGGTGCCGGGGTCAGGGTTTTCCACCACTGGCCACACAGGCTCAAATTCCGGCCATAGGTAATCGCCTGTCAAACCTTTGGCGCCGTCGCCGCCGAGCCAAGCGACCGCAAATACGCGCGCATAGAAGAGCGCGAGAAAGAACGCGAAGAAAAACATGACTTCTGAGAAGATGAACCACGCCATGCCCGAGACGTAGGAACGCTTGACATCGGCGTTTGGCAGGCCAGCGTGGTTCTCCGCAATCACCTTGGCGAACCAGCAGTAGAGTACGCCGGTGAGGCCAAAGCAGCCAATCAGAAAGAGATAGATGCTCGGCGATTCGTCGCTTCGAAGATCGTTGAGCCAGATGCCGAGGCCAGCGAGCATGGCGCCAACGGTAGCGGCGACGAAGATCGGATACCAGCCGTTCTCTGGGACGTAATAGGTTGAACTTGATGGTTCGGACATGGAGTCGTTTCTCAACTAAGTGGTTGCAGGGACTTCAAAGTAGGCGTAGGAGAGCGTCAGTGACTGCACATGTGCTGGCAAGTCTGGATCGACGGTGAACAAGAGCGGAATGCGCATGGATTCGCCCGCCGCCAAGAACTGCGAAGTGAAGCAAAAGCACTCGGTCTTGTGAAAGTAGTCGGTGGCGAGAATGGGCACAAGCGATGGGATTGCCTGGCCAGTGATGCCGCGGTCGCTCATGTTCTCGATGATGAAGTCTGTTTGCCGCGTCTCGCCCGGATGCACGCGCATCGACCGCGCATCGGAATGAAACGACCATGGCATGCCTTCGTTGGTGTTGGTCACGAAGCGCACAGTCACGAGGCGTGAGGTATCGACGGGCAAATCGCCAGCGGATATTTCGACCTTGTCGCCTGTTCTGCCGCCGAGCCCGGTCACCTCGCAAATGAGGTCATAAATGGGCACCAGCGCAAAAGCGAAGCCGAACATGCCGACGGCGACGGCGGCGAGCTTCAGGACTGTCTTGCCGTGAGATTGCATTTAGGAATGTGCTTCGGCCTCGGTCACGCGCGGCGGATGCGTGAACGAGTGATACGGCGGCGGCGAAGGCAGCGTCCACTCAAGGCCATGCGCCCCGTCCCATGTGCGCTCGCCGGCAGCGATGCCGCCACGAATCGCCTTCACAACAATGAACAAGAACAGAAGCTGCGAGAAGCCGAAGATGTAGCTGCCGATGCTTGAGAGCATGTTGAAATCTGCAAACTGTAAGGCATAGTCGGGAATGCGACGCGGCATGCCCGCAAGTCCTGAGAAGTGCTGCGGGAAGAAGGTGATGTTGACACCGATGAACGACAGCCAGAAATGCAGCTTGCCGAGCGTCTCGTCGTACATGTGCCCACACCACTTTGGTAGCCAGTAGTAGACGCCCGCAATAATCGCGAACACGGCACCTGGCACCAGCACATAGTGGAAATGCGCGACCACGAAATAGGTGTCGTGATACTGGAAGTCCGCTGGTGTGATCGCAAGCATGAGGCCGGAGAAGCCGCCGATAGTGAACAGCACCACGAAAGCGATTGAAAACAGCATGGGTGTCTCAAAGGTCATGGAGCCGCGCCACATGGTTGCAATCCAGTTGAATACCTTGACACCCGTCGGCACGGCGATGAGCATGGTCGTGTACATGAAGAAAAGCTGCCCTGCGATCGGCATGCCGACGGTGAACATGTGGTGCGCCCAGACGATGAAGGAGAGGATGGCGATTGAGGCCACGGCGTAGACCATCGACTGATAGCCAAAGAGCGGCTTACGGGCAAAAGTCGGGATGATCTGCGAGATGATGCCGAAGGCTGGCAGGATGAGGATGTAGACCTCGGGGTGCCCGAAGAACCAGAAGATGTGCTGGAACATCACCGGGTCGCCGCCGCCACCGGCATTAAAGAAGCTGGTGCCGAAATGCACATCAAAGAGCACCATGGTGACCGCGCCTGCGAGCACTGGCATGACGGCCAAAAGCAGATAGGCGGTGATCAGCCATGTCCAGATAAAGAGCGGCATGCGCATGAGCGTCATGCCCGGGGCGCGCATGTTGAGAATGGTGACAATGATATTGATGGCGCCCATGATCGACGAGGCGCCCATCATATGCACGGCAAAGACAAAGAAAGTCACCGTGTCTGGTGCGTAGGTGGTCGAGAGTGGCGCGTAGAAGGTCCAGCCAAAGTTCGGCCCGCCAGCTTCCATGAAGAGTGTCGAGATCATCATCATGAAGGCGAAGGGCAGGATCCAGAAAGAGAGGTTGTTGAGGCGCGGCAGGGCCATGTCCGGCGCGCCAATCATCATCGGCACCATCCAGTTGGCGAGGCCAACAAAAGCTGGCATGACGGCCCCGAAAATCATGATGAGGCCGTGGTTGGTGGTCATCTGATTGAAGAAGTCGGGCGACATGAACTGCAGGCCCGGCTGGAATAGCTCGGTGCGAACAAGCAGCGCCATCACGCCGCCGACGAAAAACATAATGAGGCTCAGCCACAGATACAGCGTGCCGATGTCCTTGTGGTTGGTGGTGAACAGCCACCTTGTAATGCCTGCGGCAGGCCCGTGATGATGGTCGTCGTGTTCGTGAATGATTGCGCTCATGTTTGTCTAGCTTCCCTGTTCTTCTGGTTTTCTCTGTGTTATTCGGAGAGTGCGATCACGTCGCGCGGCTGAGTGACATCGCCAGCATTGTTGCCCCAAGCATGCCGCTCGTAGTGTACGACCGCTGCGAGTTGCGCAGCGTCGAGCTGGTTGGCAAAGGATTGCATGGACGTGCCCGGCACACCGTCAATGACCAGTTTCAGGTGCTCATCGCGCGGCCCCGTGACGACTGATGTACCAATCAGGCTAGGATAGATCGGCGGAATGCCAGCGCCTGTAGGCAGGTGGCAGGACACACAAAAGGCGTTATAGACACGCTCGCCTTCGACCATGAGCTCTTCTTCGCTGAAGGTCTTGCTTAAGGCCGCCTTGCGCGCGTCGGCAAGTTCAAGCTGCTCGCCGTACCATGTATTGAATTCATCGGGCGGCACGGCGTTGACGACAATCGGCATAAAGCCATGATCCTTGCCGCAGAGCTCGGTGCACTGGCCGCGATAGACGCCCGGCTCTTCCACAATTGTCCACATGTCGTTCAAATGACCGGGCACGGCATCACGCTTGATACCGAAATCAGGCACCCACCAAGCGTGAATGACATCTTCCGCGGTGACAAGAAAGCGTACTTTTCGGTCGGTGGGAATCACCAGAGGTTTATCGACTTCCAAGAGGTAGTACTGTCCCTTCACCGACTGATTGCTGATTTCGTCCCGGGGCGTCGCAAGGCTTGAGAAGAATGACACTGTCTCGTTGCGATCATCGTCGAGATACTTGTACTGCCATTTCCACTGGTAGCCACGCACTTCAATTGTGAGGTCTTCGCCGCCGGTGTCGTACATGCGAAGGAGCACGACTGTTGAAGGTGCGGCCAAGGCGACGAGCACGATAAATGGGATGATGGTCCAGACAATTTCCAATGTCAGGTTGTCGTGAAACTGTTTCGCCTTGTAGCCGCGTGAGCGCCGGTGAGCAACGATTGAGATGGCCATAGCACCAAACACAATCACGCCAATAGCGACGCACACCCAGAGGATGAGCATGTGCAGATCGTAGATGTCACGACTGATGTCGGTCACGCCGACCGGTAGGTTAAGTTCATCAGCGAAGCCCGCGCCAGGCAGCGCAAAGCCGAGCATAGCGAGGGGAATCGTGGTGAAGAGGTGACGCGGGCTGAACATCTGTTGCATGGAGATAGAATTTGAGATCACTGTACTTGTCGGCACGCCTTGTCGTTACTTGTTATTGGAATCACCGGTGCATTATACGGAATGATTCCGGCTTAGAAGCGATGCGGACGATGATCATTTAGACTCAGCGGCTTCTTCGACTGGTCTTGCACCAAAGATGTCCCTCGATGCTCTTTCGACTGCGCGTCGATGGCGCGCCCTTGCCGCCGAAGCGCTCGGCACGATGCTGCTGCTCGCAGGCGTGGTTGGCTCTGGCATCATGGGCGAGACGCTCTCGGGCGGCAATGCCGCTATCGCGCTGCTTGGCAACACCCTTGCCACAGGCGCGATTCTCGTTGTGTTGATCACTGTTTTCGGTCCTTTTTCTGGTGCGCACTTCAATCCTGCGGTGACCGTTTCGTTCCTGTTTCGGGGAGAAATCAGCAAGGGCTTAGCGGCTGCCTATGTAATCGTACAAGTGACCGCGGCGATTGCCGGCGTGCTGCTCGCGCATCTCATGTTCGAGGTCGATGCGCTGCAAATATCAAGCAAAGCGCGTACAGGCTGCGCGCAAATGCTCTCCGAAATGGTCGCGACCTTCGGATTGGTGGCATGCATTCTCGGTACGCTTCGCGTCCGTCCGAAGGCCGTCGCCGCCATGGTTGGCCTCTATATCTCGGCAGGCTACTGGTTCACCGCTTCGACATCCTTCGCCAATCCAGCCGTCACCATCGCGCGCAGTTTTACCGATACGTTCTCCGGCATCGCGCCGGAGAATGTGCTCGGGTTTGTGGTCGCGCAGCTTGTTGGCGCAGCGCTAGCGACCGGGGTGTTTTGGTGGTTTGGGCGGGTCAACGTGCGTGCGTCGAGCGGTTAGGAGAATTCATCGGCATCGCCAATGTTGAGGGCGTGCCAACGCAATGCCTCTCGGCTCGGAAGATGTTGCTCAAGTGCTGGTGCCTTGAGATGATCATCTTGAAACTGTTGTAGCCAATGATTGCGTGAATCAGTGCTGACTTCCCTTGAAAGGTGGATGCGTAGATTGCCATCGATCCAAATCATGCCGCGGTCGAACGCCCAATGGATCGTTCGGTTGAGCGCCAATCCATTCTGCACCAAGTCTGCACCGCCACGGCTAACCGGGATAATGTGAGCCGCCTCGACTTCGAAGTGGAATCCCGTGTCACTGCCATCGGCGTGTCGAATTCCGAGTCCCGATATGGCGCATTGAGAATCATAAGCAGCGACCACCGCCGTCCGAAATATGCCAGACCGAACCGTAATTTCACGCTCAGTCATCTCTCTTGCATTGACTTCAGTGAGTAGCTCTCCCAAGTCGCGAGCGACAGATCGGTTGTCATGCAGCGCGCCAACTTCCCTGAGTCTTTGAAAAGACTCAATATGAGTGTCCTGCTGCTTTTCGGCGCTGCCCAGCCACGTCGAGAACGTCTCCGGGAGCAGTGCCATGATTGTGTCGGTTGACAGGCTGGCAAGATCGAAACAGTCGGGCAGGTTGTTGAGAAATCGACAGAAGGCGCGAAGACCATTCGATTCGTGAGAGTATCCTCTTCGGCGCTTCCCGGATGATGGATGCATATAGAGGTGGCTGGCCGCGGTCAAAACGCCTTGGCTAGACATCAATCGCTGCCGCTCGACGAGGTGGGTCGCGGCGATGCTGTGTACTGGCAAGGCATCGGACAACAGAAGGTCTAATTCGCCGTTCGTCCCGCCGTCAAAGCGGCGCCACAGCATATAGGGGCCACGCAGAAGGTGGCGGTGACGACGTCTGGCATCCGCATCTTCGAGCAGGTGACGACCACTCACACCAGACGTTCGCTCCCCTTTGCGATTGACTGGGCACACCTCGTCAAAATAGAAAAGCGACAGCCATTCCCACATTCCAAGTTCGTCGGCATCCTCAAGGATGCCAGCTTGTTGAAGCCTCTCGTCAATGTACGCTGCGAATTCTCTCCGGCTCGCGAAGCTTCGAGGTTCTATAGTGACTTCGCCAAGGCTGCATGGCCTTGAATAAGAGGGGTCAGCCAGTATTTCCAATGGCGGCGAGGAACGCCTTTCGCGCCTTAGTTGATCGAGATATTGCTTGAACCGGCCAATGCCATCGAGAGTCAAGCACCTCAGATGTGTCATTCTTCAACGTCACGAAGTAATTTCAGCGTCAGCGCTCTATCGCAACCCGACAAAACATATGTTCGAAAAGATGGCACGGGAAATCTCAGAGGCGTACCAAGCCCGGGTTGATCTGGATCTGGCTCAAGTACCCCGCTGTGAATGGCGCGTTCAACGTTATCCCAAACCTCGCCCCGCGCCATGCCGAAACGTGCTTTTGCGACCTCTGCGATATCTTCAAAACCAAAAGGCGCATCCAGATTTCTCGATTGCACAACATCACCAATCACGCTTTGAAAGTCCCGAAGCTCTGCGTCTCGAACAATCTCTTCGTAGAAACTGACTCGGTGCTCCCTCCCAAGTTCAAACGCCCTATTCAAATCAATCGAGGGTTGTTCACAGAATGCTTGCGCCAATCCGTTCAAATATCCTTGTACATGCCGAGGATAGCAGTCGCTCATTTTGATAATTTTCTCGGCAGTGGCTTCATGGTTAAGTGGCAGTGCGTCGAGACCGAACGGCTCATGTGCCAAGAAGGCGCTCACGAGCTCAAACACCTCTTGCGGTTCGAATGCAGCCAATTGATGGGTTGACCCAGCTGCCTTCCTTGGAGAAGCGCCAAATCGCTTGAGTCTCGCCGATGTGTCAGACAGACCACCGAACACAGCGCATGTCTGGATTCTTTCAGTGTTTCCATCAGCTAATTTGATTGCGCTGAGATTCTTGCCTGCATCGGTATCGGCACTCAGTCGCTGTGTTTCGTCTACAAGCACGAGAAACGTCTTGTCTGTCAAGCCTTGAAGATAAAGGTTAAGCGCCGACCAAACGCTTAATGCGCCCGATTGAATTCGCTCAGACGCTGACAATTGACCTGTGTGCGAGCCTCTCTCTCCGCCAAGCCAGGTGAATCCTAGCGACCCCGACACCGTCTCGCTTTTCGCATCATCAAGCACCGCGGCATTGATCCCACAGGCTTCTATGAACGCCCTCGCCACACTCACTTGATTGTTCATGTCTTCGCCGAGAAGCATCACAGGCACAACTGCGTCTGAGTCTTGATAGCGCTTTCTCAGCTCTTCGAGCAAGACAGACTTGCCGCTGCCTGGCGGTCCTTGCACCACATCAGCATTCGGCAGACTCCTGCCTTCCTCGCGGGTGAGCCGCAACTGTCGCTCAATGGTATGGAGTATCTGCGCTCGTCCAACAAAGCGGAAGGCAGCCCCACGGTCTCGCCGATCCAAAAAGGTTTTGAGAGCTTCTCTGTTGTCTTCGCTGAGCGTGTTTTCCACTCGCTTGATGTTTTTAATTTTCTGGACATGAATTCTAACCGCAATGCACGGCGTCAGAGATAGGCCAAGTGTGAGATGCTATGTGCGTGTCGAGCGCTCCGTCCTAAAAGCATCATGTCTTCACGAATTGTCCGCAGCATTGCCAACTTCCTTGGATTCCAAGCAACTTGGTGGGCCTGCGCGTTGGGCGCGGCAAATGGCTATCCGCTGATCGGGCCAATCATAGCTCTCGCTTGGCTGCTGATACACGTTGTAACCCTGCAGGATTTGGACGGAAGCAAGCAGTCACTGAGCGCACAGCGATTGCTCGAACTCAAGTTGATCTTAGGTGCGGCCTTGGTCGGCTATCTGTGCGATAGCGCACTCATTGTTGCCGGGTTCATGGAATTTCCTCCGGGCGTGGGCGCTGCCTTGCCGACAACGCCTTGGATGGTCGCGCTTTGGATGGCATTTGCCGCCACGCTTCGGCATAGCATGAACTGGCTTCGCGGCCGTTTCGTGCTCGGGCTTGCCGCTGGCGCCATATTCGCGCCGCTTGCGTATCGCGCGGGCGAGGCGCTCGGCGCACTGACGCTCGCGCCTGCTCCCTTCGGTCTGCTTGCCGTGGCCGCCGTCTGGCTCTTGGCTATTCCGTTGCTGCTATGGCTGAGGGAGCGGTTGGAGCGCGTTCAACAAGCTTGAAAGGCGCGGCGTACTCTCATGCCGCTGCCTTTGACTGGTGCAGATTCAAGAAGCTCTTGAGCAACGCCTAGATGCTTCCGCGAACTGATATATCTCTTGATATACTACATGTCCTTGAATTGCTCGAAAGCCGCGGAGGAAATCGACATGGAAGCGCAGGCGGATTACAAAGGGGTTGCGAAGGTCTTTTGGAGTGGACGAAGTCAGGCTGTTCGACTGCCTGCGGCATGTCGTTTCGATATCGCTGAAGTTGAGGTGATTAAGCGGGGCGACGAGTTGACGCTGAGGCCACAAGGCAAAGATTGGGAGGCTTTCTTTCAATCGAAGTCGCGGGCATCGCTACCAGCACGCGAGCAGCCGCTACTAGAACAACGCGAAGCACTCCGCTGATGTTCATGCTTGATACGGATACTTGCATATTCGTCATGAATCATCGAGACGAGGTCTTGGGGCGGAAGTTCGTTGAGAACGCTTCGCAGATATGCATCTCCTCAATCACCCACGCGGAACTCTGCTTTGGAGTCGCTCACTCCTCGCATGTCGAGCGCAATGCGGCGGTGCTGCGAGAGTTTTTGTTCAAACTTAACATCCAATCCTATTCAGCAGACGCTGGTGCATGCTATGGGCGTATCAGGCACGAGCTGACCATTCAAGGGAAGTTAATTGGTGCGAACAATCTTTTGATTGCCAGTCACGCCTTAAGTATCGGGGCGACATTGGTGACAGGCAATGAGCGCGAGTTTCGTCGTGTGCCTGAACTTGAAGTCGAAAATTGGTTGCGGCTTGCGCAGGATGATTGATGCGGGTAGAGGAATTCGCGCTGCGGAAATAGTGCCGCGCCTCCTTGTGGAAACACACTGAGTTTCAGGAACGACGAAGTCCCGCTAGCACCGTCTCAGCGTCAGGCAGCACCCCGTGCCAAATCTCGAAACTCAAGGCGGCTTGCCAAACGAGCATGCCGAGGCCGTTACGCGCCTCAAGAGCGCCAAAATGCATTGCTTCGCTGCAAAAGGCTGTGTCTCGATCTAAGGCATAGGAGAGGTCGTAGCAGAGTGCGCCTTTCAATGCGCGTGCGAGATTCGCGGAAGCTGACTGAACATCACCCGAAGTCGCGTTGACCACGACATCGAAGCTAGCCTCATCAAGGTCGAACGAATGAGCTTCAAGCTCGCTGTCGCTCAAGTGCGAAAATTTCTTCGCAAGCGCTTCTGCCCTAGCAAAAGTACGATTTGCAACGACGAGCCGCTTCGGCCCTTCTGCAAGAAGTGCGGGCACAATCCCCCGACTCGCGCCGCCAGCGCCGATGACCAGCACCCGAAGTCCTGTGAGTGCCAATCCCCACTGAGTTTTGAGGTCAGCCACCAGCCCCGGGCCATCGGTGCTGTAGCCGCGCGTTCTGCTGCCCGTGAGTACGGCGATGGTATTGACCGACTCGGTCAGCGCCGCATTTTCATCGAGCTCGTCCACCCAGGCAGCGGCATCGCCCTTGAAGGGGGCTGTGACGTTCATGCCGCGCCCGCCTGTCTCGAAAAAGCGACTTGCCGCTGCGTCGAAGCCGTCCTCGGGCGCGAATAGTTTTTCGTACTCAAGATCGACTCCGCAATCACGCGCAAATGCGGCGTGGACATCGGGTGAAAGACTGTGCGCGATCGGATTGCCGATCACTGCGAAGCGAGCTGGCGTGTTCACGCAGGACTTCTGCCGGTGGCGCGCAACACCTTGCCCGTGACAGCGTCGCGAATTTCGCTCGCGCCGGTAGCACCGCCAAGCGCACCGGGCAGCAACATATCAAGCGCATTGCCGAAATACTGGCGTACACGCAGCGCCGAACGCGCGGGCAACGCGCCCGATGGATTGGCTGATGTGGAAATGATCGGCACGCCAGCCAAGTTGATGACGCGCCGCATTTGCGCGTGCGAAGGCACCCGCAATGCAATACGTTCGGAGTCTCCGCTCACAAGTTCGCTGATCTCAAAGGCATTTGTTTCTGGAGCAAGTGCCGGAATAAGCCAAGTCACATGACCAGGCCAAGACGCGATGACCTCTCGCTTGCGTGATGCTTCTAGCGTTGCCAAGAACGGCATGGCATCTTCCACGCTCGCCAGCGCAACGATCAGCCCCTTGCCGGTCGAACGCCCTTTGAGGGCAATGAGCGCTTCAATCGCAGCATCGTCGAGCGCGTCACACGCAAGTCCCCAAACGCCTTCGGCGGCGTGCGCGATGATGCCGCCCTCTACAAGGCATCTCGCGGCCTGTTGTTCGTGGAACCAAGTCAGAAGCGTCAGTCCTCAAGCTTTGCCGTTTCGACCTTGCGCTGGCCTGCTTCGCGGTCGCTTTTGAGGGCCTCCTTTACCTCGTCGCTGTGCAGGGCAATGATCTGCGCGGCCAAGAAACCGGCATTGCGCGCACCATCGACTGCGACGGTCGCGACCGGAATGCCCGGCGGCATCTGCACTGTCGAGAGCGCGGCATCGAACCCGGAAAGCGCCCCCGAAGCAATCGGTACGCCGATGACCGGGCGCAGCGTGTGCGCAGCGACGGCGCCCGCAAGATGCGCGGCCATGCCAGCCCCGCAAATGAATGCCGCGACATCCCGCGCTTCCGCATCCTTGATAATGCCGCGCAATCGCTCCGGTGTACGGTGCGCGGATGCCACATGCGCTTCCGCGTTGACACCGAGTCCCGCGAGCACTTCCTTCGCGCGGCGCATGACAGTCCAGTCGTTTTGAGAGCCCATAAGAATGCAGACCCAGGACATATCGCTCCTTGATAAGGTTAGTGAGTGGAGGCGCGAATATACCCTCTCGCGCCGTTCTCCACAAACCCGGCGAGTTCGAGGTTGAGCAGCGACTGTAAGAGCACCTCGGTACTCAGCCCAGTGCGCTTCACCACCACATCGAAGGCCGTGCCTGTGAAGTCGAGCGCGTCGAGCACGCGCTGCTCGGTCGGGCCAAGCTTCTCTGCAGAAGTTTCCTCTTGCCGGACATCGCGAGAGAACCCAAGTGCAGACAGGACATCTTCGGCATTCTCAATAAGCGCTGCGCCATCGCGTATGAGCGCGTGCCCGCCGCGAGAGAGGTGACTGCTGACCGGGCCCGGCACAGCCATCACTTCGCGCCCCTGCTCAAGCGCATAGCTCGCGGTGATGAGACTGCCGCTCTTTGCGCGCGCTTCAATGACGAGCGTACCGAGGGCGAGGCCGCTGACGATTCGATTGCGTTCTGGAAAGCGATAGCGCGTCGGCCCGAAGTGCGGCGGGTACTCGCTGACGATGACGCCGCCTTGCTGAACGATTGTATGCGCGAGTGAAGTGTTTCTGGCTGGATAAAGACGTTCATGCCCGCTGCCGAGCACCGCGATAGTCGGCGATGCCCCCTTCAATGCGCCGATATGCGCGGCGGTGTCGATGCCGAGTGCGAGCCCGCTGACGATAGCGAGGCCCGCATCGGAAAGTTGCTGCGCGACCATAGTCGCAAAACGCTGCCCGGCGCCGCTCGCTTCGCGTCCACCGACGATGGCGAGCGAGTCCGCACCCAAGGATTGAATTGAGCCTTGCACGAACAGCAGCAACGGCGGGTCGGGAATCTCGGCGAGCCGTGCGGGAAAGCGCGCATCGTCAGTGGTCAGCATATGGAGACCAAGGCGTTCGCAGGCGCGTATGACTTGCTCGGTTTCTTTGCTCGCCCGCACAGTCCTTGGCCGCTCATTGAGATGCCTTCGGCGATCCTTCGCGTTGTGAAGTCTATTGGAGAGCAGGGCATTGAGGATGGCGATATGGGAATTGGTCATCGCGCTCGCTTGTCTGAAAACAGCCTCCATGCAAGCACACTGCCAAGCGCGGAGTTTGCGAAAACCACGCGAAGCCTTGTGGGAGACTGTCTATAATTGCCCGCCTCACAGCACTTGAAGCGCATTTTACTTGCCGCCGCGCCTCTACATCGTTACCCAAGGGTGCCAAATGAACGAATACGATTCTGATCGTATGCGCGACGCCTTGCGCGCAAGCCATGGCTTTGAGGACACCGACGACCCTGCGCAGGCCGACCTCTTGATTATCAACACCTGCTCGATTCGAGAGAAGGCTCAAGAAAAGGTGTTTAGCGCTATTGGCAGGTGGCGGGCGTTGAAGAAAGCCAACCCGGAACTCCTCATCGGCGTCGGCGGCTGCGTTGCTAGCCAAGAAGGTGCCGAGATTCACGTGCGTGCGCCGTTCGTGGACTTGGTGTTCGGCCCGCAAACGCTGCACAAGCTGCCGCATATGGTCGATCGGGCACGCGCAGAGGACGCTCGACCAATCATTGATGTCAGCTTTCCTTTTATTGATAAGTTCGACAGTCTGCCGCCGCCCGGCGTGCGCGGCCCGACGGCGTTTGTCACCATCATGGAAGGCTGTAGCAAGTTCTGCAGCTTTTGCGTGGTGCCCTATACGCGCGGGCTTGAGGTGAGCCGGCCTGTCGAGGATGTGCTCGACGAAGTTCGCGCTCTTGCGGCGCGCGGCGTTCGTGAAGTGACGCTGCTCGGTCAAAACGTCAATGCCTATCGCGGCCCAATCGAAGGCGATACAGCAGACCTCGCCGAACTGCTCTACTACGTCGCTGAGATCGAAGGCATTGCGCGCATTCGCTTCACCACGTCGCATCCGCTCGAATTCAACATGAACTTGGTCGATGCCTATCGCGACATTCCTAAGCTCGTCAATCACTTGCACCTGCCCGTTCAAAGTGGCTCTGATCGCGTGCTCGCGCGCATGAAGCGTGGGCATACCGTGATCGAATACAAGGCCAAGATCGCGGCGTTGCGAGCCGTTCGACCACAGATCAGCCTCTCGTCGGACTTTATTGTCGGCTACCCAGGAGAGGCGGACGAGGACTTTGAGGCGACGCTCAATCTCGTCAAGCAGCTCAATTTCGATACCTCGTTCAGCTTTTTGTTCAGTCCGCGCCCGGGAACGCCCGCAGCGTCGCTCAGCGATGACACGCCGAAGGCAGTACGCAGCCACCGTCTTGCAATCTTGCAGAGGCAACTGCGAACGCAGGCGGAGAATCATGCAAACGCACTGGTCGGCAGCCGCCAACAGGTGCTGGTCACAGGCCGCTCAAAGCGAGACCTAGGCCAGCTTCAAGGCCGAACTGAGTGCAACCGGGTGGTTAATTTCCGCGCTGATTCGGACGCGCTGATTGGAGAATTCACCGATGTGGTGATTCGCGAAGCGCTACCGAATTCGTTGCGTGGGGCGCTGTACTCAGGCTTCTAGGGCCTGTTAACACTATGCGTGCTGACGCTGCCGAGTCCCGTTTTTCGTCAGACAAGGCCGAGTGAGCGCTGTGTGGCCTACCCCACATGAGCGAGCGAGAACGAAGGCTGGCGGAAAACGGGGCCGGCCCAACGGGTGGTTCCCTGTGCAAGGGCCGGAGTGGGAGCTTTTGGGACATTCAACTTCGCATTTTCGGCTTTTGCACAGGGAACAACAGCGTCGGCAGGCATAGTGTTAACAGGCCCTAGTCAATCCGCCTGTGAAGATAGACAGATGAGGACATAAGTGGCTATGACCTACGCCGAAAGGGAAATCAGGGCCAAAATCGAAGGCGGCGAAGATAGCCAGTGCGAGTTCAAACAAGTTGAATTTGCAGGAACTAAACTGCGCAGCCCCAAGCGCGATGACTTGGCCGACGAGATAGCAGCGCTGGCCAACGCTCACGGCGGCTCACTTCTCTGCGGTGTGAAGGATGATGGCACCATGCAGGAAATAACTCGAGCTCAACGCACCGCACTTGAATCGCTTCTGGTAAAAATATCTATAGATAGCATTAAACCTAAAGTCGCTGTTGATACGCACTTGATACAACTTGATGGTAAGTGGCTAGTTGTGGCGGAAGTGCATCAAGGGGATTTGCTTCACGATAGTCCGGGTGGCTGCTTCGTTCGCCGAGGCTCCCGAAAGATGCGTTTGAATAGTCAAGAACGCACGCTCCTAGCACAACAGCGAGAGCAGTCTCTGCATCGTTCATTTGATGAATCGACGGTGCCGGACGCTGGTTTTCGTACCTTGGATGCAGACCTGTGGAAACCGCTACTATCGATTGTCGGGTCCGGCGACCCAGAGGGTGTGCTAGAGAGATTGGGACTTCTGGCAAGAGACCGCAACAACGACCTTTGCGCGACCGTAGCAGGCATACTGCTGTGCGCCCAACATCCTGAGAGATGGTTGCCGAACGCGAGAATCTCGGCCACGCTTTACCAAGGACGAAATCGAGCATCTGGTCAATTGGATGCGCAGGTGATCTATGGCCCCCTTGACCGGCAGATCGCATCGGCAGTGACATTCGTTGCCCGCAACATGCGAGTTGGTGCCCGCAAGGAGCCGGGACGCATAGATCTTCCGCAATACAGCATGAAGGCAGTCTTCAAGGCCGTAGTGAATGCGGTGGCCCATCGCGACTATTCAATACGCGCTTCGGTGATACGACTGTCAATGTTCGAGGACCGATTAGAAATTCAGTCACCTGGATCTCTGCCAAACAGCCTCACCATAGATAGCATGGTTGGTCGTCAAGCGACTCGAAATGAAGTCATCGCGTCCATGTTTGGTCGAATGTCGGTCGGGGGGATATTGGGAAGCGAAGATAGACAGTATTTTATGGAACGTCGTGGAGACGGCGTATTCGTTATCATTCAGGAAACTCAAGCGCTTTCGGGTCTGTTGCCAGAGTATCGGCTCATTGACGATGCAGAGGCTCTGCTGATCATCCCGTCAGCCGAGAATGAGCATAGTCCAGATTCCGCCACAGTAATGGTGGGCTCTGGTGGCAAGCCGTTGCCCGCGGCCGATGTGCTTGTCCTATTTCCAGACGGCAAGCGAAAGCGTGCTCAATCTGACCGGTTTGGCAAAGCAATCGTTGAATTACATACTACTCAGATGCCTATGACAGTGATGGTCGCTGCATCTGGTTACGCGGGCTGTGTGGAAAAACGCTGGATACCAGCCGAAGGGTCACTTGAACTGAACCTTACGCCAAAATCCGATGGTGGTGCGGTCATTTTTGCGGATGGCTCCGGACGCATACCTGGGCTTGCTGGGGTTCTCTCTACGAAGATGGATTCCATCTCGCGAATGTCTATCTCAGCAACGAATATCTCAATCAACAAGGGCGCGGAGCAGCCAGTTCACTTTCTTCTTGAAGAACAGTTGAGTCTCAAGGATTCAAGTGGTACTTGGTGTGAAATCTGCGTACTCGACATGGTTGGCGAGTCTTCGATTGTTGAATATCGCTGCGAGTCTTGAATGACATGTATGCGCCGCTTTCAAGCAGCACCTGCCCAGCCGAACAAGTTAGCGCTTCCGATTCCGCCGCCAAAGCACCGACATCTCGTTGAAGAGCGCCATCACATCCGGTGTCGGCAAGCTCGGATCGTACTCTCGATAGAGGCTGTGGACGTTGACCGCAAGACGCTCGGCGTCGCCCCAATTGGCGTATTCGCCGAGCGCAATGTCCTTGGCGGCTTCGCAGGCTGACAGGCCCGCATCGAATCGTGCGCGCGCCTCACTGTCGATAAACGCAAGGTACTCGCGCACCGCCCGCACGCCGCGCTTGTCGGTCATCGGGCCGTGGCCGGGTACGATCGTGTCAACATCCATCGCTTCGATGCGCTCGCAGGCTTCAATCCAATTGCGCACCGGCCCCGCCCAAATGATGGGCGTGCCTTCAATGAAGAGAATGTCTCCCGTGAACACCACGCCTTGGTTTGGCACATGTACGAGCACATCGCCGCGTGTATGTGCGGGGCCGACTTCAATGAGTTCGACGCGGGTATCACCGACCGTGATCTCGAGCTCGCCTTCGAATGTGCGGTTCACTGGCGGCAGCACAATGCCTTCAAAGTCGAAGGCGCCGAAACAATGCTTGACGTACTCCCCAAGTTCGCCGAGGTTCGGCGCCATGCGCACCATCGCTGCGAGCATGGCAGGCGGCACCTCATCCATCTCCTCGGCGGCGGCTTTCGAGGCGATAATCTCGGCGCCTTCGACCAAGCGATTGCCATAGGTGTGGTCGCCGTTGGCGTGGGTGTTGACGAGGTAATCGGTCTCGCGACCTTTGCGACCCACCGCATCGCGCAGCTCTTTGAGCATCACCGCGGTGAGCTTCTCATCAAAAAGAGTATCGACAAGCATTGAGGCTTCGCCGTCGACGATGAGCCCGGCATTGTTCCAGCCCCAAGAGCCGTCAGGTTGCAGGTAGACATAGATGCCACGCCCCAAGTCGTGAACGCCTAGGCTGAATTGCCATTTGGACATGTCGGACGGCCGTCATGGTTTATCGAAATGCTACACCAATAGACGAAGGCGAGTGCGAGTATGCCAAGCCTATCCATTGAGTTATAATCGTGACATGAAGGCGATAGACGACCGAATCAATGGCATCCGATTTCAACGTACCACCAATCGATTTTGACGATCGATTCGAAATCGACGAAGATACGGGCGAACTGCTCGGCCCGAAACTCATGCCGTATCAACTCGCGTTGAACGAGGGTGTGGATTGGTACAAGGGCCTTGATTCAGACGACATCGTTGATGTGGGCATTGTGGATGGTGATGATCTGTGACTTGGGCTGGACAAGGGTTTGCCGTCGATACCAACCTGCTCGCCTATCCCACCTCGCGTCGCTTGCTGCATGGCGTGGCACTCGAAACGGGACGGCGGATTGTCCTCCTGCCCGAGGTCTACAAAGAGCTCGCTGATAATCGAAACCTCGCACAGGCGGAAGTTGAGCGTCTTGCGCGAAGAGACTCAGCGCTCTTCATGGACTTGAGCGCATCAATTGAGGACATCTTGCAGATGCCAGCGCTGCGCTGGCTCGAACATGACCTGCAAGATGAGGCAACGCCTTTCGTGCGAGTAGATGCGGGCGAAGCAGACAGAGGCCAGATCGCCCAAATCGCACGAGGGCTTCCGAAGCAAGTGTTTTCTGGGCTGCAAGCTAGCAACCGAGGGCTTGATGGCGACCCGACAATTGTTGCAGAAGCGATGTTCTTCGATATCGACATTCTGAGTAGCAACAACCTCAACACAATTGACCACGAGGCGCTCAATCGTTGGCTGTCGGAGATGACCGGGCGCAATCAGCCTTTGATTTATCGGCCGAGTACGACAATTGAAGCGCTCTGCGAAAGCGAACTGGAACAAGCGTATCGATGGTTCATGGCTCACGGCATGAACAAGGTGCATGCGCATGACGACGACAATCGCGCAGAATTTGCCAAGACCCTTCGCGTCCTTGAAAGCGGTGGATTTCGGCGTAAGTACAAGCGCAGGCATCCGAGCGATGCGTTTATGACGATTGTGCATCGCATCGAGCAGTTATTTCTCGCTGACCGTCATTTTGCCTCGCGACTTCAAGCCGCACTTGCTTCCCCCCATAGACCGCACGCGATCAACTTGGAACTGAAGTTGAATGAGCGGGTGAATAATGCGCTTCGGCAGCACAGCGTAAGCCAATGACCTTGACGCATCTTGCAAATCTCCACGCTTCGCGTATCCTATCTCCCCCCAAGGGCGGCGCGATGGCGCAACAGCATCACATTGAGCGATTCGCTAGCGGGCGCCGTCACTTCGCGGCTCGCCCTCCAACCTGACAACTCCGCGAGTCTTGCCGCCCTGTGCGGCCCGGTCGATCAGCATCTGCGCGAAATCGGGGGACACCTTGGGGTTGAAATTCGCAACCGCGGTAATCTCTTTACGCTCAAGGGTTCCGAAGGCGCGGTTGGGCAAGCAAAGCGGTTGCTAGAGCGGCTCTACGCTGAACTGCGCGGCAACGGCGGCGCGCTCGATTCACAAGCTTTGCATTTGTTTCTTCAAGAGCATCAAGCAGTCAGCGACGTTGAAGAAGCGCTTGAATCTCAAGAAATCTCGATCCAAACAAAGAAGAAGCTCATCCGTGCGCGCGGCCCCAATCAGCGCGCCTATCTCTCGGCAATCGCCGAAGAGCACATCTGCTTCGGCATCGGGCCTGCCGGCACCGGCAAGACCTATTTGGCGGTGGCTGCCGCCGTTGAATCCTTGGAATCCGGCCGCGTTGACCGCTTGATTCTTGTTCGACCGGCCGTGGAAGCGGGCGAGAAGCTTGGGTTCTTGCCCGGGGACCTCACGCAGAAGATCGATCCTTACCTGCGTCCGCTGCACGATGCCCTGTGCGACATGATGGGCGCATCGACGGTGCAAAAGTGCATGGAGCGGAATCTTATTGAAGTTGCGCCGCTTGCCTATATGCGCGGACGCACGCTCAACAACGCCTTTATCATCCTTGATGAGGCGCAGAACACGACGCGCGCTTCTCTGCGAAGGACGTTGTCCGCCACAGGCTTGTTGCGCGCATCGTAGAGGCGTATGACCGGCACGAAGCGGCAAGCGAGTGAATACGAGCATCGAAGTCCAAGTCTCCGAATCCTCGGATGTTGACTCAAGCGATGTGCCGAGCGCTGCGCAGTTGCGAGCTTGGGCGGAAGCTACGCTCAAGACCGAAGCTATCGAAGGCAGCCTGTGTCTGCGTGTCGTCGGAGAAGCAGAGGGGCATCGTCTCAACGCTGAGTTCCGAGGCAAGGAGCGCGCCACCAACGTGCTCGCGTTTCCAGTGTCATCGATGCTCGCGCCCGAGCAGGGCATTCTCGGCGACATCGCTATTTGTGCGCCTGTGGTGTGCCGGGAGGCGGCAGAAAACGAGGCGGGGGAGCGCCACTGGGCGCATATGGTCGTACACGGCGTCCTGCATCTCTTGGGGCATGACCATCAAGAACCAGTCGAGGCGCGGCATATGGCCTCATGCGAGGACGCAATTTTGACCAAGCTCGGATTTGCGGACGAACAGCCGCGTATTTGAAGGAGACAGCGAGTGGCCGCGCACAACTCGGAAGGCGAACCGAAGACGCTCTTGGAGCGGCTCGGCGAAGTCTTCTCGTCAACGCCAGAGAATCGGCACGGCGTCATGGAGATGCTACGCGAAGCTGAAGAGAAGGACATCTTCGATGTCGAGGCACTCAACATGATGTTCGGTGCTTTACAGGTGTCGGATTTGCGGGTGCGCGATGTCCTCATTCCGCGTCCGCAGCTCAAATGCGTGGGCGTTGATCAGCCGCCTGAAGCGTTGCTGCCGATGCTCATCGAGGCGAAGCACTCGCGCTTCCCGGTGATCGGCGATGACGAGGACGACGTCCGCGGCGTACTGCACGCCAAGGACCTGTTGCCGCTCGCCATCAACGGCGGTCTCGACGCATTCGATATTAAGGACTATATGCGTGCGGCGGCCGTAGTGCCTGAGAGTATGCGCCTCAATGCGCTCCTCAAAGAGTTTCGCAGTTCGCGCCAGCACATGGCCTTGGTGGTCGATGAATACGGTCATACCTCCGGCGCGGTGACCATTGAAGATGTCCTTGAGCAAATTGTCGGCGATATCGAGGATGAGCACGATGTCAACGAGGAGAACTTTGTCAATCCCTTGGGTGATGAGACCTTCAACATCAAGGCGCAAATGCCCTTGGACGACTTCAACGAGTATTTTGGCACTGTGTTGGAGGACGATGAAGTCGAAACCATCGGCGGCTTGGTGATGCGTCACTTAGGGCATGTCCCTGAACAGGACGAACAGGTCGATATGGGACCGCTTCAGTTCACGGTGCTGAATGCGGAAAGTCGGCGGATTCGCCTGTTACGTCTCGAACTGCGCGCTATCAAAGGGCCTTCTAATTAAGTCGAAAAAAACTCTCTGGGGAGCGCTTTCGCTCGGTGCTGGCGCCTTCTTTCCCTTCGGATTCGCGCCATTTGAAGTACCGCTTGCATCTCTTGTGGCAGTCGGACTCTTTGCGCATTGCTTAACGAAGGTGCGCAATTCTGGCGGGTTCTTATGTGGCTACCTCTTCGGGCTCGGCAAGTACGGCGTCGGTGCTTCATGGATTTATGTGAGCATCCATGTGTACGGCAATGCACCGCCCTTGCTCGCGGGCTTCTTGGTCGTACTCTTTGTTGCAGGTTTGGCGTTGCTTCCGGCATTCTTTGGATGGCTCATAAGCCGGTTTTTCAAAGGTGCCGCGCCGCTTGTCTGGGCGCTCGCCTTTGCGCTGCTGTGGACGCTGCACGAATGGGTACACATGTGGGTACTTAGTGGATTTCCTTGGTTGCTGCTTGGGCTTACGCAGCTTGGTACGCCAATTGAAGCCTTCGCGCCGCTTGCGGGTGTGCTTCTGACGACGTTTGCTTCTGCGCTCTCCGTTGCCGCCCTCGTTTCGGCGTTATTACAGTCGCAAGCGAGGACAGCGTGCGTTGCGCTCGTCATTGCGCCTTGGGTGCTTGGCCTCGCGCTCTGGCGAATCGAGTGGACCGAGCAAGATGAAACAATACGCATCGCGCTCGCCCAGGGAAGCGTACCGCAGGAGATCAAATGGCAGCCGGAGCACCTTGCGTTCTCGCTTGACACCTATGATTCGCTCATGGATGCCGCTTGGGATGCCGACCTCATTATCCTACCCGAAGCCGCTATTCCGCAGTCTAGTCAGGCAGCGGGCGACTATCTCGCGACCATTGAAGCGCGTGCGCTTGCAAGTGATACAAGTGTCATTGTCGGCATTCCGCAGGTAGTACGAGACAATCGTGATGATGATGCCCGTTGGGTATTTCAGAACACGGCCCAAGGCTTCGGCCTCGCGGAGGGCGTCTACGCCAAGCGGCACTTGGTGCCCTTCGGTGAATATGTGCCCTTGGAGTCCGTGCTGCGCGGCATGATCGACTTCTTTGACCTGCCTATGTCGCATTCCAAGCCTGGGGCAATTGAGCAAGCGCCGCTGCGCATCACACATCAGGGCGAGTCGGTCGATGTGGCGATCGCCATTTGCTACGAGATCGCCTATCCGAATCTAGTCTCAAGTGCGGCCGCTCACCCAGGTCTCTTGGTGACCATCAGCAACGATGCTTGGTTCGGCCGTTCTATTGGGCCGTGGCAGCATTTTGAAATCGCCCGTATGCGTGCTTTGGAGCAGGGTCGCTATCTTGCCCGCGCCACCAACAACGGCGTGACAGGGGTGATTGCGCCGGACGGTCGAATCTTGAGTCTGCTCGAACAGGACGCTCGCGAGGTGCTGCGCGCCGAAGTTGGCCTCATGCGCGGTGCAACGCCGTTCAAGCGCTTTGACCATACTTGGTTGATTGTTCTCATGTCCCTGTCCATTGGCGTGCTCGCGTGGCGTCAAGGCGGCACATCGCCAATCACCAGACAAGAGCTTCCCTAGTAAACTGCGCGCTTTGACGACTCAACGGAGACAAAAGCACAGCGACATGAAAGTCCCCGCCTATCTGCCAGTCGAGGTGGAACGCGAGGCGCAAGCGTATTGGAAGGCGCACAGCAGCCACGAGGTCGATGGCAGCGCACACGCGCCGGAAGACCACTTCTACTGCCTTGAGATGTTCCCCTACCCAAGCGGCAGCCTGCACATGGGGCATGTCCGTGCCTACACGGTTGGCGATGTCATTGCCCGCTATCGAAGGCTCAAGGGCAAGACGGTCATTCAGCCCATGGGCTGGGATGCCTTTGGACTGCCAGCCGAAAACGCCGCCATCGAGCGCAATATTCCGCCGGCACGCTGGACGGCGCAGAATATCGAGAACATGCGCAGCCAGTTTGAGCGCCTTGGCTTTGCCTTTGACTGGGGGCGCGAGCTGACCACCTGCGAACCCGACTATTACAAAGGCGAACAATGGTTCTTCCTGCAGTTGTATGAGCAGGGGCTCGTCTATCGCAAGAACTCCATGGTCAACTGGGACCCAGTGGAGCAGACGGTGCTTGCCAACGAACAGGTTGAGAACGGACGCGGCTGGCGGTCGGGCGCGAAGATCGAGCGCCGCGAAATGCCGCAATGGTTTGTCAAGATCACCGACTATGCGGACGAACTTCTGCAAGGGCTTGAGCAGCTGCCTGACTGGCCGGAGCAGGTCAAGGCGATGCAGCGCAACTGGATCAATCGATCAACGGGCGTTGAGATCGACTTCGCCGTTGGCGATGAGAAAATACCTGTGTTCACGACGCGCGCCGACACGCTGTTCGGCGTCACCTATGTCGCGCTCTCGCCAGAGCATCCGCTGGTTGCGCGCGAAGCAGAGCGGTCAAGTGAACTTGCTCGCTTCGTCAAGGCGTGTCGCCGCATGAGCACGGCGGAAGCGGACATGGCGCGCGAGGAAAAGGTCGGGGTCAAGCTAGAGATTACTGCGACGCACCCCTTGACGGGCGAAGACCTGCCCGTCTACGCAGCGAACTTTGTGCTCATGGAGTATGGGTCAGGCGCGGTCATGGCCGTGCCTGGGCATGATCAGCGCGACTGGGAGTTCGCGAGCAAATACGGCCTCGCCATCAAGCAGGTGATTGCGCCCGTGTCAACAGCAGACGAGGCGGACCTCTCCGATTCGGCCTTCACCACGCACGGCGTGCTTATCGATTCGCCGGGCTTTGATGGGCTCAAGAGCGCTGATGCCATTGAAGCCATCGCCGATGTGCTCGAATCGCGCGGGGTTGGCCGCCGCCGCATCACCTATCGCCTTCGCGACTGGCTCGTGTCACGGCAGCGCTACTGGGGTTGCCCAATTCCGATGATTCACTGCAAGGCGTGCGGGGTGGTGCCTGTCCCGGAATCCGACTTGCCGGTGGTGTTGCCAACAGATGTTGAGTTTCGTGGTGTGCAGTCGCCGCTCGTTGATATGCCGGAATTCTTGCATGTTGACTGTCCAAAGTGCGGGCGCAAGGCCATGCGCGAGACCGACACCTTCGATACCTTCTTCGAGTCGTCCTGGTATTACGCGCGCTTTGCGAGCCCGCAGCCGCAAGCGCCAATGATCGATAAGCAGGCGAATTCTTGGCTGCCGGTCGATGTCTATGTCGGCGGCATCGAGCACGCCATCTTGCACCTGCTCTATGCGCGCTTTTTTCACAAGCTCATGCGCGATGCGCATCTTATTGACTCGGACGAGCCGTTCGAGCACCTCCTGCTCATCGGCATGGTCTTGAAGGACGGTAAGAAGATGTCCAAGTCTTCTGGACGCGGCGCCGACCCGGAAAAGCTCTATGCGCACTATGGCGCCGATGCCGTGCGCCTCGCGACTATTTTTGCCGCGCCGCCGACGCACTCGTTCGAGTGGCGCGAGAAAAGCGTCCCCGGGGCCTTGCGGTTCCTTCGGCGCGTGTGGACGCTCGGCTGGCGCAATGCCGAAACGGAAGTTCAAGCAGTGCAGGGCGAAGAATCCGAGGCCGAGCTTGCGCTTCGCAGGCTCACGCGCGAATCCCTCGCCAAGGCCGACGACGATTACGGGCGCCGCCTGCACTTCAACACGGTGGTGTCCACCGCCATGTCGCTCGCCAATGCCATTGCAGAGATCGAGCCGTGCGCAGCCACCCGCGAAGCCACAGAAGCCTTGCTCGTGATGCTTTCGCCCATCGCGCCGCATATCACGCATTTCCTGTGGCTTGCACTTGGTAAGGAGACACCGGTTATCGATTCGCCCTGGCCAAGCCTTGAACCGGTCTCGGAGGCACCGAGCCTCGTCGAGCTTGGCGTGCAGGTCAATGGCAAGTTTCGCGGCGTGGTTGAAGTCGCGTCCGATGCGGATCAGACCAGCGCGCTCGAAACGGCGCACGCGCACGAGAATATCGGCCGATTCCTACAGGAGGGAAGTGTGTGCAAGGTCATATATGTGCCTGGTCGCATACTGAACGTGGTCGTTCGATGAATCCGAATATGGCTTGGGTTGGCACCGCGCTCGCGCTCATCGTAGCGGCGATCATCGCGTTTGCAGGCAGTTCCGCTGGCACGTCGCTTTTTGCGCTCCTTGTCGCGCTCGCTTTCATAATGCAATGGCTTGCGTTCGTACCCGCCTACCTCAAGCAGAGCGAGCACTTCTACGACCTCACTGGCTCGCTGACTTTCATCACGCTCACCGTGCTGGCATTAGCGCTTGTTGATGATCTCGACATGCGATCAGCCATGATCGGTGGCCTCACGATTATTTGGGCGTTGCGGCTCGGTGCCTTCCTGACCCTCAGAGTCCGCCGAAGTGGGTTTGATCGGCGGTTCCGCAGTATCAAGCCGGTGCTGCCAGTGTTTTTCATGACGTGGACCCTGCAAGGTCTGTGGGTGACCATGTCGCTCGCGCCGGGCCTTGTTGCCATGACCTCGGCGCGTCAAGTGCCGCCGGATGGTTTTCTTATTGTCGGCGTCTGCCTATGGCTTATCGGATTTATCGTGCAAGTGGTCGCCGATGAACAAAAGAGAAGATTCCGTTTGCATGCCGAGAATCAGGACAAGTTCATTACCTCCGGGCTGTGGGCCTGGAGCCAGCACCCCAACTACTTCGGCGAGATTCTCCTGTGGACCGGCATCGCCGTCATCGCCTTCCCGGTGCTCGAAGGCTGGCAGTATGCGACGCTCGTATCACCCGTGTTCATCTGGCTATTGCTGACGCGCATTAGCGGGATGCGGATGCTTGATGCTTCTGCGAACAAGAAGTGGGGTGACGATGCGGCGTATCAAGCGTACACGGCTGCGACCCCGATCCTGATTCCGCGACCGCCCCGTCCATCCCGTGGTGCCTCCGACGGGTGATGGATATAACGGCAGGTCACATATTCGTGTAAAGGCCGGATGTGCTCTTGGGATTGCGTTGTGCCTTCGAACTCAGCGAATATGAGTCTCTGTAAAGTGGGAACCGACCCATGCCGTGTCAGACTGCTCGATTAACCGAACAAGGTTTGATCACACCGCCTGCTTGGCTGCCGAACAATGTGATGTTCGAAGCCATGTCTGGGTCGGTGGCGTATGGTTGCGAGACACCGGGCAATTCCGACATCGACCTTGTGGGGTTCGCAGTGCCGCCAAAGCATATGGTATTCCCCCATCTTGACGGGCATATTCCGGGTTTTGGACCTGCGCCGCCGAGGTTCGACGTGTACCAGCAGCATCACATTCATGATCCGTCGGATCAGCAATCCTATGACATTGCCATGTACGGACTTGTGCGCTACCTGCATCTGTGTGCCGAGAACAACCCGAACATGGTCGATGTGTTGTTCTCGCCTCGGCGTTGTATTCGCCATAGCACGGCCTTGAGTGAGCACATTCGTGACCATCGTCGGATGTTCCTGCACAAGGGCGCGTACCATCGGTTTCGAGGGTATGCGTATGCGCAGCTGAAGAAGCTCGACAAGGCACGGGGTTCGAAAACACGCCAAGCCGATATCGATGCTCATGGCTTTGATACGAAATTCGCGTATCACATTGTCCGGTTGGCATGTGAGTGCGAGCAAATCCTCGCATCCGGGGATTTGGTATTGGATCGTGACCGAGAGCTGTACAAGGGGATTCGAAGGGGTGAATGGGATCTCACTCGTATACGTGATTGGTTTGGTGAGAAGGAACGGCACTTAGAAGACCTGTATCACCACTCGACGCTCCCGGAACAGGCTGATCTTGAGGGCATCAAAACCCTGTTGATCGAGTGTTTGGAAATGCACTACGGCTCATTGCAACAGGCGATCGCGCAACGTCCGCGTGAAGACAAGCTCGTCGATGGGTTGTTGACGGCTATCCTTGCGTATGACCCGTCGTTACTTGCACGAGGGCGGGAGACGGCGAGTAATACCGAAGGGTGAGCGCTTGTCCTTTCTAAAGTGCTCGCGAGCCACGGATTCGAGGCGTGCCTTTCTTCCTCGAAACCTTCTATGCTGACCAATTCCCCCCGGTCAAAGTCTCCTAGAATCTCTGCTTCTTCGCTTGTTGGATGCATGTGGTTTTTCATCGGAGATATGCCTTGGTTGCTTTTCTGCTGATTCGGAGCTCATAGTCAAGCCCGCTAAATGGCTCTGCTTCGAAAGCAGGTGAGTCAGGAGACCATTCGTTCCGTCGCGTCTTATGCGCGAGTTGTGGCGCGCTCACGACAAACCGTTCGTCATATCTTCGATACATCGACTCAAAGAAGCGGTCAAAATGCACCGGACTGTCTGTAGGTGGAAACTGAGGTATCAGGGTGCCCGCGTCGTGCGAAGCCACTTTAACAAGCGCCATAGCGATAGACTCATAGCGGCTGATGTCATTTCGCAGTCCAGTGCGTCCGGTCATAGCACCAAGTGCCTGATGGAATCGCAGTACGCCATCTACGGGCTGCCCATCATCGTTTATCACCATGTCTGTTGGCGAGCTAGTGTTTTGGCGATTGCCACGCAATAGGAAAAGGTATCCGAATACAAGTGCGGGATAAGCGATATGAATGTTTGTGCATTCACCGATGGTTTCCTCAAGACGATTTGTGAGGTTTCGGACCGCACCGGTCATGCCCTTACACGATACCGCCAAAACCGGCCCAATCCCGTCTTTTGTCACAACGATATCAACACTCTTGGTCTTGAGTCCTCCCAAGATGGTGGCTTCGATACGGTTCCGAATGCCTGTAGTCTACTGAAGTTCAGCTCAGATTGGCCTGATTCATACGTCTCAGTCATAGTGCCTCCAGCCTCTTAGAGTGCGTATCGCACGGTGGACTTCGGCTTCCGATCCGAAAGGCAGAAGTCTAGGTGGAGGAATCAGTAGCCTGGCGGCTTCCTTGGGCTCAAGCTTTAACATGCCGCCGCCAAGAGGGTGCCCCTCGATCTCGCAACTAAGCTTTAGGTATGGCGAACGCCAGCTTTGAAGGAGTCGATCAGTATCTTTGCCATTATTCAAATGCACAGCGTGAAGGGCGTTAGTGCATGTGGCTGCAGCATCGTTTCGCACCAAAGATGGTATTTCGCCAGACATGTACGTCAGGAAGAAAGTAGGGATTCGAACATCAGGCACCGAATACCAAGGTGTCCGACTACGGCACTTGTATGCGCGGCGAGCTTTCTCCCCACGAGTTGAATTCAAATAACTTTGAACTGTAGGAGGCAAATTCGCGCATTTTGGAATTCGAAGCAAGAAGGCAGGCTGGTTTGATTGCCGCCAATCTTCAACCGTGCTTGATGATAGAACTTCGCTAGGTAGCAAGCGACTGTTTCTTACGGTGGGGTGAATAAGCTCTGCTGGCACACGCCAATGTTCTATCTCGGATGGTCGTAGATGAAAGAAGCTGTTGTCGCCAGTGACATATCCAATACCTACGGATGCAATCTCTCCAAGACGCACGGAAGACTTTGATTGTGTTGCGTTGAGGTAAAGGGAGCGAGCAGCGTCATCCAATAGATATGGCCGCAATCTTGAGCGCCATTGATCGCGCCATTCTCGAACTGGCACGAGCTTAGACGAATCAAGTGCGAGACGCTCTTCAAAATTATTAAAGCAGTCAACTTGGATAAACTCAATGTGCTCGGTTGCGCCACCAAAGCCATCGGCAAACAAAACCCAACAGTCCTCGGACAAATGCGGGAACAGCTTTTTGCGAACGGCAAGAATTCGCACCGTACTGAAATGATGAACAAGATATTCGATGAGCGGAGCGGCATGGGGCGCATGGCCGATGGAGGCTGGTACAACGAATGCCAGACGCCCTCCTTGGCGCAGGAGAGCAGCGGCAGCCACAAGGAACGGAGCCCAGGAGCTTGTCAGACCAGAGAAAGAGACGCCGAGACTCCGGCAAAAGCGTAGCGCCCGTCCTCGCGTCTCCCCAGCGAAGAGTTGATAGCGGATAAATGGAGGGTTGCCCGCAGCGCAATCGAATCGTTCATGGGTGGTCTCGGCCCAATGAAAGAAATCGCCACGATAGACTTTGGCATTTGGCGCGCGTTCACATGCTTTTTCGGCAGCTACTAAGTCGCGTTCCACCCCGACACTATTGGCATGAAGCGCGATGAAGCGTCCATCGCCGCAAGCCGGGTCGAGAAGTCGGTCAGCCGGAGTGCGGACAGCGAAGCGCACAAGGGAGTCAGCCACTGCGAGAGGTGTGTAGTACGCACCATTCTCCTTCGCTAGCGTTGGGGTTGGTGCGTGGGTGTACATGAGCAGATATTTTACTTGAAGCACATGGTCTTGACATGCGTTTGGTAAGTGTTGTCTCGATCAGGACATTTCACCGTCCTGCGAGCGAACAAGGGCCATAATTGTCCCGATAAGGATGATTATGTCAACCTCCAAACCGCCTCCGACCATATTTAAGTCTGCATAGCCGTATTGATGGATATCGGCACCAAGTGAGTAATAGAATTCGGTCTATTACTCACGGCGCAAGAGGTGTGCGGGCGATGGTCTCAAAAGCCAGATGGGTTTGGCAGCAGCAGGGGTGGCCAAACTTTACTTTAGCCAAGGGTTGCTTGGATGCCGCCGAACGGAAATTCATCAAGGGAATGGCTGCCCAAAAAATCGTTTTGGAGAAAGTAGACGCACGCACGCAGGACGACCTTCGCGTGGCGTGGTTGACCCGTGAGGCGTTGACTACATCCGCCATTGAAGGCGAAATATTAGACCGTGACTCCATACAAGACTCTTTGTTGCGTCGTTTCGGCCTTCGTCGGAACAGCAGGCGGCACGACAAGGAAGAAGGCGTTGTCGAAATGATGATATCGCTGTACCGGAACTTCGATCAGCCTCTTGACCACGAAACTTTGTTCGACTGGCACCGAATGCTGATGTCCGACAGACGCGACTTGGATGTTGTCGGGGGGTATCGGGAAAACGAAGACGATATGTTGATCGTCTCCGGTGGGGCAATTGACAGTGAGACTATTCACTACCAAGCGCCGCTCGCTAAAGATATGCCTGAAGAGATGCGCCGGTTTGTGGAGTGGTTCAACCAAGCAACGACTCAACCGCTAAAACCCATTTTGGCGGTGACGGCAGAAGCACATGTCCGGTTTGAGTCTATCCATCCGTTTGAAGATGGCAATGGACGAATTGGTCGGGCCGTTGCTGAAAAAGCAATGGCCAGAATGCTCAAGCGCCCGACGATGCTGCCTTTGGCAGCGCAAATCTTGCAAGACAGGAGAGCCTATGGAAGCACCCTCAATGCTGCGCAGGTTGGCCGGGGCAGTATGACCAAATGGGCCAAGTGGTTCGCGAGGACGGCTATGGATGCCCAAGCTCAAGGGGAGCGCATCCTGGCTGTAGTGCTGACCAAAGCCCGTGTCTTTGACCAGTTCGGCAAGCAACTGAACGAACGACAGAACAAGGTGCTCAAAAAGTTATTCGATGCCGAACCGGAGGGATTCAAAGGCGGGCTGAGCGCCGATAATTATCGCAAGATCAGCAAGGCGCCTACATCAAGCATCACCAGAGAGTTAGCCGCAATGGTGGAGATGGGCATATTGATCCGGCAGGGGGAACGGCGCCATACACGCTATCGGCTGCGGTTGCCATCGTTCGACAGTTTGATCGAAGAATGGCGTGGCGCACAATCTGCACCGTCCGGTGTTCGTGATGTGCTTGCTTGAAACCAGAAAGAAGATCGGGGGCTGTTCTGATAGCGGCTATGCTGTGGAGGTTTCGTCAAGTGTGACGAATTACCCTGTGCGTTCACAGGCTTTTTCAGCAGCCACCATGTCGCGTCCCATCCTCGACACTATTTGCATGAAGTACTTGTCGCCACAAGCTGGGCTAAGAGTTTGGTCAGCCGGAGTTCGAACAGCGAAACACACAAGGGAGTCGGCGAATGTGAGAGGCGTGTAGTACATATGATTCTCCTTAAACCGCAACGTCTTGACAGCTTGAGATTGGTAAGTCCGATGGGGTTACTGTGCGGGCTCAAAAACATATCGGAACTTTCCTCCCCAAGGAATTAGGCTCGTGAGTCACAATCGATGCAGGACTATTCTTGCCGCCTAGGCTCAGTCTCGCCGGAGCTCTTTGTCATAGCTGCTTTGTTCTTCTCGACTCAAAGGTTGCGATGAAGGGCCTGACCGGACAAAACATTCTTGTTTGCCGTCAATCTTTGTAAAAGCCAGCTTGCTGCTCTTGTCGACCCGTATGCGGCAAATTTGAACGTCGTCATAATCATGAAATGTCCACCTAACGTGTTTGGAGTAGTCGGCCCCGATATATTTCTTGATCAGACTGCTAAGATGCCGTCCGAACTTATCAACGTTGTCAAGCGTCTGCAAATCACGGGATAGACCTATCGCATTTTGTTTGTCATCAATGCCGATGAGTAAGTCCCCACCATTTGTGTTGAGAAACGCGACAATCGTTTTGGCGACGACGTATTCGAGTTTCTTATTTACGGATCCCGTTCGCAAGTCATGCCTAAGAGTAGATTTGTACTCAATGATGTCGCTCTCGCCAGCCGCGACCAACTCCTGAATCTCCTCGTTTGGAGGTTTTCTGTGATTCAAGTCAATGCGCGCCTTTAGTTCGTCATAAATGCGCTTGGCGCGCGCTGCCAAAAATTCACGGTAATCGTCACTATCAATACCAAAGCTGAGCTCTATGAAATGGGAATTGAGAGACTTCTTGATATCGGGATTCTCCTCTTTGAACGCATTTACATAGTTAGAAGGTGCGCTCGCCCCGATCTTGCGTTTGTTCAAGCGGTCACTGACAAAGGTGATATTCACAAGGCTATTGCTGTTCTCAACTCCTTTTTTTTCAAGATGCTTCTTTGGAAAGAAGTGGTGATAGTTCTTGCTATTTGCAACTCGTAGCCACGAGTTGTCAAGGTTGATTTTTCCGTTGTCTTGAAAATCCTTTGGCTCTTGATACGCCAAAAGACAAAGTATCGCCTTGCAGTAACTGTTGCTAGCTCTAAAATTCGTGTCAATGAGCGTCTGAGGGGAGTCGAGATTAACTTTTATGTCGCTATATTCCGGACGCTTATTTTTCAGGATCTGATCTATTCGCTTAATATCTTGTGCAAGCCGGGTCTCTGTCGAACTCGAATATCGAGATGATAGAGACATTCGCCAGAAATACTCTTCTAGATATTTGCGTTGTTCTGGGCTTGGTTTATCTTTTTTGTGAAAGAAGAAGTAGGCAAAAGGTACCAACAAGAGGTCATAAGGCAACAATTGCGAAACTGGAATTCGATACGTGGTCCGAAAGTAGTCGATACTCTCCTTTAGTGCTGTAATCGCATTTTCCCAATTTTCAATAATCTCTTCTTTGCTCAACTTCAGAATCGTCTTTCTCTTGCATTCCTTGATTGGGCTCAAGATCAAGGAGAGCAAGGTCAAAACGACAGTGTTAGATACGCCTTCGTACTTCGTCTCTTTCAGTTCTTCGATGAAACCTTCCCATTTGGCTTGCATATCGAATCCCAGTTCTTGATCATAAGTTTTTGCGGACATGATCTCGAAGAGCGTAAGTGTCTGCCCACCTGTATTGATACGAGTGAATACTTCAATAGCTGAATCGATATCTTCCTTACGTAAGACGACTATCGAGAAATCATATTTTTCGAACGCTTTCGAGTAGGAGTAGATCAAGTCCAATTCATCTTTATTGAAGCGTTCCTCCAACTCTTTAATTTTTCTATAGTTAAAGTTCAAAACATCAGACAGCGAGATGTGCTTATCTCCGGTTGGTTCTGCTGTGATGATTTGGTCATCGTTTTTGCCTAACTCCTCATCGAGATTTACGACGATACGTTTATAGTCAGTAATCCGCTTTTCTCCTGTTTTCTGAATTTCCGCACCGAGACGTGCCGCATAAAGTGACGTTATCCGTTGCTGACCATCAAGCACATATTGAACTTTACTGCCTTCTGGTGTTTCTGGAAGCTCAAGATTCCCGATGTTCTTGATATCGTTGATTCGCTCATCTGTCTGCCAGAGAATAAATGTTCCTATTGGGTAGCCTTTCAGAATGCTGTCCAAGAGTTCGGCAGTCTTGTCAAGACTCCAAACAAATTCGCGTTGGAACTTTGGCACCTTGATTATTCCTTTCTCTATATCATGGATGAGATCTGAATAATTCTTGGAGTCCGGTTTAGGTTGTTGAAATTGTTCAGAGTTCATTAAACTGTCCGAAGATTCGCGATTACCTTAGTATAGTCGGTCTTGAAAAACCCTTTTTCGGCGCATAACCTATTGATAGGATTGAAGAAAGATTCCGGAACATGTGGAATTGGATCGCCGGGTTTAGTAGA
>JAPYNO010000001.1 GCA_028283025.1 Pseudomonadales bacterium | reverse complement strand
GGAGTGGTTCGCATCGCACTTTCTATCAAAGGTATTGAAGAGTGTGTTGAGCGCGTCAGGGCAGCGGGACATAGGGTGACGGAGCCATCTGTGATGGTCGTGTCAGACACCTTGAGCAGCAAATACTGCGATATATATGATCCAGATGGAACTTGGCTGTCGCTGTTGGAGTGGATCAAGAGCTAGGGAACGAGTGCTCCATCACACTGATTGCCGTATCAGCGTCTAGCGCACGAACGCATGTCCTCGCACAGTCCGTTGTTATAATCCTGATAGAATTCCGAGCGGCATCAGTTGCTAAGTCAATTGTGTGCTGAACGAGAAGATAACGAGAGGATACTACTATGTTAGATTTAGCCGTTGAAGCCAAAGATTTGGCAGAGCTACCCAGCCACGTTCCCCATCACTTGGTGATTCCTGCTGTTTCGTCGTATTCGAGCTACACTGATGATCCCTTCGAGCTGATGCAGGAGGTTCGAAAGCAAACCCCTGAGATCTTTTACGAATTGAACCGGGAGGAAGCCAAGACTTATATTCCCGTGCCCGGATTCTGGGTGGTGTCTAGTGCGGACGGAGCACGGGAAGCCTTGCAGAAAACCGATTATTTCACCACAACCATTGGTTACCCGGGTGGCACGCCCATCAGGCCGTACAAGCAGATACCTGTCGAGCTCGACCCGCCCGACCATGCAAAATATCGCGCTATCCTAGCACCACTATTCTCGCCGAAGGCAATAGAGGCACTCAGTGACTCGGTAGAGAGTAGCTGTAGAGAATTTATGGACAATATGATGGCCAAGGGGGAAACCGCCTCGTTCCTGAGTGATTTTGCCAGGCCTTTTCCCGCCACGGTCTTTATGAAAATGATGGGGCTGCCCATGGAGCGGCAAGAGACCTTTGTCAGATGGGAGGAGGAGTGGCTCTCTTTGGGTGAGGATTACCAACGCGCCTTACAGGCGAAGGAAAACGTTGCTGAAATGCTCAGGGGTGTGATCGCTGAGCGCCGCAAACAACCTCAGAACGATATCATCACAAGCTTGACCCAAGCTGAGGTTGATGGAGAACCCATAGACGCGCAGACCCTGCTCAATATGTGCATGCTGTTGTTTGTTGCGGGTCTCGATACAGTGACCGCTGGGCTCATGAATATATTTGCGTTTCTGGGCACCCATCCGACGAGAAAGCAGGAATTGATCAAGGATCCGAGTCTGATCACTGCTGCAGTAGAAGAATTGTTGCGTTACCACTCATGGATTGCTTCCCATCGCTATGTGCGCAAGGACATTGTTTTTCGCGGAGTCGAGATGAAGGAGGGCGATCGTATTGCCGTGATTCACACCTATGCGAGCCATGATCCGAAGGCATTTGAAGAGCCAGGAGAGATCAACTTTCATCGTGGAGCAAACCCACATTTTGCGTTTGCGGCGGGCATTCATCGGTGCGCGGGATCACACTTGGCTCGTCGTGAACTCAGGCTTGCCGTCAAGGAGTGGTTGCGCAGGGCACCCGACTTCAGAGTGAAGACGGACTATAAAATCCGCTATCCAGAACTCGGTATGCCCTATCCAGAGGACTTGGCGCTCGAGTGGACACCAGAGTCGCAGTGAGGCCTAGTAGCCGCGGCGCAGGCTCCCAGGATGCAAAAAACTCTATCAAGCGGCCAAGTCACCGTTGAAGTGCACGGAAAAAATCTCTTAATCGGCCTTAACCGGCCTGAAAAATTTAATTTGATAACCGCAGGCATGTTGGAAGATTATGCCAATGCCTTGCAGCAACTCGAACAGGATGGCGACTTGTGGACCGGCGTTCTTTTTGCCAAGGGTCATAATTTCTGCGCTGGTGCAGATATGACAAGTTTTTCAGCTGATACCTTTGGCTCAGGCGACAAGTTCACTCAAGGCTACGACGTTGACCCTTACGACCTATTGGCAACCACCCGCCGCAACAAACCAGTTGTCTGTGCCGTGCAGGGAATTGTGTATACCGCAGGTCTTGAATTGATGCTGGCATGCGATATGGTTGTCGCAGCGGATAACTGCACCTTCTCTCAAATGGAGCCAGCACGCGCTGTTGTGGCGGGAGGTGGCGGTATCTTTCGCTTTGTGCAACGAGCCGGCTGGGGCAACGCCATGCGCTGGCTGCTCACGGCTGGCAAATTTGATTCTGCCGAAGCGTTGCGCATCGGCATCGTGCAGGAAGTGGTGCCAGTTGGGCAACAACTAGACCGAGCAATTGCATTGGCTGAAGAAATCAACAAGGTCGCGCCGTTGGCTGTGCGAGCAACCCGCAAATTAGCACGCAAGTACCTGCTCGAAGGCGAGCAGGCGTGTATTGACGATTCTGATGGCATCCAGAAAACACTCTCGCACACTGAAGATTTCAAGGAGGGCATTCAGAGTTTCTTTGATCGTCGGGATGCTGAATTTAAGGGCAGGTGAACCACCGCCCTACAAACGTCTCAACAAAAACAAAAAGTTTGAAATCGCGGCCGTGGCCAGAAGCCCGACCTATCATCTCACCTTCTTCTCACCAACCTGATGTATACTTCTCCCAAGTAAACCTCAAGATTGAGTTGGGAAATTGAGGAGAGTTACCATGAAACTATCAGCAAAGAAACTGTCCTCAAAATTCAGTTTTCTTCTGGTTGCACTGACAGCAGTCTTGGTGTTGCGACCCGGTTCAGCATATGCCGATGAAATACCCGCATGTGAGTACATTCTCGGCAGTGCCGATGCGTGCAAAGCGGCATATCTCGACAGTCCTGCCAGCTCACAGTGTGAGTGGGGATCAAGCACTTGGTCGAGCACTGGGCTGACGGTCGATCTCGACAAGCTGACTGAACATGGGAAAAGATATCTTGAGCACCCCAATATGCGTATAGTGGCTCAATCGAGTTGCCAGTGCGATATCAAGTTCAAATGCAAGAAGCCGACTTACATAACATTCTATTCAGGGGGAAAGCGTCGCCAACATCTCGCAGGACACGAGCTAGTGAGTTTCCAATGTCAATCAGCAAGTCTGGAATCACTGCAAAGAATAAGGTTCAATGGTAACGACGGGTTAGAACCTGGTTGTTGACAATGACCATATAATTCCCAGCTATATACAATCTTCAGGTTAAGTAAGGTTAAAATCACGGCCGTAGCCAGAAGCCCGACCTAATCATCTCCATTTCTTCTCACCAATCTGACGTATCCTCTTCCCAAGATTGGATACCGCTATGCGCACCACTGTCCCAGTGAAGGCATTTTCTTTGATTATTCAGCCTCAGGACACCCCGCTTGGCTCAGCTTCGATACCAATTCACTAACTTTCAACGGTACCCCAAGCGCACACGATGTCACGTTCGCCCGGCGGTCATTGCAGTCACTGCTAAAGATGAGGCAAGAGAAAGCGCGACGCTGCGCTTTTCCATGCGGGTGTTGCCAAAAAGGTGAAGAAAGGGTTAACCAAAGATCACCAAGCGTTGTACTTCTTTTCGGAATGGTGACAGGAGACTTGCAACTCTTTCACGATATGCTTGGTCGAGACTTCCGGCTGTGTCAAATCAAAGGGAATAGCCAGTAGCCTGATACCATCGAAAAGCCTGTAAGTGATATGTTGCTGGAAATGCCTATTTCTTGGGTAGATCAAAGCGACCGCGGGGCATTGGTAACGCTTCGCGTAAGCATAGAGTTGGTAGATGTCTGCTTGGTCAATCTCGTGCTTAGGATAGTCGCGCGCGGCATCGATTCGCTTCCATTTGGCATCAAGAATAAAAGACACCGCATCCCCACGAATGAGCGAAATATCTGGCATCAATTTGAAGGCAGCTTGACCGTCAAGCGATGCAATGAACTTCTGCGGTCCTTGGGACTTGACTCGGTATGCTCGCTGATAGCGACGAAAACAGTCGGTCACAAAGTGCTCATAGACTTGTTCCATCGGGAATAAAACAGAGAGGTTCTGGTGACTGCCCGAATAAGTCGCTAGACCTTGGTCAAAAAGGAATAGCCCAATCCATGCCATGGCCTCTTCGTAGTGCGGCATTGATCGGTCCACATCGTGTTCACGCCAGTCAGCGTGGATATTCGTAGATTGCGGAATCTCGGCTATTTTGACAAGCGCCTCGCGCAGCAACTGGCGATTCCCCGACTCTTGAACCCACCGAGACAGTCGAGTGAGCGTCGTGTGAATGAGGCGATTGACCGCCCGTTTGCTGGTCAGTTCATCAAAGGCCACATGGAACCGGGCGTTGTTCACTAGGTTCTCGCGGATATGTTCGGCGAAAGCAATCCTGCCACGAAGGTAGGGCAGATTGTCCTGAACGCTTCGATATTGTCGAGCGAGGCCGTGCCGAGCAATCTCAGTGACACGTTCGAGAAACTGCCGCACAAACACCTCAAGCATCGGAAACCGTGACAGTGCTCGGATGTCGCTCGGCGGGAGTCGCGCTGACAGACCTCGCCAGCACCTGAGCATTTGCAAGAACACACGTCTCGTGTGCTCGTGCTCGCCATCATCCTCTTCTTGAAGATCGACCTTCGGTAGTATCTCAAGAACCGCGCCGCTGCTGGTCGTGATGATTCCGACATGATTGTTTGCAGCGAGGTTCCCGTTTCGCACCTTGAACACTTTACGATCGAACTTGCTGAGCTCCTCAATGTCTGCCCGGGTCAATTGCCCCTCTATGGGTATCTCATCGTACTCCCGGATTATGAGAGGAGTTCGCTTCACCCGGCCGTATTCGTGTTCGTGTCGTAGATTTTTCGATAGGCGTCTGGGGATTTCCACTCGGGACTGTCATCGGCAAGCCGCCCGTAAATCCGCTGTTCGTCATCTGTCGAATTATCTTCAACAAGGCCGTCTCGAATCTCTTTATCAACGACAAAGGGACTCTTGCCGAGCACTTTCTTGATCTTCGACCAGTCATCAAAAAAGTACTCCTGCAAGAGTGGGAATATCTGTGTTCTGAACCGATCGCTGAGTTCAGCCATGTCTTTCACACCCAGCAGATAGGTGTGTCCGATTTGGTGTTCTCGATCCAATAGGACAGCGATCCGTTCATTCATCGAACTGAGCATCTGACCGCATTTGAGACCTTCGATTTCCGCCATATCCTGATGATATGGATCGGGCATCATCTCAACGAACTTGAAGCGACGGCGTAGCGCTGTATCAAGCAACTGGATCGAACGATCAGCGGTGTTCATAGTGCCGATCAGATAGAGGTTGTTGGGAACGCCAAAGCTCTCCTTGGAATACGGCAGTGTGACTTCGGTTTCTTCTGGATTGCCAATTCGCCGACTATCCTCTATGAGCGTAATGAGCTCACCAAAGATCCGCGCAATGTTTCCCCTGTTAATTTCATCAATAATGAGGACGAAGTTTTCCTCCGGTCGCTCGCGAGCGGCATGTGCGATTTGCTGGAACAGCCCTTTATGGAGCGTGTAGCGCAAGCCTTCCTGTTCTCGGTCAAGGACCGGACGGATACCCTCCACAAAGTCCTCATAGGCGAAGTTTTGATGAAAGGTGACCATGGCGATGTTGCCAGACAGGTCTTCTTGGTTGAACTTAAGGTCTTGGAATGCTTTAAGGCGGCCGTGATCATCTTCCGAGCGTCCACAAACGATTTGGAGTGCGAGGTTCACCGTCTGCCATGTCTTTCCCGTACCGGGCGGGCCATAGAGGATTTGGTTGAGCGGCTGGCTCGCTGTTGGAGCGGCTTTGATGTCGTCACCGCCATTGATTCCTAGCAATGCGAAGGTTGGTTGATAGGCTGGCAGTTGACGAAAAACCTCTTTAATTCCAGGAGCCCGGGAAAAATGATGACTGCCAGCCGACTTGCCGCCTAGCGAAGCTCGACTCTTGTTCAGCCAGACCACATGCACCTTGCTGTCCATCTTCAAGCTGCTCTTATAATCATTGCGCCAGACGACACCGATTCCCTTGCCTTCTCCACCTCCGCGCACCAGCACTATGTCGCCTCGTTCAGGTTTCTCCAATTGGTAGGGCACCTTATCGTGAAGATCCTCTCCAAACGGAACGTTGTACGCCAATCCTGGTGCGCATACCCAGCTATTGCTTTTGAACTCTTCCCAATGATCCGTGTCATCGAAGAAAATATCCGTACTCACTTGGAAGACCTCACTGCTTGGCTTCAGCTCTTTGGAGTGAGTCGAGTATGTGAACAGATTTATCTCGCATGGCTCACACTCAGGAAATGCCTCACGTAGTTTTGTCATTCCGTGCCTATAGTCATTCCAACTCAGATTATTTGGCAGATCCGCGCCCATGTAAGGCCGATTCGCATCGTCGCAAGGTAAGAATTCCTTCGGGTTGATCAAAAAGAGTGTTTGTGTGAGCTTTTTGATAGCCACATTCCCAATTTTGAGCGCGTGGTCAAAATCCTCCCCTCGAACCTCCTCCACCCCTAGTACAGCATGGCGAAAGAGTCTCCAGAGTAATTCGGGGTTTCCGGCGCCATCCTTATGAAAGAACGTGTTACGCGGATCGCCTCGTGGAAAGTAGAAGGCGTCGTCCAGTTCAACGGGAAACTCGGCTTGCAAGTCGAATTCTTCAGAAATGCTATGGACGATGCGCGATTGACTCTCATTGCCGCGCTTCGCAGATATGGTGTATACGAACGAGAAGGGATCAATATTGTCGTCTCCATACTGAAGAAGCCGGTGGGGCTTGCTACCCTGATCAATTAACTTCACTTGTTTCGCACGCTTCGCAAGCTGCTCGGGCGTTCCATCAGCAACCTTCTTTGTAAGGTCCTGAAACCAATCAACCCACGCATATATTCCATTCATAGAAAGACTCCGATCAGTTCTACGTACAAGTTAGCTTTTTCTGAAAGCTTTAGATGATTCACAACAGTGAAGGCGATGGCTGAATACGGAGCAACTCGCCAATCTAGCGGGTGAATGCCAGAGTAGGTGTTGACGCTAAGCAGGGAAGCAGGCGCAGCTAGATTTCTGGGCGATGAGATCGTCGTGCCATTTTGAAACGTCTGCCTAATTCTCCGCTAAAGTGAGTTCGTTTTCCAAACGTAAATTTCTAATAATTGACAATGTTAGTTCGATATTCGAAAATACGACCCATCAAGCATTGACACCTACCGTCCGATGGGAACAGGATTGGAAACGTTCGATCTCAATCACAAACTTCGCTCCGCACGTCAAGCAAGCGGACTCAGTCAACAAGAAGTTGCTCAGTCTATCGGCGTACCTCGCACTGCCATCACTCAGATTGAAGCGGGGAACCGATCAGTGTCGAGCCTTGAGCTCTCCAAGCTTGCGGCGCTTTTTCTGTGTTCCGTGTCGGACCTCTTACCAGAAAATCCGAGCCATAATGATCAAGATGTGCTACTCGTGCTACATCGCGCCGCACCAACCCTCAAGCACGATCCTAGCGCACGGGAGGAAGTTGCTCGTTGCGTAAACCTATGCCGCGACGGACTTCTACTGAAGCATCTTCTCGGCACAGAACCGCGATTAGCCGCGCCGAACTATGAATTTCCTACGCCTCGATCTTCAGGCCAAGCAGTATCCCAGGGCGAAGATGCCGCTACTCAAGAAAGACGGAGACTTGGCATTGGCAACGCTCCTATCGTGGAAATCTCGGAATTGATCGCATCTCAAGGCATATGGGCTGCGAGCCTTGCGTTGCCAAGCGACATGTCGGGGATGTTTGTCCGACATTCGAGCATTGGCTGTGTTGTTTTGGTGAATTCATCCCATGCGAGAGGTCGTAAGCGATTTTCCTATGCTCACGAATACGCTCATGCGCTGTTCGACCGTGACCGCAATGTCGCCGTTTCCGAGACGGTAAATTCGGAAGAAATGATAGAAAAGCGCGCCAATGCGTTTGCGGCCGCGTTTCTTATGCCAAGAAATGGAATGTACGAAGCGCTACGCAATCTCGATAAGGGCATGCCTTTGCGGCAAGAACTGACCGTTTTCAATGTGGCAAACAACGACCGCACCAATGCTTCCCTGCGACCTCCACCCGGCTCACAGCAGATCAACTTTAAGGATGTGGCAATGCTTGCGCACCATTTCGGCGTGGGCTATCGAGCCGCGCTGCTTCGCTTGCAAAGCCTTGGGTTCGTATCTCATAAGGAATCTCCCAAGCTCTTGAGGCAACAAGGGTTTGGCCGACAAGTCCTTCAGGTGCTCGGCATGTCTCCTGACATGGAAGATGCAGAAGAGCCGAAGTATTGGGATCGCGAGCTGCGAAGTGAGATCGCCAATCTTGCTATTGAGGCACACCGCCGTGAAGAAATCTCGCGCGGCCGAGTGCTCGAACTCAGCAGCGCCCTCAGAATACCTGGGGACGAGCTATTGCGCTTGTCTGAAGTTGCCCGCACGGGGTGAAACGCGAGCAAAGCCGATTCCGCTTAAAGACCGTGGTCGCCGATGCCTCGGTGCTCATCAATTTTCTGCGGGTTGACCGCACGGACTTGCGATTGACGACAACCAAGCCGTCAAGCAGGCACGCCTCACTGATTCAAGGCTCAGAATTCTCTCAACTCAAGATCTCGTAGTTTCCATGATTCAGCAAGGCGTGATCGACATCGATGGGGCCGACAAAATCAAAGACGCATGGGCGCACCAGCACCGATTTCGCCTTAAATTGAAGAGCTTTGCCGAACTGTGTTGATAGCTTCGTTGGGCTTTGCGAACCTACAGCCGATGTAAAAACCCCGCATCGTACAGCGGCCAGACCATAGTGCCCCGATCACCTGCATCCGCTGAATAACCGCCAATCAATTTAAGAGCGCGCGAAGGCGCATAGCGCTCGATGTAAGAGCGAAGACTCTTCGCCCGTGTTCGCTCACCGCTCTTGACTTCAACTGGGATGATCTCGCCGTTCTTGGTCTTGAGCAGGCACTCAACCTCACTGCGGGCCTGCTGCCAAGCATATGTCGGATAGCGCCCCTGCGCGCGTAGCTCATTTTGAACAAAGTTCTCTGCGATGAATCCCTTGTAGGCGATCTTCTGTGCTTGATGCTCGGCGTAGCCCATGTCCAATAACCGGCTCAGGATGCCGAGATCAAACACAAAGAGCTTGAACATGTTGTCTTTCGCCAAAGCCGAAAGCGGCGGCGCAGGACGGCAGTCCAGGGTGTGGCATTTTGAAGCCAGCTTGGCTTTTTCCAACCAGTCGATAGGGCCGCGAAGTTCCGCATATCGCTTTTTCCTCTCCACAACGCCCTTGAACAAGAATCGCTGCACAGAACCATCGAGATTCTTGGATAACTGGCGAGGAATGTTGCGAAACACCGACTGCAAATGCCCGGCATGGACTTTCCCACTGTACTTGCCAAAATCCACTTGGTAGCCAGCTATGAGCGCATCGTGGATGCGCGTGACTCGTTCGCAACGCTCAAGTAACTCGCCTTTGCCATCAAACCAAGCTTGCACAGCTTCGGGCATGCCGCCCACAAAGTAGTAGTCGAGCAGCATTGACCAGAGCGAGGAGTGGACTTGTGCGTTCCGGCGCTGCTCACGAAACGCCTCAATCAGTCCTCGATTTCCGTCAGCCATGACGAACTCTTCAAAAGTCATGGGGAAGAGTTCCATGAACTCGACCTTACCGACCGGAAAGGAGCCAAGCAGTCCGATGCTCGAACCCGATGCGCACACGAAGGCCTGCGGCAACTCTTCGGCAAAGTACTTGAGAGAGTCAACCGCTGATTGGCATTCGCCTATTTCGTCAAAGAAAATAAGATCCTTAGCAAGGTTGACGCCAGTGTTTCGCCGAATCTCTAGCTTGGAAATGAACGATTTTGGATTTAATCCATCGGCGAAAAGCTCTGCAAGTCCGGGCTCCTGCATGAAGTCGAGCTTATGAACTTGCGCAAAGCATCGCTTGCCGAATAAGTGTTCGACAAGATAGGACTTTCCAACTTGGCGAGCACCGTCGAGGAGCACAGGCTTGCGACTCGACTGGCTCTTCCAAGCAATCAGCTTTTCGGTAAGGAGCCGTTCCATGTATCGTTTTTGAAGCGATGATGGTGAAGAGGAGGATTGTAGACTCAAAAACACTTTTATGCGCAGAAAAATGTCAATACGGAGCACTTTTATGCGCATAAAAGTGCTCTCGTCTGTTCCTGCTATGAATTAGGGCGTGTTACACGCCCTAGCCTGTCAGCATAAAGGGTCGCGGAGACTTGGCGACCCTGCAAGAGGTCTCAAGTACCTGAAGAACAAGTTCCCCAAGGCCGAAGCGTGGCAAATCGCCGCCGAGGGCCGCAAGCACTACCGCACCGCGACCGGCATACGAGTGGCACCGGCGCACATCTTCCTGTCCGAGCTCATCTGATCTCTCTTATCCTGACATGCCTTTTGGCAACACACACTGTTGAGAAAAACCTATTCCCCACATAGACTGTAAGCACCTGCCCTCGCGGGGTGACGACGTGACATTTGATCGGCAACTGGCACAAAGGCTACACCTGAGCGACCGCGATGTTGCGCCTTTCTTTGCTGGACGAACCGCAGAAATAGCTTCCTTCAATGAAGCGCTTGACACTGCGCGGCAAAAATCTCAAGCGGTCTTTCGCATCTACCAAGGCGCCCCCGGATGCGGCAAGACATCGCTCGCGGATCATTTATCGCAGATATCAGGCGAGCGCACGCTCTTTACAAGATTTTCAGAATCTGACGATTTCGACAAGGAAAGCCTGGCTGTTGCCGTTCACGAAGCGGCTGCCGCCGCCAATAAGCCCGCCGAAATAGCAAAGGAAGTCGCCGAAATCGCCCTCTCACTGATCGGCAAAGACCGACTTGCTCAAATTCTCAAAGAAGGCGGGCTCGGTGCAATCCCAAAATCAACCGATATCGTCATTCACATCGACGAAGCCCATTCAATGGGTGACAAGTTCAACCCCTTTATCAAAACGCTCCATGCGAAAGGTATTGGCTGGCCTTGCGTGGTGTTGCTGACGGGACTCAGCCAAACGCAAAGACGCATTGAACGCATTCCTGGCATGTCTCGCCTTGCGGAAGACGCAACTCAACACATGGGCGCGATGGCACTCGCAGAGTGTGTTGACTCGACCATGAACATGCTGAACACCATTGGCGCGACGGGTGACCACGAAGACGCTGCTTACCGTGTCGCGAGATTATCATTTGGCTGGCCACGACACCTCAATCGTGCGCAAAAGGCACTGCGCGACGAATTGCTTATTGAGGATGTGGATGGAGACCTGCAACGTGCTGATTTCGGGCGCATCAAACAAAAGTCAGACGAAAGTCGCGCGCACTATTACGCCTCGCGCATCAATGCTCCACTGCTTGCGCAAGATCAGGCACTGACCCTTCGAATGCTTGATGCGCTGCGTGAAACACGCTCGATCAACACAATCCGTGAGCTCGCAAGCCTGTGCAAGCGGGTGATCGAGCGGCACGGCGTGCATGGCGATTTTCCGTTTGATCCACAACAGGGGCTTGCATTTGCCGAAGCGCTCATGCAACGAGGCATCCTTGTGGAATCTGGCACGAGTTTTGAAATCGCCACCCCGTCAATGGCTGACTGGGTGCATGACCAATGCCATCAGCATGACCGCGCCAACTGAACCCGGTTGCCAACGCGAGCACATCGCCGCGCACGACCGCTCTTTGCACGAGCAGTTTCGTGCCGGTGTCGAGGTCGGGACCCTGCTCGGTGAGCGCGCCATATGCGTCGATCAGTGCATTCTCGGACTATGGGACGCTGTTGACTGGTCGCACCTCGCAAGCCATACGCTCGGCCTCTTCGCTGTCGGCGGCTACGGGCGAGGCGAATTGCATCCACACTCCGATGTCGATGTACTCGTGGTTTCGGAAACCGACATTGCCCCGTTTGCTGAGGAAATCGAGCAGTTTGTCTGTTCGCTGTGGAACCTTGGACTTGAGATTGGACATAGCGTTCGCACTTTGGAGGAGTGCCGCAGCGCAGCCGCCGATGACCTCACCATCGCCACCTCGCTCTTAGAACGCCGACAGCTTGCAGGTGCCCCTGAACTTGATCAGCAACTCGGCAATCTCTTCGCCTACGACGAAATCTGGCCACAAGCCAAGTTCTTCCGCGCCAAGGTTGACGAACAGGAAAAACGCCACAAGCACTATGACAATGTCTCCTACGGCCTTGAGCCTGATGTCAAATCTTCTCCCGGGGGCTTAAGGGATGTACACACAATTGACTGGATCATGCGACGCTCGTTTGGACTACAGGGTCTTGAAAATCCGACCTCAGGAAGGTTCCTCGAGCCTGACGATGCTGACGCCTTGCGCACATCGCACACCTTCCTGAAGCGCGTGCGATGGGGGCTGCATATGATCGTCGGCCGCAAGCAGGAGCAATTGCGATTCGAATATCAGCAAGAACTTACCGAACTATTCGGCTACCCTGGCAACAGCATCAAAGCCCGCATCGAAGCGTTCATGCACGACTATTACAAACATGTGCAAGCGCTTGTCGGCGTGAGCGACCTCTTGCTGCAGCAGTTCGACGAGGCGATCTTGCGCGTGCATACAGCGCCTGTGATCCGCCCCCTGAATGACAGATTCGTGGTTCACGATGACTATCTTGCTGCCAAAGAGGTGGATGTCTTTGAGAAGCAGCCGTGGGCGATGATGGAGATGATGGTAGTGCTTGCACACAGGCCCGACATCGGGGGCGTGCGCGCTTCAACCATTCGACTCGTGCGACAAGCCGTCAAACAAGTCGATGATGCTTTTCGCAACAATTCTCGCGTGGCTTTCCTGTTCCTCGAACTTCTGCGCGCGCCCTTCACGCTCGTCTCGCAATTGAACCGCATGCGCCGCTACGGTCTGCTGCAACGTTACATCCCTGAATTTGGCGATGTCGTGGGGCAAATGCAGCATGATCTTTTCCATATCTACACGGTGGATGCCCACACGCTGCAGTTGATTCGCAATCTGCGCCGGTTTCGCTACCGCTCCGCGCGCGAGCAGTTCCCGATCGCCGCACATTGCATCAAGCGACTACGGCGCCTCGAAACGCTCTATATCGCTGGTCTCTTCCATGACCTCGGCAAAGGCAGGGACGGCGATCATTCGGAGCATGGCGCACGCGATGTCGTGCAGTTTTGCAAGCGTCTCGGGCTTTCCGCCGAGCAGACAGAACTCGCTGAATGGCTGGTTCGACATCATCTCGTCATGTCGAGGGTCTCGCAAGGCGAAGACTTGAGCGACCCGGAAGTGATACGTGCCTTTGCTCAATTCGTGAATAATCGCACGCGGCTCGATCATCTTTATACCCTGACGGTCGCTGATATCACTGCCACCGACCCGTCCCTCTGGAATAGCTGGCGCGCAGCGCTTATGAGTCAGCTGTACACGGAAACTCGCAAAATGCTCAGGCGCGGCTCGGATGTGTCTCCCGGCAGGGCTGAAAAGGTGCGTGATGCCAAGCGCCTTGCCTTGAGGCGACTCAACAAAGGCGGCATGAACGCGGATGCTGCGGCGCACATCTGGGACGACCCGCCTGATGAGTTTTTCCTTGTCCACAACCCGCGACACATCGCTGAATTTACCGAGCTGCTCGCGCAGCGTGAAGACGAAGATGGGCCGCTTGTGGCAGTCCGCGACGCACCGAGGCAGCTTGAAGGCGAAGGCGCGACGCTCGTCTTTGTCGCCACTCGAGACGTACCGGAACTGATGCTGCTGACGATTGCGCACCTCAGCCTCATGGGGCTTTCCATTCACGCCGCATGGCTCGCAACGACGCGCGGAGGCGCCTGCTTCGCCACCTACATTGTGCTTGACGAAGAAAAAGGCTATCTTGGTCGCTCCAAGCGACGATTCATGGCAATCACTGAGGCACTTGTCGCCGCGCTTCAAACTCCGGCACACAAAGCGCAGGTCAATGAGGCCGTTGGCAAGATATCGGCGAGGCGTGCAAGGCGCGAACTCCAATACTTCAAGGTGCCAGTCAAAGTGCAGTTTGATGAAGAGGACGATGGGGAAGCATCAAGCCTGCAGGTCGAGTGCCGTGAACGCCCGGGCGTGCTGACTTTGATTGTGCGCACTCTCGTCAGCCACAACTTGACAATTCGCAGCGCGCGCGTGTCTACGCTTGGCGAGCGTGTTGAAGACAGCTTCATCGTCACACAAGCTGACGGTGCGCCAATATCCGGTGGCGAGCGGCAAACGCGACTCGCCGAGTCCATTCGCAAGCAGCTTGTGGATGCAGGGTGCTAGTGTCCTGTCCCATAAATAAGCGTGGATTCAGCGCGCAGGAGAAGGACTGTGGCAAGGCGCTGAAGCAGGCAATACTTTGCCGTATTGCCAAGGGACGCAACGCGGCTACAGCCCTTCTCCTGCGCGCCCTTCGGGAGTGAGCACA